>JAKDRW010000076.1 GCA_030454225.1 Vreelandella subglaciescola | reverse complement strand
CAACTGGTGGAAAGGGCTTTTGAAGGTCGAGGCCGTGGGGCGGCGTTTCTGGCGCTATATCGAACCGCTGGGCCGACGGCTGATGCCGGTGGTCAAGCTGCCCCAGGCGTTTGCGCTGGGCGCCATTTGGGGCTGGCTGCCCTGCGGGCTGGTATATTCCATGCTGGCGTGGAGCCTGGCCATCGCCGAGCCCGGCCGCGGCGCGCTGCTGATGGGCGCCTTCGGGCTGGGCACCTTGCCGGCGCTGTTGGCGACCGGCTTCGCCGCGCGTCAGCTCAGCGCGCTGATTCGCCACCCGGCAACGCGCAGCATTGCCGCGCTGTGCATTATCGCCTTTGCCCTGTGGCAGCTGTGGTCGCTTTATCAGATGGGCAGCATGAGCGAGATGCACAACGCCACGCATTAGGCGTGTGACGCCTGATTGCTTGATATGGCTCAACTCCTTCATCCCGGCGCGGGGCTAGGATACCTCTGACGTATTCTCGCCCACCACGACAGGGAGCCGTTGCCATGGCAAGCACTGCCCACACGCCTGCGATAGCTACTCCAATACCAGCCGCCACGGACAGGGCCATATACCGCGCTTTTGCTGCCAGCAACGCCGCCGCACGGCCGCTGTCGCTGTATGTTCATCTGCCCTTCAGCCACCGTAACGTCACCCCGGACGTCGCGCGGGCCGAGCCCTACCTATCGTCCCTTGACCGGGAAATGCGGCTACTCGCCCGCCACCTGGATACCGCGCGCCCGGTAGAACAGCTCTACTGGGGCGGCGAGACGCCGACGCTTCTCACTCTGAGCCAGATGAGCGACCTGTTCGACCGGCTGGATGCGCACTTCAGGCTGTCTAGCGCCCCCGACCGCGACTACGCGATCAAGCTCGACCCGCGCGAAGCCGACGTCTTCACCCTGCGCCATCTTCAGCTATTGGGTTTTAACCGGTTAAGCCTGGCGGTGCTTGACTTTAACCCCGGCGTGCAGCGTGCCATCGACCACGAGCACTCCTGCGTACTCACCGAAACCCTGATGGAAGAAGCCCACCGGCTGGGCTTTCGCTCGCTGAACATCGACGTCGGCTACGGCCTGCCAAAGCAAACCCGCACGGGTCTTGCCGCGACGCTTGAACAGATTGTCGAGCTAAATCCGGCACGGATTACGCTGCGGGATCACTCCGCCAAGCCGTCGAGCAGGCCCCGGGCTATCGCATTTGACCCGCTGCAGCAGCCCGCTGAGCGGCTCATCGCGGCCGGCTATGTACGCATCGGCAGCGATCACTTTGCCCGCCCTGATGACCGCCTGGCGCAAGCCGCCGCGCAGCAGAAGCTGCAGCACAGTCTGCAGGGGTATACCACCCATGGGCACTGCGATTTAATCGGCCTGGGGGTAGCCGCGCTCTCGCGCATTGATGGCCTCTGTGTGAAAAACCATGCGTGCATGAAAGACTATACCGCCGCGCTGGATACCGGCCAGCTGGATGGAAAGTTCGACGCCAACGGCCAGGTCTGAGACAAAGCGCGCTAACGGCTTGTGAGTTGGCCGTACTTGCTCGCATAATGGCGCCGTGACCCACTTCACGGAGGAATCCATGCCGGAATATCTCAGCCGTCGGCGCCCCTTGCTGCACGAAACCCGCTGCCAGACGTGCAGCCTGAGTTCGCTGTGCCTGCCGCTTGCCCTCGAGCTTGAAGACATGGATCAGTTTGACGCCATTATTCGCCGCCGCGCGCCGCTCAAGAAAGGCGAGCCGCTGTTTCGCCAGGGCGAGGGCTTTACCAGCGTGTTTGCCGTGCGTTCGGGCAGCCTCAAGCAGATCACCACCGAAGGCAGCGGTAACGACCAGCTGACCAACTTCTATTTGCCCAGCGAGCTTGTGGGACTCGACGGAATCGACGAGGAATACTACCCCGGCAGCGTCGTCGCGCTCGAGACCACTACCGTGTGCGAAATTCCGTTTGACCGGCTGGACACGCTGTCGGAAAAGATTCCCGAGCTGCGCGGCCAGCTGTATCGCAGCATGAGCAAGGAAATGCGCGATGATCGGCGCATGATGCGCCTGCTCTCGCGCAAAACTGCCGACCAGCGCATGGCCAGCTTCCTGATCACGCTGTCCGACCGTTTTCGCCGCCGCGGGTATTCGCCCTACAGCTTTCGGCTGTCGATGTCACGCGCCGATATCGGCAACTATTTAGGCCTCGCGGTGGAAACCGTCAGCCGGATTTTAAGCCGCTTTCAAACCCAGAACGTGGTGGCCGTCTCCGGCCGCGAAGTCAACATTCTGGGGATGCAGCGGCTTTTATCCCTGGCCGAAGAAGACGCCCAGGACGCAGCATCGTGCTGACCCTCAGCCGACGCTAAGCGCCCGGATACGCCCGGAGAGCGCTTCTTCCTGCTGTGCTTCCAGGTGCTCAAAATCAAATAGCTGACGATCGCCAAGCTGGGAAGGCGCAACGTTGGTCACCGCCTTGAACATGCTTTCCAGCCGGCCGGGATGGTTTTTATCCCAGTCGTCGAGCATCGCCTTGACGTTCTGGCGCTGCATGTTGGGCTGCGAGCCGCACAGGTTGCAGGGGATAATCGGATACGCCATCTGGCGCGAATACTCGACAATATCGGCCTCTTTGCAGTAAGCAAGCGGCCGGATGACGATATTTTTGGCGTCGTCAGCCAAGAGCTTGGGCGGCATGGCCTTTAAGCTGCCGCCGAAAAACATGTTGAGAAACAGCGTTTCCAAAATATCTTCGCGGTGGTGTCCAAGCGCCACCTTGGACGCGCCGATTTCCTCGGCAAAGCCATAAAGCGAGCCGCGGCGCAGGCGCGAACACAGCGCGCAGGTGGTTTTGCCTTCAGGGGTTTTTTCCTTGACCACCGAGTAAGTATCGCGCTCGAGGATGTGATAGTTCACGCCCAGGCCGTCCAGGTACTCGGGCAGCACGTGCTCGGGAAAGCCCGGCTGCTTCTGGTCAAGATTCACCGCCACCAGCGAAAAACGGATGGGCGCGCTGCGCTGCAGGCTGCGCAGCATATCAAGCATTGTGTAGCTATCCTTACCGCCGGACAGGCACACCATGATTTTGTCGCCGTCTTCGATCATGCGGTAATCGATAATCGCGTTGCCGGTCTGGCGCCGCAGGCGCTTTTCCAGCTTATTGAAGGCACGTTTTTGTTGCGCGTCGCTGGTCGCTGCGTCATTGGCAGCGCTACCCTCGGGCACGGAAGAGCCCGTGGAGACAGAGCCCGTGGAGACAGAGCCCGTGGAGACAGAGCCCGT
>JAKDRW010000041.1 GCA_030454225.1 Vreelandella subglaciescola | reverse complement strand
TTCAGCGTTACTCTGCCGCTGCGACCCGTACGCTCAGCGACGGCGTGCGGTGACGCACGCGCCCGCTATGATCCAGCAGTTCAGCCTGTAACTTATGCTCACCGGCGGCCAGCTCCGGTAGCCAGAACGCCTGCCCGTGCATTGCCGACTGGCTGATGTTGCCATCCACCAGTAGGCGGATCTTATGATCATCGCGCAGCGCCGGGGTCACGTTGATATCTACCGAAAAAGGCTCGGGGGGCAAAGCGTTCGCCCCCTCAAGGGGCGCGACAGTAAAGCGATCGTAAGGCATGAACGGCGCGCCCGGCGCCTGCCTGGCCGTTGCCGCCTTGGGTGCCACGGCCACCTTGGGCATGGCCCGCGTTAGCGGCTTGAGCGTCAGCGCGGTGCCGCCGCTGTCGGGGCTATCGGTAAACGTCACGCGCCCCTGGCTATCCGTCGTCTGATACACCGTATCGGCGCTCAGCGTCGGGCAGGCCAAACCGCCGAGCACAAGCCCGCAAAGCCACGGGGCCAATCGTTTTTGCATAGCATCCATGCCTTATCCTGTGTCTTCTGCATTCGGGGTTACCTGCGCCGCAATCAAGCCGCCAGACAAGTGCCTGCTAAAATTGCCAAAAGAGAGAAAGGAGAAGGGAAATCTTCTCGCCACGGCACCCTGCCCGCCAATCACGCCGGAGAGGGTGCCTGGCGGGCAGCCGCTTAGCAGCTGAAGTACATATCAAACTCGACGGGGTGCGTGGTCATACGCAGCGTGTTCACTTCCTCCTGCTTGACGCCGATGTAGGCTTCGATCATCTCATCGCTGAACACGCCGCCCTCGGTCAAAAAGGCACGGTCATCATCCAGCGCCTGCAGCGCCTGTTCCAGGGTGTTGGCCACGGTGGGCACCTGCTTGCCCTCTTCCGGCGGCAGGTCGTAGAGGTTTTTATCCATGGCATCGCCGGGGTGAATCTGGTTTTTGATGCCGTCAATACCGGCCATCAACATCGCCGAGAAACACAGGTAGGGGTTCGCCGTGGGGTCGGGGAAGCGCAGCTCTACACGCTTGCCCTTGGGGCTTGAGGTGTAAGGAATGCGCAGCGACGCCGAACGGTTACGCGCGCTGTAAGCCAGCATCACCGGCGCCTCAAAGCCCGGCACCAGACGCTTGTAAGAGTTGGTCGAGGCGTTGGTAAAGGCGTTCAGCGCACGCGCGTGCTTGATGATACCGCCGATGTAGTAAAGCGCCATTTCTGACAGCCCAGCGTATTCATCGCCGGCAAACTGATTCTCGCCGTCTTTCCAGAACGACTGGTGAACGTGCATACCCGAGCCGTTATCGCCCACCAGCGGCTTGGGCATGAAAGTCGCGGTCTTGCCGTAAGCGTGCGCCACGTTGTGGATCACGTACTTCATTTCCTGGACTTCGTCAGCCTTTTTTACCAGCGTATTGAAGCGTACACCGATTTCGTTCTGCCCCGCGGTACCCACTTCGTGGTGGTGCACCTCAACGCTCTGGCCAATCGCTTCCAAGGTGTTGCACATGGCGCCGCGAATATCGTGGAAGCTATCCACCGGCGGTACGGGAAAATAGCCGCCCTTCACCCGCGGGCGGTGGCCAAGGTTGCCGCCTGCAAGCGCGTGGTCGGACGCCCAGGCACCCTCTTCCGAGGTGATTTTGTACATCGAGCCCTGAATATCGGTCTTCCAGTGCACTTCATCGAAGATGAAAAACTCGGGCTCGGGGCCAAAAAATGCCGTATCGCCCAGGCCGGTCGACTGCAGGTAAGCCTCGGCGCGCTTGGCGATCGAGCGCGGGTCGCGGTCGTAGCCCTGCATGGTGGCCGGCTCGATGATGTCGCAGCGCAGCACCAGCGTTGAATCCTCGGTGAATGGGTCCAGGTATGCCGTGCCGTCTTCCGGGCGCAGCACCATGTCGGACTCGTTGATGCCCTTCCAGCCGGCCATCGACGAGCCGTCAAACATCTGGCCGTCTTCGAAGAAATCATCGTCCACATCCCGCGCCGGGATCGTGACGTGCTGCTCCTTGCCTACCGTATCGGTAAAGCGCAGGTCGATCCATTTCACATCATGCTCTTCAATCAAGGCGAGCGTCTTGGCTGACATTGGAGTCTCCGGGATAAGCGTAACTGAGCTTGAAAAAGCGCCTGCGGAATCACCCGCTCGGGCAAAATCTGGCTATCGTTGTAGCATATCGCAGCCGCGCGTGTAGCCACTAACTCACGGCCGCGAAAACCCGCTTATTGTTTCAGGTGATCCAAAAAATTGCACGTAAGGGGTATTAATGATGATCGAGACTGCCTGTGCGACAGTAAATGGGCGGCAACCCTTACGGATGCGGGGGTCGTTTCTGAGCTGCCTGGGCGGCAGCGAGCTGGCGGTTTAGCCCCGCGCCTGCGGGGATCGGCCGTTTCCGGAATCATGCGCAGTTACCCAACACGGATCATCCCCGCGAGCGCGGGGAACAGCGGCGGGATAATCTCTCCCCAGTCGGCAATAAACTGCTGAGCGGCCTCGGCATCGTTGCCGGCGCTATCGTGGATAAAAAACTGCTCCGCTCGGCACTGCCCGCTTTCTACCGGTTTGCCGTGATGGCCGAAAAACGGAGTGGCAAGTACCGTCAGCGTTTCGCCAATATGCCTTCGCTGCTCACGACTTGGCCTGTCCTTAGGCCATTGCAAGGTGTCGTCTTTTAACCACTCAATCCAGTTTTGCTGCCAGAGTACGGCTCCCAAACGGTCGTGCCGTTCAGTATAAGCAGGCGCACCCACTGACGACACCAATGCGGCACGAGACGGCTGAAAAAGCCCTTGAAACGTACGAGAGAACTTACCGAGGTCGTGAACCCCGAGCCAAAACACCAACAGCTGGCGCAAAGTGTTTGGCTTGAGCCCAAGTTGAGCCGCCAGCTGCTGAGGTAACTCTTTTTCCGGTGCCAGCAAAAGCCAGCCCACGGCGGCTACGTCCAGGCTGTGGTAAGGCAACAAGTGACATTCCGCCTTGCCATCGTCGGAGGCGGCCTTACCCCAATATGCAAAATATGACACGATCTTTCCTTGTTTTGTCCTCATTTAATTTAGCCCATCTAAGCACGTTTTACCCGACCCGACCATTGATCCGCCTCATGCTTTTGCCGGCTGGAAGCGTGGTGATCGCTTCAGCACAAAAAATCCCCTTCGGCAATTCCCTCGCCACGTTTTGTTATGTTATAACAACGCTTCTTTTTTCATGCCGATTGCATTCGCACCATCGCCGGGAGGCGCCATGCACGCACCACATCACAGCGCGGGAGCGCGCGACGCTCATCCTCACCGGCATAACCGGGAAGGGCCGTGCCATTTTTCACTGATGTCGCTGTCGGCGGCGCGCCGGCTGGCGCTTTGCGCCCTGCCGCTGCTGGCTTTGTGGGGGTTGGTGGCGTGGGCCGTGGGGTGGTTTTAATGGCCCACGGCGCAAAGCTCCGGCTGCACGACCTGCATCTGGCGCAGGCGCGGCGCAGCGTGCTCGAAGGGATCAACGGTGCTTTTGCCACCGGTGCGATTACCGCGCTGATCGGCGCTAACGGCGCGGGCAAGAGCACGCTGGTACAGGCGCTGATGGGCGAGCTGCGTCCGCTTTCGGGCAAGGTGGAATGCCGCGTACCCAAAGCTCGGCGCGCGTGGCTGCCCCAGCAGCTGGCGCTGGATTTATCCTTTCCCATGAGCGTGGAAGAGCTGGTGATGACCGGCACCTGGCCCAGCCACGGGGCGCTTAAAGGCTACTGCGCAGCGCACTATCGCCGCGGCCGGGAAATCATGGCGCGGCTGGGGATTTCTGCCGTGGCGCACCGCCCGCTGGGCGAGCTTTCTGGCGGCCAGCGCCAGCGCGCGCTGATCGGCCGCACGCTGATGCAGGAGGCCGAGCTTTTACTGCTCGACGAGCCGTTTGCCAACGTGGACGCGGAGACGGTGGATATCCTGATCCCGATTATTCGCCAGATGGCCGACGACGGCGCCACGATTATCGTCGTGCTGCACGATATGGAGCATCTCAAACGCTTGGCCGACGCCGTGCTGCTGCTGAAAGACGGCGGCGGCGAATGGCTATCGCCGGATGACATTGCAACGCCGGTGCCGCACTTCACTACGGGGGCGTCCCATGCTTGATGTACTCAATGCCTGGCTAATCGCGCCGTTCGACTACGGCTTTATGCGCCGCGCCGTGGTGGGCGGGCTGGCGCTTTCGCTGGCCGCGCCGCCGCTGGGGGTGTTTCTGGTACTGCGCGGCATGAGCCTGATTGGCGACGCCATGGCACACGCCATTTTACCCGGTGTGGCGCTGGGCTTTCTGGTCGCGGGTTTTTCGCTGCCGATGATGAGCTTGGGCGGCGTGCTGTTTGGTTTGGCCGTGGCGCTGCTGGCCGGCGCGGTGTCGAAAATGGGCGGTCAGCGCGAAGACGCGGCCATGGCGAGCTTTTTTATCATCTCGCTTGCCGCGGGGGTGATGCTGATTTCGCTGGGCGGCAGCAGCGTAGACTTGACGCACGTGCTGTTTGGCTCGGTGCTGGCCATCAATTCCACCGCGCTGGTGCTGATCACGGCGATCAGCAGCGCGATTATGATCACGCTGGCGGTGATTTTCCGAGCGTTGGTGGTGGAGTGCCTTGACCCGCTGTTTTTGCGCGGGCAAAGCCGGCGCAGCGGCTGGGTCCACAGCGTTTTTTTGGGACTTTTGGTGCTCAACCTGACCGCCGGCTTTCAAACCCTGGGCACGCTGATGGCGGTGGGGCTGATGATGCTGCCGGCGACCACGGCGCGCTTTTGGAGCAAACGGCTGGAGGGGCTGATGGGCCTCTCCGTGGTACTCGCGATGCTTTCAAGCACCGGCGGGCTGCTGCTCTCGTTTCATCTGGATTTACCCTCCGGCCCGAGCATTATCCTACTTGCCGGCGTTGGCTACTTTTTCTCGGCAGTGTTTGGCCGCTACCACAGCCTGGCGGCTCGCTTGCGGCGCAAGGCAACACCGTTGGTCCACGATTAACCCAAGGAGCTTGTGATGCGTTTATCTGCCGTTTTGCGCTGGGCAACCGGCGCCGCCCTTGTACTCGCGTTGCCTACGGCCATGGCCGCCGAGCGCGTGCAGGTCGTCACCAGCTTTTCCATCCTTGCCGATATGGTCGATAACGTCGGCGGCGAGCACGTTGAGGCGACATCGCTGATCGGCCCGGACAGCGATGCCCACAGCTATTCGCCCAGCCCCGGCGATGTGCGCACGCTGTCCCACGCCACACTGGTGGTATTCAACGGCCTGCGCTTTGAAGGCTGGATGGACCGCCTGCTGGGCACCAGCGGCTATCAAGGAACGCTAGTGACCGCAACCGACGGCATTACTCCGCTGATGCACGATGGCCACGACCATGCTGATGATCACGCTCAAGGCACCGCTGACCCCCATGCCTGGCAGGACATGGCCCGCGCCCGCACTTATGTCACCAACATCCGCGACGGGCTGATCGAGGCCGACGCCGAGCACGAGGCGGACTACCGCGCCAACGCCGACCGCTACCTGGGCCAGCTGGACGACGCCGATGCCGAGATCCGCCAACAGCTGGGCGGCGTGCCGGCCGACACCGCGGTGATTACCGGCCACGAGTCGTTTGGCTACTTTGCCGACGCCTACGAGCTGCGCTTTCTGGCACCCGAAGGGCTTTCCACCGCGACCGACCCCAGTGCCGCGCGCATAGCCAGGCTGGTAGATACCATCAGAGGCCAGCATGTGCAGGCGCTGTTTCACGAGAACATGACCAGCCCCAGCGCCATCATCCAGCTAGCCGAAGAAACCGGCCTGCCCATCGCCGGCACGCTGTATGCCGATGCGCTGGCAAGCGAGGGCGAGGCTTCAAGCTATATCGGCATGATGCGCCATAACGCCAAAGTCCTGCACCAGGCGCTGGCGGACGGCCAAGCGACGGCGGTCACGCCGGATTAATCCCGCTGACAAACGGGGCCAGAGTGATCAGCGCGATCAGCATCACCGCGACGATCACCAGCGTGACCTGTAGCGGATGCGCCAGAAACCGGCGCCATAGCGTCGGCTTCTCGCCGCGCTGAACGGTGTCGGCATACTCCCGTTGCGCCCAGGCCAAGCGCTCGCTCTGATATTCGGCTAACACAGCCTTGGCCGCCTCGCGCTGGTGCTCGTTGCGCAGCCAGATAGCGTCCACGCCCATGCGGAAAACGCCCGCCTGGGTTTCGTAGGTGTCGAAGCCGCGCTCGCCCAGCAGCTGGCGTACTTCGCGGGCTTCTTCGTCGGTCACGTGACGCAGACGAAATAACAACAGCGCCACGCTTAATCGCCCTTGCCGGCCATGCGGTCGGCCTGAACGATCTCGATCCAATAGCCGTCGGGGTCCTTGATGAAAATAACGTCTTTCATCTTGCCCTGGTCCGCGCGCTTGATAAACGTCACGTCGTGGGCGTCAAACCACGCCTGCGCCACCTCGAGGTTGGGCACGCTGATGCAGATATGGCCAAAGCCCTGGGGCTCGGCGTTGCCGTCGTGGTAAGCGAAATCGGCCTCGTCTTCCGTGCCCCAGTTGTGGGTCAGCTCGAGCACGCCGGTCTGGCTAAACGTCCACTCGGTGCGCGCGGCCACGTCTTCGGGCACGCTGCGGGCGTCTTCCACGTGGGCAAGAAAATACAGCGAGAAGTTCATCTCCTCGAAGTCCAGCCGGCGCATCACTTGCATGCCCAGCACCCGGGAGTAGAAGCCCAGCGCCCGCTCGGGATCCTTGATCCGCAGCATGGTGTGGTTGAAGCGAAACCCTTGAGTTTCCGGCGGCGTGGGGGCAATACCGGGGTGCGACTCACCGTGGAACGACATACGCTCTCTCCTTTATCGTTACCTGTATCTGTATATTAGGCTGCACGCCCACTTTACCTTAGCAGCCGCACCGACGGGAGGACTGGCATGACCTTACCCACGCCCGGGCGCTACCTTGACGCCCTGCAGCAGCGCACGCCGCTGGTCCACTGCATTACCAACTATGTGGCGATGAACTCAAGCGCCAATATCCTGCTGGCCGTTGGCGCCTCGCCGGCGATGCTTCACGCCCGCGAAGAGGCCGGCGAGTTCACCGCGCTGGCCGGTGCGCTGTCGATTAACATCGGCACCGTCAGCGCGGATTTCGCCCACGGCATGCGTGCTGCCGTCCGCGTCGCCCACGAGCGCGGCACCCCCTGGGTGTTGGACCCGGTGGCCGTGGGCGCGACCGGCTACCGCCGGCGCCTGTGCGCCGAGCTGCTGGCGCACGCGCCGACGCTGATTCGCGGCAACGCCTCGGAGATCCTGTGTCTCAACGGCATAGCCAACCCCGGGCGCGGCGTCGACAGCACCGCCAGTACCGACCAGGCGCGCGACGCCGCCGTTGAGCTGGCCCGCCGGCAAGGCTGCCTGGTGGGCGTCAGCGGCGAGGTTGACCTGATTACCGACGGCGAGCGCATGGTACACATCAGCGGCGGGCACGCGCTGATGCCGCGCATTACTACGCTGGGCTGCGGGCTTTCCGCCACCGCGGCGGCGTTTCTGGCCGTTGCCGGCGAATCACCCTCAGGCCGGCTTGCCGCGACCGCCGCGGCGTTTGGCGGCTTTGCGCTGGCCGGCGAGCGCGCCGGCACCACCGCCGCCGGCCCGGGCAGCTTTACCCCGGCGTTTCTTGACGCGCTTTATCAGCTTACCCCTAACGATCTTGACACTCACCTCGCTTTGGAGACCCGCGATGCGCTTTGATTTATCCGTTTATTTGGTGACCGATACCGGCCTGTGCGGCGACGCCGGCGTGGAGCGCACCGTGGAAGAGGCGGTGAAAGGCGGCGCCACCACGGTGCAGCTGCGCGACAAGCACGCCTCCGATGCCGCCATGATCGCCCAGGCAAAGCGGCTAAAAGCCTGGCTGGACGCTCACGCGGCCAGCACCGGCCGGCGCGTGGCGCTGATCATCAATGACCGTTTGAACGTGGCGCTGGAAAGCGGCGCTGACGGCCTGCACGTTGGCCAGAGCGACACCGCCGTGCAGGAGGCTCGCCAGGCGATGGGCGAAGACGCGATTATCGGGCTTTCGATCAACAACCAAGGGCAGCTCGCCGCCGCGCCGGTCGCGCTACTTGATTACGTGGGGCTGGGGCCGGTATTTGCCACGCCCAGCAAGCAGGATCACGCCGCCCCCATCGGCTTTGACGGGCTGGCCGAGCTGGCTAGCGCCTGCCCGCTGCCGGGCGTAGCGATTGGCGGGGTGAAAATCGAGCACGTTGAAGCGATCCGGCGAAGCGGCGCCAACGGCATAGCGGTGGTCTCGGCCATTTGCGGCCAGGCCGCGCCGCATGACGCCGCTAAAGCGCTGTTGCACAGGTGGCAGGCGGCGGCGTTAGCAAAG
Source organism: Vreelandella subglaciescola (assembly GCA_030454225.1). Taxonomy (GTDB): domain Bacteria; phylum Pseudomonadota; class Gammaproteobacteria; order Pseudomonadales; family Halomonadaceae; genus Vreelandella; species Vreelandella subglaciescola_A. Next base: position 6,492 of record JAKDRW010000041.1, on the reverse strand, counting down.
GCCTGACGCCGGCCGGAGAGTCAGGTGCTGGGGCGGCGGTTGAGGGTGGTTCGGCGGTCGTAGTAGGCGATGGCCAGCCCGCTTGAAATAATCAGCACGCTGCCCGCCAGCACCCATAGATCGGGCAGCTCGCCCCAGAACCACCAGCCAAGCAGCACCGCCCAAACCAGCGCGGTGTAGTCAAACGGCGCGGCAATCGCCGCCGGTGCATAGCGAAACGCCAAGGTAATAAAACCGGTGGCGCCAACGCCAAATACGCCGGCCACCAGAAAGCCCAGCCAATGCCACGGCTGCGGCGTTTGCCACACCCACGGCAGCGTGATCGCGGTCAGCAGCATGGGAATCAGCGAAATATAAAACACCAGCGCCCAGAAGTTCTCCCGCCCGCCGTAGCGCCGCGCGGTAATCATCGTCAGCGCATAGCAGACCGCGGCGGCGACCATGGAAAGCGCCCCGGCGTTAAACGCAGCGCCCCCCGGGCGCACCACGATCACCACGCCAATAAAGCCTAGCAGCGACGCGGCCATCACCGGACGGGCGATACGCTCGCCCAATAGCGGTACCGAGAGCAGCGTGACAAACAGCGGCGCGACAAAGGCAATCGCCGTGGCCTCCGCCAGCGGCAGCAGCGTCAGCCCGAGGACAAAAAAGCCCATCGTTCCGGTGTAAATCAGCCCGCGCAGCAGGTGCACCCCGGGGCGGCGCGTGCCCAGGGTGCGCAGCCCCCCGCCAAAGTGCGCCAGTACGGCCACCAGCGGTATCGCCACCAGGCTGCGGAAAAACACGATTTCAAGCGGCGAATGCACCTCGCCCAGCCACTTTGAGATGGCATCGCCCAGCGCCAAAAACAGCACGCCGATGCACATATAACCGATACCTCTGAGTGAGGCCGTCATCAACCCTCTCCTCCGCGCTACAGGCTCGCGTTGACCACCATGCAATCCATGCCGTCGGCCTGTAGCTGCTGGCACGCCTGGCGCGCCTGAGACTCGCCCAGCGCTACCAGCCGCGCGCGGAACATGCGTTCAGCCCCGTCAAGGGCGTCGACCGACACCTCACCACCCACGCCCTGGGGCAGCTGGCTGGCCGCCTGATTGGCCAAGCGCCGCGCGTTCTTCTGCTCGCTGAAAGCCCCTACCTGGATGCCCCAGCCGCCGGCCGCGTCACCCATTGCCGACGTGCTCTTGGCCATCAGCGGCTTGAGCGGATCATCGGTCGATGCGCGCTGCGCCGCAGGCGCGGAGTTCTGGGCGGGCTCCGGCTTATGCGTCGAACGTGACTCAGCGCTGGAGGTCGGGCGCGGCTCCTGCACCGGCGCAGTAGCTTCAACCGTGTCCACCGCGGCGAGCATCGGCCGGGATGAGCTCGGTGCCGGCTGCGCCGGCGCGTTCAACGGCTGGCCAAACTCCATGAACTCGCTGGAAAAGCGCGTATCGGCAAGCCAGCCGGAATTCTCTCGCAGCGAGGCCCGGGCAAAACTACGATCGAGCAGATTGGTCATGTGGGTATCGCGGGAGCCGGAGGAAAAGCCGCCCATCACCACGCCGACCATGCGCCTGCCGTTGTGCACCGCCGTGGTCGCCACGTTAAAGCCGGACGCGCGGATAAACCCGGTTTTCAGCCCGTCGGCACCGGGATAGCTTTGCACCAGGCGGTTATGGCTCTTGTGGGTCGTCCCCCGGTAGGTAAACTGCTGCAAGCCGAAGTAATGATAATACTGGGGGAAATCCTGCATCACGTGCGTCGCTAGAATGAGCAGGTCGCGGGCGCTGGTCACCTGCTGGCTATCGGGCAGCCCGGAGGCGTTGCGAAACGTGGTGTTGCTCATGCCCAGCTCGCGGGCCTTTTGCGTCATCTTGCGGGCAAAACTGCTCTCGGTATCCCCCCGCGCTTCCGCCAGCACCACGGCCACATCGTTGGCCGACTTCACCGTCAATGCGCGGATGGCCTTGTCCACGGTAATGGTACTGCCCTTGGCCAGCCACAGCTTTGACGCCGGCATGGCGGCGGCGGCGCCAGATACCTTGAGCGGCTGGTCGAGCGTCAGCTGGTTGTCGACCAGCGCTTCAAAGGTCAGATACAGCGTCATCATCTTGGTCAGCGAGGCCGGATAGCGCGGCGCATCGGCGTTTTCAGCGTAGAGCACCTCGCCGTTATCCAGGCCCACCACGATGCCTGCATAGCGCGGGTTGGCCGCCTCGGCGTTGGCCCCAAGCGTGGCGGCCAGCAGCGCCGCCATCAGCACCACCGCGGTCAATGCCCAGCGCTTAACCGGCGGGCCACGGCGAGCGGGCGTGGCAAGAATCGACGCGTTTGGCATGGTAGCTTCCCCTAATATATAGACACGAGTATATAGGCACGAGAGTGTAGGCGTAGGCGGCGTGATTAGCCCAGTATAGAGGCTATATCTAAACGCAAAAAAACCGGCCGGACAATCCATCATAGGATAGTCGGGGCCGGTTTTCGCTTGCGGCGAGACAAACGCAGCGCTTTATTCTTCTGCGGCTGCTTCTACCACGGGGCGGTCAACAAGCTCAACGTACGCCATGGGCGCGTTGTCGCCGGTGCGGAAACCGCACTTGAGAATACGGACGTAGCCGCCCGGACGCTCGGCGTAACGCGGACCCAGCTCGCTGAACAGTTTGCCCACGGTGTCTTTCGACTGTGTACGGGCAAACGCCAGACGGCGGTTAGCGACGCTGTCCTGCTTGGACAAAGTGATCAGCGGCTCGATAACGCGACGCAGCTCTTTGGCCTTGGGCAGGGTTGTCTTGATAATTTCGTGCTCGACCAGCGAGGCTGACATGTTCTTGAACATGGCCTTGCGGTGCGTGCTATTGCGGTTTAAATGACGACCACTCTTACGATGACGCATGGTTGTGATTCCTTACCAAACTGGGACTTGAGGCGACGCTCACGCGGAGGTCTTGTCGTCCTTCAGGCTTGCGGGCGGCCAATTTTCCAGCCGCATGCCCAGCGACAAGCCGCGCGCTGCTAGAACATCCTTGATTTCATTCAAGGACTTTTTGCCGAGATTAGGTGTTTTCAACAGCTCCACTTCGGTGCGCTGAATCAGATCACCGATGTAGTAGATGTTTTCGGCTTTCAAGCAGTTGGCGCTGCGGACGGTCAGCTCAAGATCGTCTACGGGGCGCAGAAGTGTCGGATCAACCTGATCCTCTTCCTCTTCGACTTCCTGCTCTTTGTCGGCTTCCAGATCGACGAAGGCGGCCAGCTGCTCTTGCAGGATGGTCGCGCTGCGGCGGATAGCCTCTTCCGGATCCAGGGTGCCGTCGGTTTCCAGATCGATAATCAGCTTGTCGAGGTCGGTACGCTGCTCGACACGAGCAGCTTCGACCGCGTAGGAAACGCGACGCACCGGGCTGAAGGTGGCATCCAGCTGCAGGCGGCCAATGGCACGGGTCTCTTCATCAGAGTCGCGCACGTCGGCCGGCTCGTAGCCACGCCCCAGCGCCACCTTGAGCTCAATATTGAGCTCCGCACCTTCGTTAACGTGCGCGATGACGTGTTCCGGGTTGACGATGTCGACGCTATGATCAAGCGCAATGTCGCCAGCGGTGACGACGGCCGGGCCCTGCTTGTTCAGCGAGAGCACCGCCTCGTCGCGGCTGTGCATCTTGATCGCAACATCTTTCAAGTTCAGGAGGATTTCGATGACATCTTCCTGCACCCCTTCAAGCGCACTGTATTCGTGCTCGACGCCTTTGATCTCGGCCTCTACCACGGCAGCGCCGGGCATGGACGAGAGCAGAATGCGACGCAGTGCATTCCCCAGGGTGTGGCCAAAGCCGCGCTCAAACGGTTCGAGCACGATCTTGGCGTGATGTGCGCTGATTTCTTCGACCTTGATGTCGCGGGGGCGAAGAAATTCTGTCACTGAACGCTGCATAAGAACACCTTTCAGGCTGCCAAACGGATACGTGGTACTCGAGCGCCCGGGCGATGCGCACGTAGCGAGAGCCCGGGGCAATGAAGCTGACTGTTAACGACTAACAGCGCTTACTTCGAGTACAGCTCGACGATCAGGTTTTCGTTGATGTCGGCAGACAGGTCACCGCGTTCAGGCAGCGCCTTGAAGGTGCCTTCCATCTTCTTGGCGTCGACCTCGATCCACGCCACATCGCCGCGGTTGGCAGCCAGTGACAGCGCGAGTTGAATGCGAGCCTGATTCTTCGACTTCTCGCGAATGGCAACCACGTCACCCGGCTTCACCTGGTAAGACGCTACGTTGACGGTTTTACCGTTCACCGAAACCGTCTTGTGGCTGACCAGCTGACGCGCTTCAGAGCGAGTCGAGCCAAAGCCCATGCGGTAGACGACGTTGTCCAGTCGGGCTTCGAGGAGCTGCAACAGTACTTCGCCGGTCGCGCCTTTGTTGCGCGCCGCGCTCTTGTAGTAGTTGCGGAACTGCTTTTCGAGTACGCCATACATACGGCGGACTTTCTGCTTCTCGCGAAGCTGCAAGCCGTAGTCGGAAAGACGCTGACGACGCTGGCCGTGTACACCCGGGATCTGCTCGGATTTACACTTTTTCTCGAAGGGGGTCACGCCACTCTTGAGGAAGAGGTCCGTGCCTTCACGACGAGATAATTTGCACTTGGGTCCAATATAACGGGCCATGAATCTATCTCCTTAAACGCGGCGTTTCTTCGGCGGACGGCAGCCATTGTGGGGGATGGGCGTCGCGTCGATAATGCTTTGCACGCGGAAGCCGGCGGCATTCAGTGCGCGCACGGCGGATTCACGACCGGGACCGGGGCCTTTGACCAGCACGTCGACGTTTTTCACACCATACTCGGCTGCAGCAGTCGCTGCACGTTCACTTGCTACTTGAGCAGCGAACGGGGTGCTCTTGCGAGAACCACGAAAACCCGAACCACCGGCGGTTGCCCAGGATAGGGCGTTGCCCTGGCGGTCTGTGATCGTCACGATCGTGTTGTTAAAAGAGGCGTGGATATGCGCAACGGCATCCACTACCTGCTTTTTAACCTTTTTACGGTTCTTACTCGGGTTAGCCATGTTGATGTCTATTCCTGTCTTTACGCCAGAACGTGCGTGTTATTTGCGGATCGGCTTACGCGGGCCCTTACGGGTACGCGCGTTAGTCTTGGTCCGCTGACCACGCAGCGGAAGACTACGACGATGACGCAGACCACGATAGCAACCCAGGTCCATGAGACGCTTGATATTAAGCGTCGTATCACGGCGAAGGTCGCCTTCTACGGTGTACTTGCCAACTTCAGACCGCAGGGTGTCGACTTCTTCAGAAGACAGCTCCTGGATCTTGGCAGTCGGCGCAACACTCGCGGCAGCACAGATGTGCTCAGCGCGAGTACGGCCGATCCCGAAGATGTAGGTCAGCGAGATCGCCGCATGCTTGTTGTCCGGGATATTGACGCCTGCAATACGGGCCATCAGCTTACTCCGAAATATGAGCGGCTTGCTCGTTAATCATCTGTAAAAGGCGCAACAGCATACCCCATCAAACGCGACCGTGCAACTGCACGGTGCATGGGGTATGCCGGCACCCACTTAATTCAGCTCCAGGAATTAACCCTGGCGCTGTTTGTGCCGCGGCTCGCTGCAAATGACGCGGACTGCGCCATTGCGACGAATAATCTTGCAGTTACGGCACATCTTCTTGACGGAAGCTCGAACTTTCATCGTTCTTTCTCCAAAACGGCTGCGACGCGCCTCAGCGCATGATGCCGCCGCTACCGTAGCCTTTCAGGTTGGACTTCTTCATCACCGAGTCATATTGATGCGACATGAGGTGCGATTGCACCTGGGCCATGAAGTCCATGATCACCACCACCACGATCAAAAGCGACGTGCCGCCAAAGAAGAACGGTACGTTCCACGCCACGATGAGGAACTGGGGCATCAAGGAAACTGCAGTGATATACAAGGCACCGAACAGGGTCAGACGGGTCATGACCTTGTCGATATAGCGAGCGGTCTGCTCGCCGGGGCGAATGCCCGGCAGGAACGCGCCTGACTTTTTCAAATTGTCAGCCACATCCTTCGGGTTGAAGACCAGCGCTGTGTAAAAGAAGCAGAAGAATACCACCGCGAGCCCAAAAAGCAAGATGTAGAGCGGCTGACCCGGGCCTAATGCCTGAGAAGCGCGCTGCAGCCACTCCATTCCTTCACCGGCGCCTACCCACTGGCCGATGGAGGCTGGAAACAGCAAAATGCTTGACGCGAAGATCGCCGGTATAACACCCGCCATATTCACTTTCAGCGGCAAATAGCTGCTTTGACCCGCATACATCTTGTTGCCTACCTGACGACGCGGATAGTTCACCTTGAGGCGGCGTTGGCCACGCTCGATGAACACCACAAACGCCACGGTCGCAATACCCAGTGCCGATAGCGCCAACAGCGGCAGCACGTTCCAGGCGCCTTCGTTGCGAGCCAGCTCAAACGCCTGGCCCACGGCACCGGGCAGCCCGGCGACGATACCCGAGA
>JAKDRW010000005.1 GCA_030454225.1 Vreelandella subglaciescola | reverse complement strand
CCTGTTACCGCCGTGAAAGGGCGGTGTCCTGGACCACTAGACGAATGGGACACTGCGTCGCCTCGTCGAGGTGGCGCGAATATTACTCAGCGAGGCAATATATGTCAAGCCCTTATCTGCCTCGACGGGGGTTGCCATGCCATGCAGACTGGGGGTGGGGAACGCTTGCAAGCGCGGCGCGTCAAAACCCGTGACATAATCACTGCTAGCACATCGCTTACACCCTCACACCGCTATTGCCATCACCCCATCGCCATAACGCTATCGCCACGATGCCAGGAGGCTTGATATGACCAAGGTAACCAAATCCCCCGAACAGTGGCGCGAGCAGCTGACCGCCGAACAGTATCGAGTCACTCGCGAGCAGGGCACCGAACGCCCTTTCACCAGCGATTACAACACCCAGAATGGCCAGGGTATTTATCATTGCGTTTGCTGCAGCGCACCGCTGTTTGAAAACGAGCACAAGTTCGATGCCGGCTGCGGCTGGCCAAGTTTCGACCGCCCGCTGGGCGAGCACAGCGTGGCAGAACACAGTGATACCAGCCACGGCATGCGGCGCACCGAAGTCGTATGCCCGCACTGCGACGCGCACCTGGGCCACGTTTTCCCCGACGGCCCGCCGGACACTACCGGCCAGCGCTACTGCATCAACGGCGTGGCGCTGGACTTCCACCCCGACGAATAAGCTGCCCGCCGAGGAAAGCCGCGTCACCCCGCGCCAGCTCGGGCGCCTTCTGTTAAAATAGGCGCCCGTTTTGCCTGCGCTGCCAAGGCCGCCACCCCCACCTATCAGGAGAGAGCGATGCTCGGCTGGTTTCCCGGTCACATGAATAAGGCGCGCCGCCAGATCAAGGAAGCGCTGCCCGAAATCGACGTGGTCATTGAAGTGCTCGACGCGCGCCTGCCCTACTCCAGCGCCAACCCCATGCTTGCCGAGCTGACGCGCCACAAGCCGGTGCTCAAACTGCTTTCCCGCGCGGATCTGGCCGACCCCGAACGCACCGCCGAATGGGTCGGCTTTTTTGATGCCCAAGCTGACACCCGCGCGCTGGCCATTACCACCACCAATGCCCGTGAGCTCAAGCAGATTCCCGCACTGTGCCATACGCTTGCCGGCCACGTACGCGCCGACCGCGACGTTCGGGTGATGGTGATGGGCATACCTAACGTGGGAAAATCGACGCTGATCAACGGCCTTGCCGGGCGCAAGATCGCCAAAACCGGCAACGAGCCCGCCGTTACCAAGCGCCAGCAGAAAGTGCCGATTGGCGGGCGCGTAGCGCTGATCGATACGCCGGGCGTACTCTGGCCGAAAATCGAGAATCAGGCCAGCGCCTACCGGCTGGCGGCGAGCGGCGCTATCCGCGATACCGCCATCGAGTACGTCGATATTGGCATGGTCACCAGCGCCGAGCTTGCCAAGCGCTACCCCGAGGCGCTGTGCGCGCGCTTCAAACTGAAAACGCTGCCCGCCTATCAGGATAGCGAGCGCCCGCTAGCGGCCGCCGGCTCAAACGTTGATAGCGATGGCCCCGACCGTCCGGACTTTCTCGCGCTAGCAGGCTTTGACGGCTACGCGATTCTGACCGAGATTGCCCGCAAGCGCGGCGGACTGCGCGCCGGCGGCGGCGTCGATCTGCACCGCGGTGCCGAAGTCCTGCTTCACGAGCTGCGCGATGGCAAACTGGGGCGGCTAACGCTGGAAACGCCGGCGGACATTCCTGCCCCGCCGGAACCCGACGCCTGACCGACGCACGGCGTTTCATGCGGGCACTATGGCGCCCGCCTTCTTTTGTCCGTATTACTTTGGAAACGCACCATGGAAACCCTGCAGCCCTCTGAGCCGGCTACGCTCAAAAAATCGCACAAACTCAAAAACGTCTGCTACGACATTCGCGGGCCGGTCCTTGAGCACGCCAGGCGCCTGGAAGACGAAGGCCACCGCATTCTCAAACTCAACATCGGCAACCCTGCCGCCTTTGGCTTTGAAGCGCCGGAAGAAATCCTTCAGGACGTGATGCGCAACCTGCCCACCGCGCAGGGGTACTGCGATTCCAAAGGCCTTTATTCGGCGCGCAAGGCGATTATGCAGGAGTGCCAGCGCAAGGAAATTCCCGGCGTCGGCATCGAGGACATTTACGTGGGCAACGGCGTCTCCGAGCTGATCGTCATGGCGCTGCAGGCGCTTTTGAACGACGGCGACGAGGTGCTGATTCCCGCGCCGGACTACCCGCTATGGACCGCCTCTGCCCACCTGTCGGGCGGCCACGCGGTGCATTACCTATGCGACGAACAGGCCGGCTGGGCGCCAGACATGGCCGACGTTCGCCGCAAAATCACCGCACATACCCGCGCCATCGTGCTGATCAACCCCAACAACCCCACCGGCGCCGTGTACCCGCCCGAGGTCGTACGCGAGCTGCTGGCTATCGCCAAGGCGCACGATCTGGTGGTGTTTTCCGATGAAATCTACGACAAAATCCTCTACGACGACGTCACCCATACCGCCACCGGGGCGCTGGCCGATGACGACCAGCTGGTGATTACGTTCAACGGCCTGTCCAAAAGCTACCGCTGCGCGGGCTTTCGTTCGGGCTGGATGACGCTGTCGGGCACGCTGGCTAAACAGCGCTCGGGCAACTTTATTCAGGGGTTAACAATGCTCGCCTCGATGCGCCTGTGCGCCAACGTGCCCGCCCAGCACGCCATTCAAACCGCGCTCGGCGGGTACCAGTCGATCAACGACCTGATACTGCCCGGCGGCCGGCTGCTGGCTCAGCGCGATATTACCCATGAAAAGCTCAACGCTATTCCCGGCGTCAGCTGCGTCAAACCCAAGGGTGCGCTGTACGCCTTCCCCAGGCTCGACCCCAAGGTATTCAACATCCAGGACGACCAGCAGATGGTGAAGGATTTGCTGCTGCAGGAAAAAATTCTGCTGGTACAGGGCTCGGCGTTCAACTGGCCCGAGCCCGACCACGTACGCATCGTTACTCTGCCCTGGGCCGACCAGCTGGGCGACGCGCTTGACCGGTTTGCCAATTTCTTATCACGCTACCGCCAATAATTCATCGTCAGATCACGGCAAAACCGGCGGCTCGCAGCGGCGCAGCAAGCCGCTGGGCATCACCGTGCAGGTGCACGCTGAGCGTGGCGAGCTCGCGGCGCAGCGGGTAGTCCGCGCGGCAGGCGTCAAAGCCCGCGGCCACGCCTTCGCGCGCGGCGCGGCGGCGCAGTGCATCGTGGTCGCGGCGTGCATCATAAACCGCACGGGCGCACAGCCGCAGCGCCTCTTCTACCGGTAAGGCCTCGCTAAGCGATAAGGCGGCGAGCGCCGGCGGCGGGCAAATGTCGCCAAGCGACAGCGTGCTGGGCGCCCCCAGGTGCTCGGCGAGTGCGCGGTGGATCATCAGACTGCCGCGCAGCTTGCCGTCCAGGCTGTAGCCGGCAATATGCGGCGTCGCCAGCGCGACCTGCCGCTGGAGCCGGGGATTAATACTCGGTTCGTTCTCCCACACGTCAAGCGCGGCTGTGATGTCGCCCTCCCCGACCAGGCGCTGGTAAAGCGCGCGGCCGTCAACGCAGTCGCCGCGCCCCGCGTTCAACACCAGGCTGTACGGCGCCAGGGCGGCAATGCGGCCGGCATCGAGCAGGTAATAGGTTGCGTGCGGGCCCTGCATCACCAGCGGCGTATGCAGGCACAGCACATCGCAGCGCTCGATCAGCGTATCCAGATCGACAAAGCCGGCGCTGCCTTCGCGCTCGGCGCGGGGCGGGTCGCACGCCAGCACGTCGATGCCCAGCCCTTGCAGGCGGGCCTGCACTCGCGCACCGACATTGCCTACCCCCACTACGCCCACCCGGCGCTCTAAAAGCGGCCGGCCTTCGCGCTCGGCCAGGGTCAAAAGCGTTGAGAGCACGTAGTCGGCCACCGCCTCGGCGTTACACCCCGGCGCGCTGGCAAAGCCGATGCCGCGGGCGGCGAGAGAATCGCGGTCAATGTGGTCGGTGCCAATGGTACAGGTGCCGACAAAGCTTATCGGCGTATCGGCCAGCAGCGCTTCGGTGACCGGCGTCACCGAACGCACGATAAGCGCATCGGCCTTGCGCAAGTGTGCCGGCGTAATCGCGCGCCCCGGCAGCCGGGTGATCCGGCCAAACGCGGAAAAACAGGCGTCGGCGGCCGGAATGTTGGCATCCATAATCAGGTGCATGGCGTTTTTTATCTCGTTCTTTACAATAAGCCCCGCGGTTGGCGCCACGGTGGCAAGCGCGCTGGTAGACGTCGTTGGGCTTAAGAAGTGTTTTAAGAGGACATTGTGTGATCGTACGCTGGGAAACCGACCATGACTATGTGCTGATCCATATCCACCAGGATATGTTTGGCGACTGGATTTTCAGCCGCGCCTGGGGCCAAATCGGCACGCAGTTTGGCGGGCTTGAGCACCGCTTGGCGGATGCCCGCGACCAGGCGCAAATGTGGCTCGACGACGAGGCCACCATCCAGCGTTCGCGCGGCTTTCATAAAGTCCTCGACGTTGATGCCGACACCCCCGAAGGGCAACAGGCCATGCGCCAGCTATCGCTGCTCGACGCGCTTTAAATCAGCACCCAACAAGACGACCTACCCCAAGTAGCGTCTGCCGTCGCGCCGGTACGCAGGCGTTGGCGTGGGTTCCGGCGACGGGGCGAACCATGCCGCCAGTGCGGCTTCATCCAGCCAGCCGCGCCGGCGCAGCCAGTCGCCCAGCCGCTCGGGGTCAAGGCCGCGGTCAAGCTCAGCGCCGTTGGCATCGGCAAGCACCGGGATACGCACGCCGTAGCGCGCCACCAGCGCATCGCTGGTGCTAACCTCAACGTGCTCAAGCGCGACCGTGTCGTTGGCAAACGCATGCAAAAGCCCTTCAAGCTGGGCGCACAGATGGCAGCCCAGCGTGGTGTACAGCGTCAGCCGAATCATGTGTCCCCCGCCCCACCGTCGGCCGCGTGGCGTAGCAAAAACACATGGTGCAGGTTAGTGCGACGCTTGAAATCCGGGTCAAAGCTGCGCGCGGAAATATCCTCCACTACGTAGCGTTCGCTCACCGCGTTATCCAGCGTGAAGCGGCGCTGGTTGTTGGAAAACACCAGCGTGCCGTCGGGCGCCAGCCGCGCCATGGCTAGATCAATAAGGCGCGCGTGATCGCGCTGAATATCCAGCGTGGCGCGCATTTTCTTGGAATTGGAAAACGTCGGCGGATCCATGAAAATCAGGTCAAACTCGGTCCCCGCGGTTTCCAGCCACTTCAAGCAGTCATCGCGCACTACCCGGTGGCGCGACGGGTCGAGCTGGTTCAAAACGAAGTTATCCTGCGCCCATTCCACATAGGTGTTGGACATATCCACGCTGACGCTGTCGCTGGCGCCCCCTAGCGCGGCCTGCACCGTGGCCGTGGCGGTATAGCAAAACAGGTTCAAAAAACGCTTGCCCGCGGCCATTTCACCCAGCATCCGGCGCACCGGACGATGGTCCAGAAACAGCCCGGTATCGAGGTAGTCGCGCAGGTTAACCCACACCCGCGCCTGGCCTTCCGTCACCTCAAAGCGCTCGCCGCTGGCCGCGCGCTTTTGGTACTGTGCCTTGCCCGCCTGACGCTCGCGGCGCTTGACGTAGATATAGCTGGCGCTAACGTCAAGCGCCCGGGGCAGCACCTCCAGGGCATCAAACAGGCGCTTTTGCGCCTGCGCCGGGTTGATCGTTCGCGGCGGCGCATACTCCTGAACGTGAACGCGGTCAGCGTAAATATCCACGGCCAGCGCGTATTCGGGCATGTCCGCATCGTACAGCCGATAGCAGCTCTCGCCGCTTTGCTTAAGCCATTTCTTCAGTCGCTTACGGTTTTTTAGCAGACGATTGGCAAACATATGCGCATTTTCCGCTATTTCAGGCGCCTGAGGCTGCGCTTGAGAAGCGGCCTGAGGTGCGATGCTAGAGGGCGTTTGAGAAGGCCCTGGTGATGGCGCGCCAGGCAACTTGGCAGCGGCGTTTTCGCCCGCACCGCGAACCGTTTGATCGCCGGACGTGCCTATGGCCATCAGCAGCAGCTTGGCATCCAACGGGCCATTTTTCAGCGCGTACTGCTTGTGCGCGCGCATCCCCAGCCGGTGGCCAAGATCGGGATTGCCGGTAAATACCGCCAGCGTCCAGCCGGGAAACAGCGCTTTGGCTTTTTCACCCAGCGTGGCGTACAGGCTAACCAGCTCAGGCAGCTCGCCAAGCCGTTCGCCGTAGGGCGGATTGCTGATCAAAAGCCCGGGGCCTGCTGCATCGAGGCTTTCAGCCGACAGTGCGGACAGGCCCTGCCCCTGCAGCGTAATCAGCGCGGGAATGCCCGCGCGCATGGCGTTGGCTTTGGCAGCGGCCAGCGCAGCGGGACTTTGGTCAAAGCCGTAAAAGGCATTTTTGCACCGTTTGCGACCAATCGAGGCGCGCGCGCTGGCCTCGCGCTTAAGCTCCTGCCACTCTACGGCCGCAAACTTGGCCCAGCCGTGAAAACCAAAGCGTTTGCGGTGCAGGTTGGGCGCCTGATCGGCGGCCATTAATGCGCCTTCGATCAGCAGCGTGCCCGACCCGCACAGCGGATCGACCAGCGGCTCGCCGGCCTTGGCGCGTGCGGGCCAGCCGGCGCGTACCAGTAGCGCGGCGGCAAGGTTCTCCTTGAGCGGCGCATGCCCCACGTCAAGGCGGTAGCCGCGGCGGTGCAGGCTTTCACCGGCAAGGTCGATGCCCAGCGTCAGCACCTGGCGGTGCAGCAGGGCATAAATTTGCACGTCCGGCGCCTTGTTATCCACCACCGGACGCAGCCTTCCCGCGCGCCCTAGCGCCTCGACGATACCGTCCTTCACCGTTTGCGCGCCAAAACGGGTATGACGGATGTGCTCGCTACGACCGTGAAAATCCACCGCCAGCGTAGCGCCGTCGTTAATATGGCGCGCCCAGGACAGCCGCGACGACGCCTCGCGAAGCTGCTCGGGCGTATCAATCAGGGTGTCGTGCGCCAACCGCACGATGACGCGGTTGGCCAGCCGCGACCACAAACACAGGCGATAGGCGGTGGCGTGGCTGGCCGTGGCATAAACACCGGCCACCGTGGTTTTACCCGGCGTGGCGCCCAGCTGGGCAATTTCATCGGCCAGCAGGCCTTCGATGCCTTTGGGGCAGGTCACCAACAGGTTTAGTGGAGCGGTATCTACTGCTGAAACAGTCGCTAACGGGTCGTTATGGCTAGGCTCGGTCATGGCAATCGGGCGCCGGCGGCGCGGTAGTCCTGGTCGGTGTAAAAGGCGATGAAAAAGAGACGCTGACAAATAAACTGATGCGTAATGCCCGGTAAAGGTAGACATTACCCTCTTTATGAGCTAACCATAAGGGGTAGCTACGAAAACGCATGCGTTACCTGTCATGCGCCGCCCATCCGCATATTCGGCGGGCGTGACCTGTATAGGGCAGCCGACGGTACGTTCCGCACGTGAGTGCGCTGCACCGTTTGCCGGGTCGGCTCCCACCGCTCTTGTTTGACGTCGTCTCTGTCGGCTGCATCAGCCGGCAGAGCTTTCGAAGCGGATGCGCTGCTAACGTCAAGTGCTTAAACAGGTGCACTACAGCCTGTTTTGTCACCTTTATTCAGCAGCGAGCCGTCTTTATCAAAGGCTTTCATAAAAGAGGTTAGCCAATGAAACGACAAAAGCGTGATCCCTTTCAGCGAGCCTATGTCCGCGGCTACAAAGCCGGCGTTACCGGACGCTCCCGCGATGAGTGCCCAAGCGACAACGTCAACGTACGCGAATACTGGATGAGCGGCTGGCGAGAAGGCCGCGGCGACCAGTGGGATGGAATGACCGGCATTTCCGGCATTCACCGTAATCCCACGGTCACCGCCTGACGGCCCCTGCGGTAAATACGCCTTAGCGGGCCGTGTCTTTATTAGCAGCGGTGTCCTGCTTTTGACACACAGCCTTATGGCCAAGCCGCCTATCGCCGCAAGAAGCCCGCTTATTTGGCGGGCTTTTTTGTACGCGCACAGCCTGCAAGCGCCTTGGCACATTCGCCGATAAGCGCAGGCCCCTGATAAATAAGCCCCGAATAAAGCTGTACCAGGTCCGCCCCCGCGGCGATCTTCTCCTGCGCGGCAGCGCCGCTGTCGATTCCTCCCACGCCGATAATCACGATCTCGGGAAGATGCGTGCGCAGCTGGCGAATCACGCGATTGGACGCTTCGAATACCGGCTTGCCGGACAGCCCGCCGGCTTCTTCCGCCTGAGGATCGCCCTGCACCGCTTCGCGCGAAGTGGTGGTGTTGGTGGCAATCACGCCGTCAAACCCGTTGCGCGCGATGCTTTTCGCCACCAGCTCGACTTCCTCGTCCTGCATATCCGGGGCAATTTTTACCAGCAGCGGTACTCGCCGGCCGCTCTTCGCGTCGAGCTCGCTCCCACGCGTGCGAATCGGCCCCAGCAGCGCGTCCAGCTGCTCGCCAAACTGCAGCGTGCGCAGCCCGGGCGTGTTGGGCGATGAAATATTCACGGTGACGTAGTCGGCGTGAGGGTGCACCGCGTCCAGGCACAGCAGGTAGTCGTCCACCGCGTTTTCGACCGCCGTGGTCCGGTTTTTGCCGATATTAATGCCTACCACGCCGTCAAAGCGGCGTTTTTTGACCTGTTCGACCAAGTGCGCAACGCCGTGATTGTTAAAGCCGAAGCGGTTGATAATCGCCTCGTACTCAGCCAGACGAAAAAGACGCGGCTTGGAATTGCCCGGCTGCGCCTTCGGCGTAACCGTACCCACTTCGATAAACCCCCAGCCCAGCGCCCCCAGCGCATTCAAATGGTCGGCGTTTTTATCCAGCCCCGCCGCCAGCCCCACGCGATTGGGGAACGTAAGCCCTAAAAGCTCGACCGGGTCGTCCACGCGGGAGCCCGCCAGCCGGCGCACACCGCCCACTCGATGTAACCAGTCAAGCAACTTGAGCGCCGCCGTATGCGCGGCTTCGGGATCAAGGCGAAAAAATAGCGGGCGGGCAAGGTGGTACATCGTCTCTCCTGGCGGTAGGCGGGCACGGGCAGCGGCGAGTATAGCGCAAAGCTCAGGTACCGCAAAAAAAGCGCCCCGAGCGGCGCTATTCGCGTCACTCGGGGCGCTGGGCGGGCATTGCGCCCGCGCCTTAGCGGTTATTCTCCGCTTTCGGCCAGGCCGACCAGCGCTCGCACAGCTACGGCAAATAGCGCAAAGCTGCTTTCGCTACCGCTACGCACTTCGTCGATCAAACGACACCAGCGGTGGTGCAGCTCGGCGTTTTGCTCGAGCCACTGTGCTACCTGCTCTTCGGCACTGCCCGCTGCACTGCTGCCCTGCGTGGCAAGCCTCAATACGCCGGTGGTCAGCGCCAGCTGCTGACGGTCGATGTCATCGCAGAAGGTTTCGCGCGCCTGCGCCTGCCAGGCATCGCGGGCCTCCAGCTGAACAACCTGCTGGATCATCCAGGGTAGCTCCAGGCGGCTGCCCACTTCGTAGAACACCTCAGCAACCCGCTGCGGCTTTTCGTCGGTATGGCGTGCGGCCTGAATAATCCCCAACCCGGCGTACAGGCTGGGAGCTGCGGCAACGTTGACGGCGAGCGTTTCGGGCACGCCGGCCTCGACCAGCTCGTCGCGGCGCTGCTCCCAGGCTTCAAGCTCTTCGCCGCTTAACAGCTCGCCGATGCTGTCCTGCAGCGTTGCCAGCCGCGAGCCGAAGTACTCGACGGTATCCTCGATGGACAGGTTCGGGTGCTGGCGCAAAAACCAGCGCGTGGCGCGGCGGATCATGCGCATCAGTTCAAGCATCATCGAGTACTGAACGTGGCCGGGCACCTTGTTATCCAGCGCTTCGATGTCGGCCCACAGCGCCGGCAGGTTGAAGCTGTCGCAGGCGACAATGTAGGCGCGCGCGATATCGGCGCGGCCAAGGCCGGTGGAGTCCATCAGGCGGCGTACAAAAACGATGCCCATGCGGTCGACCAGGTCGTTGGCGACCTGGGTAGCAACGATTTCACGCTTGAGCCGGTGGCCATACATTTCATCGCTATAGCGCTCGATCAGCACCGTCGGAAACAAACGCTCAAGGTGCTTGCTCACGTAGGTATCATCGGGCAGATCGGAGTCGTTCAAATCACCTTTCAGCGTGCTCTTGGCATAAGAAATCAAAATCGCCAGCTCGGGCAACAGCATGCTTCCGCCATTCGCCGTACGTTCCTTCAGCACGTCGTCCGAGGGCAGAAACTCAAGCTCGCGATCGATTTCCCCGGCGTCTTCAAGCTCGCTGATAAAGCGCCGATACGGCCCGATTCCCTGCTGGGAAATCAGCTCGGACAGATCCAGCGCCTGGGTCTGGCGGTAGTTATCCTTGATCACCAGATCGGCAACTTCATCGGTCATTTCGGCCAGCAGCTGATTACGCTGCTTATCGGTCATGTCGCCGCGCTTGACCACTTCATCAATAAGAATCTTGATATTGACTTCACGGTCGGAGCAGTTCACCCCGCCGGCGTTGTCGATAAAGTCGGCGTAAACGCGAATGCCTTTGGCGGCGGCTTCCGTCCGGCCAAGCTGGGTACAGCCGAGGTTTCCGCCCTCGCCAATAACGCGACAGTTAAGCTCGCCGCCGTCGACGCGCAGCGCATCGTTGGCCTTGTCGCCCACGTCGGCATCGGTTTCGTCCGCCCCTTTGATATAGGTGCCGATACCGCCGTTCCACACCAGGTCGACCTTGGCGGTTAGCATCGCGCGGATCAGCTCATTGGGCGCCAACCGATCCTCGCTGATACCCAGTGCCTGCTGCATTTGCGGCGTGATAGCGATCGACTTGGCGCTGCGGCTGAACACCCCGCCGCCCTCGGAGATCAGCGAGGCGTCGAAGTCTTCCCAGCTGGAGCGCGGCATATCAAATAGCCGCTGACGTTCGGGGAACGTGGTGGCCGCATCGGGCGTGGGGTCGACGAAGATATGCAGGTGGTTAAAGGCCCCTACCAGCTCGATCTGATCGGACAGCAGCATACCGTTGCCGAACACGTCGCCGCCCATGTCGCCAACCCCCACCACGGTGAAGGTATCGCTTTGAGTGTTAACGCCCAGCCCACGGAAGTGGCGCTTGACCGACTCCCAGCCGCCGCGCGCGGTAATCGCCATTTTCTTGTGGTCGTAGCCGTTGGCGCCGCCCGAGGCGAAGGCGTCGCCGAGCCAGTGGCCATATTCCAGCGAAATCTCGTTGGCAATATTTGAGAACGTCGCGGTACCCTTGTCCGCGGCGACGACCATGTAGGAATCGTCATCGTCGTGGCGGACGACGTCCCGGGGCGGAATAACATCGCTGCCGTCGAGGTTGTCGGTGATGTCCAGCAACGCACGGATAAAGGTTTGATAGCAGGCAATGCCTTCATTTTGCCTGGTTTCGCGGCTGGCGTTGTCGGGCATTTGCTTGCACACAAAGCCGCCCTTGGCGCCCACCGGCACAATAACCGCGTTTTTCACCTGCTGCGTCTTTACCAGGCCCAGCACTTCGGTACGAAAGTCCTCCAGCCGGTCGGACCAGCGCAGCCCGCCGCGCGCGACCTTGCCACCGCGCAGGTGTACCCCTTCTACCCTTGGGGAGCAGACAAAAATCTCGTAGGCCGGCCGCGGCTTGGGCATGCCGGTAACCTGCGAAGGGGCCAGCTTGTAGGCAATATAGTCCTTGTGCCGGCCATTTTCATTGCGCTGGTAGTAGTTGGTCCGCAGCGTTGCTTGAATCAGCTCCAGAAAGCGGCGCAGCAGCTGATCGTCATTCAAACTGGCGACGTTTTCCAGGCGCTCGTTGATGCGCTCCAGACAGGCGTCGCTATCGTGCTCGGCGCGCTCGGGGTCAAAACGCTGCTTGAACAGCTCAACCAGCTCACGGGTAATATCCGCGTAGTGGTTGAGCGTCGCGGCGATATATTCCTGAGACATGCTGAAGCGGATCTGCTTGAGATAGCGGGCATAGCCGCGCAGCATCGCCACTTCGCGCCAGTCCAGCTCCGCGCTGATAATCAGCCGGTTGAAGGCATCGTTATCCGCTTCGCCCGCCCAGATACGCTTGAACGCCTGGCCGAAGCCGTCGCGCATATCGCTCAAGCTGATGTCAGCGCCGCTGGGCTCCAGATTGAAATCGTGAATCCAGTAATTCTGTTCGGGCGCATGAATTTCATAAGGGCGCTCGCTGACCACGCGAAGCCCCAGATTTTCCATCATCGGCAGGACGTCGGACAGCGGAATCGGCGTATCGCGGTGGTAAAGCTTGAGCTTCACCCCGCCGTTTTGCGCTTCCATCGGGCGGTACTGAGACAGCGCCAAGCCATCGCCATCATCCAGCTTCAACAGGTGCTGAACGTCGTGAACCGCGGTACGGGCGCCGAAGTCTTCGCGATAGCTGGCAGAAAACGCGGTCTGAAAATGATCCATCAGACTATTGGCGCGCTCTTCACCAAAGCCTTCAACCATGGCGGACTGCAATTCGTCCCGCCAGCTGCGCGCCAGCTGCGCGATCTTGCTCTCCAGCCGCGCCAGGTCAAACTGGCCCGAAGTGTCGCCGTTAAAGCGCAAAATCAGCTGAATACGCGCCAGCACCGACTCGGAAAGGTAGGTGTTGAAGTCGCCCGCACGGGCATCCATTTCTTCGCATAGCAGCTGCTGGATATTTTGCCGCAGCTGGGTCGAGAACACGTCCCGCGGTACGAATATCAGACAGGAGTAAAACTTGCCGCTGGTGTCTTCGCGCACGAACAGCCGCACCTGGCGACGTTCGCGAATATTGAGAATACCCAGCACCGTGCTGGCCAGCGCGTCGGTATCAATGTGGAACAAATCATCGCGCGGATACACTTCCAGCACCTGCAGCAGCTGCTGGCCGTTATGCCCCTGCGAGCTAAAGCCGGCGAGATCCATCACCGACTTGAGCTTGCGCCGCAACAGCGGAATGTTGCGCGGCGAGTCGTTATAAACGGTAGCGGTAAACAGTCCGAAAAAGCGCCGTTCGCCGACCACATTGCCATCGTCGTCGTAGCGGTCAACGGTGATGTAGTCCGGATAGGTCGGACGATGCACGCGCGAATGGTGCGCGCTTTTGGCAAACGACAAGAGCTGCGGCACCAGCGCATAGCCGCCGCTTTCCTCATCGATGCCTTCCCGCGCGCGAATGTGTTCGCCGTAGCGCGACAGATCCATGCGGAATACGCCCTGCACGCTATCCGGATCACGCTTGAGCTTGCCGTTGTCGAGCACGTATTCATCGTAACCGAGAAAGGTGAAATTATCCTTGAGCAGCCATTCCAGAAACGCGATGGCTTCTTCGTGGTCATCGGGATCGATCTGCGGCGGGCATACCTTCTCAATCTCTTGAATCGTATCGCGAATACGCGTGCATATGGTGTCGTAGTCGTTCGCTGCGGTGCGCACGTCGCACAGCACGTCGCGCAGCTCCTGCGCGATGGCGGCGAGCGATTCGGGGTCGCTGTGGCGGTCTATTTCGATGACGATCAGCGACTCGCGCGCGTCAGGCGCTGCATCGCCATCGAGTGACACCACGTCTTCCAGCTCGTGGTCGGCGTTACGTTTGACGGCCAGGACGGCGTTTTGAATCGCATGGACGGTGAGACCGCGGCGGTTGAGCGCAATGCGCACCGAGTCCACCAATAGCGGCATATCTTCGTGTAAAACGGCGACAAAGGTATGCGTGGACTGCCAGCCGTGCGCTTCAAAGTCGGGGTTGAAAACCTGGACCTTGGGATTGGCAAGATCGTGGTGCTGCATGAACTGCCAGACCGAGAGCGTGGCGCCGTAAAAGTCGTCCAGGCGCCGATAGACCAGATCCTCCACCGGCACCGTGGCATAAAACTGTCGCGCAAAGGCATCGATGGCCGCCGCGCGCCTAGGCTCCAGGCGTTCTTCGAGTCGTTCTTTCAGCTGTTTGAGCAGATCCTGCCGGCTTTCATCAATCGCAACGTAATGCATTCATCACCTCGACTGCCACGACCGTCATCCGGCCAAAAAATGAAAGAGAGTAGGCGTTTACGCCATTCCTTCCCCTTAGCTTACGTCAGCCCAGCAGGCGACCCAAGCCCTTAATTATTTGTTCATACTAGCGCCTGATTACCTCGTTCCCTGCCCCCTAACGACGCGTCAATAGCACTCCGCATTCGCAGTGGTCAGTAAACGGAAACTGGTCAAACAGAGCGAAACGTTCGATGCGGTGGGTGCGCGTCAACAGCGCCAAGTTTTGCGCCAGCGTCACGGGGTTGCAGGAGATGTACACGATGCGCTCGTAGCCGCTTACCTGTTCGCAACTGGCATCGTCCAACCCCGCCCGCGGTGGATCTACCAGCACGGTAGAGAAATCATAGCCGTCAAGCGCCATATCTGCCACGCGGCGGCCGTGCTTCTCGCCTTTTAGCGCCAGCGCAAACTCTTCGGCTGACATCCGGCCGACATAGGCATTGTCAACGCCGTTGGCCTGCAGGTTGACCTGGGCGCTGGCCACCGATATGCGCGAAATTTCAGTCGCCAGCACGCGGCGAAAGTTGTCGGCAAGCGCGATAGTAAAATTACCGTTGCCGCAGTATAGCTCGACCAGGTCCCGCGATTGGCTGCCGGCGGTAACGTCGCGCGCCCACGCCAACATCTTTTGACACACTTGCGCGTTGGGCTGGGTAAAGCTGTTTTCGACCTGCTGGTAGTCAAGGGCGCGGCCGTCTACGTACAGGCACTCCCAGACGTGATCGCGGGTCAGCACCATTCGCTGCTTGCGCGAGCGCCCGATGATCATGATACCCAGCGCTTGCTCGAGCGCCCGCGCCTCCGCCTCCCAGGCGTCATCAAGCGGGCGGTGATATACCAGCGTGACCAGCGCCTCACCGGATAGCGTGGTCAAAAAATCCACTTGAAACAGCTTGCGGCGCAGCGTTTCGCTGGCCAGAAACGCCGCGCGCAGCTTGAGCATCAGCGCGTTAATGGCTTCGCTTGCGACCGGGTACTGGTCCAGGCGAACCGTGCGCTTTGTTTTACGCCCGCGGTCATCGGCGCCGGCGTTTTCTACTTCGAACATGGCGTAGAACAGGTCGTCGTCTTCGTGCCACAGACGAAACTCACAGCGCTGGCGGTAGTGGCTCGGCGGCGAGTGGTGAACCTCGAGCGCCGGCGTATCAAACTCAGCAAAAAGCTGAGTGACGGCGTCGCGTTTGGCCGCCAGCTGTTCTGCGTAGCGCGACGGTTCCACCTGGGGAATGGCCAAGGGCGTCTCCTTTTTTAATAACGCGTGTTCTGAGTTCGCCTGTCTCGCCTGGCAGGTCTCTATCTGCAAACGCTTGACGACAAAGTCGGCGAGCCTAGCACGCTGCCACCGATAGGTGCTGAGGGCGTTGAAAACCATGGGATAAAAGCGCGCGGGCAAGCGCCGGCTGAGGGGCGGTGGCAAACGCCTGGCCGTTAACGCCGGCGCCTGCCAACGGTGCAACAAGCTGGCCAACGCGCCTGGCAATGGCATCCCCCGAATCCACCCAGGCGAGCGGCACCGGCGAAAGCGTGGCAAGCCAGGGCGTCAGCAGCGGAAAGTGGGTGCAGCCCAGCACTACCGTATCCAGCGGCGTATCGGCACTGGCCGCCTGCCACAAGGGGGTTAGCGCCGCATTCACCCGCGCGGGGCTGGGCGTCGCACCGCCCAGCCAAGCCTCGGCCTCGGTCACCAGCGCATCCGCTGCGATACGGGTCACGCGGCAGTCGGCGGCAAACCGCTCGATCAGCCGCTGGGTATAAGGCCGCCCGACCGTCGCCGTCGTAGCCAAAAGGCCCAGATGGCGCGTATGACTTAGCGCCGCTGCCGGTTTGATCGCAGGTACAGTGCCTATCACGGGAATCGTCAGCGTCCGGCGCAGCGGCTCTAGCGCCAGCGTGCTGGCGGTATTACACGCCACCACCAGTGCGGCCGGCCGACAGACCGCCACCGCGGCACGGCAAACGTCGACGATACGCTGCGTCAGCAGCGCGTCGGGGCGCAGACCGTAAGGCAGCCAGGCATTATCGCAGGCGTAGCTAAGCCTCGCGCGGGGGTAGTATCGGCGCAGAGCGGCCGCTACGGAGAGGCCGCCGACGCCGGAATCAAAAATCAGCACGGAGCCGGTCATGGGATGAAGGGGCTCTCCTGAACGCAGCGCGGCGAGGCGGCTCGCCTAACGGCCTGACATAAAAACGGGGCGGCTAGTTTAGCACGCCCCGGCAACCGGGTTGAGGGGCAACGGCATCAGCGCCCGTCAGAGCGTCTTACTCAGGCGCGCTATCCGAACCCAGCGGCGGCACATCGGCTTCCTGAAGCTCGTCGTAAAGCTCGGGGTAGGATTCCTGCAGGCGCTCGATTTCCTTGTCGGCGTTTACCGGCATGGCCTGGCGAAACGCTTCGGTATCTTCTGCGTCGAAGCGTTTGTCCAGCAGCGGGAAAAGCTCTTCGCGTTCCTGGCGCAAATATTTACGATGCGCGTCCAGATACTGTTTCAGGTCCTCGGCAAAACGGTCCATCGGCAGCACGTTATCCATCAGTACCATGTCGATATCGTCTGACAGGTGTTCGAGGCGGGGTTTGAGCTTGCGGTAGTCGGCCAGCATCTGTTCGGCCATGTCCGCATGTTCGGGCACGTGTGCCTTCAGCCGCTCGACGAAGCCTTGCTCAAGAGAAACGGCAAACCCTTCCATATACGCCAGGATGTAGTCCGCCACTTCGCGCATCAAGCGAAAGTTGGGCCGCTCCCCCCGCTGCAGAATATTGTACTTCAAGTCCAGGACGTGGAGCATTCGCTCCATGTTGGCGTGATCCAGGCTGAGTTGGTTAATCATG
Organism: Vreelandella subglaciescola; assembly: GCA_030454225.1. Taxonomy (GTDB): domain Bacteria; phylum Pseudomonadota; class Gammaproteobacteria; order Pseudomonadales; family Halomonadaceae; genus Vreelandella; species Vreelandella subglaciescola_A. The sequence continues at coordinate 52,964 of JAKDRW010000005.1, read as the reverse complement.
GTCCCGTCTCCTTTTTCCGCGCATGCCCAAAGGCCGCTCACCCACCACCCTACACGGCACCTGCCCGATGCGCCGATTCGAACGCTGGTGCACGGCGGGCGTCTTACGCTGGACATGGATGTTCGGCGCTGGTGCGTCGTTTTTATTCTCGACTCTCGTTACGCCGACTGAAACAATTATGCCTCACAGTAGCTTGGCGTCAATCTGATTACCACCGAATACATTACCCCACGGCGCCTGACCAATTTCACCTTTCGCCACGGCGTTGCCCAACGGAGTTTGCATGGATCTTTTTTCTTCTTCGCCCGATCACGCCCCGCTGGCTTACCGCATGCGCCCACGGCAGCTTGCCGACTATATCGGCCAGCAGGCGCTGGTCGGCGAAGGCAAACCGCTAAGGCACATGGCCGATACGGCCAGCGTGCGCTCGATGATTTTGTGGGGGCCGCCGGGCGTAGGCAAGACCACGCTGGCGGAAATACTCGCCAACGCGTCGGGCGCGCAGCTGGAAGCGCTCAGCGCGGTCATGGCCGGCGTCAAGGATATCCGCGCCGTGGTCGAGCGCGCACGCGCGCTTGCCCCCACGCCGGTGGTGCTGTTTCTGGATGAAATTCACCGCCTGAACAAAAGCCAACAGGATGCCCTGCTACCTCACGTGGAATCGGGGCTTTTTACGCTGATCGGCGCGACCACCGAAAACCCCTCGTTTGAAGTGAACTCGGCGCTGCTATCGCGCGCGCGAGTCTATGTTTTGAAGCCGCTTGCCCACCAAGAGCTTGTTCAGGTGATGCGCCAGGCGCTGGCCGATACCGACAACGGCCTCGGGGCACGACGCATCAGCGTAGAGGGCGGCGTGCTGGACGCGCTGGCCCACGCCAGCGCCGGCGATGCACGCCGCGCGCTGGGGCTGCTGGAGACCGCCTGCGACTTCACCACGGCCGCAGACGACGGCGAAACGCTGGCACTTTCTGTGCTTGCCGACGTGATTGGCTATCAGACCAGCGCTTTTGATAAGCAGGGCGACGGCTATTACGACCTGCTGTCGGCGATTCACAAGTCGATCCGCTCGTCGCGGCCGGATGCAGCGCTTCTGTATATCGCGCGGTTTATTCAGGGCGGCGGCGACCCGCTGGACGTGATCCGCCGGCTTACCGCCATCGCCTCGGAGGACGTGGGCAACGCCGACCCGCGCGCCCTGCCGCTGGCCATTGCCGCCTGGGATGCCTACCTGCGGCTGGGCGACTACGAAGGCCAGCGCGCCATGGCCCACGCGGCGATACACCTGGCCGTAGCGCCCAAAAGCAACCGCATTGACCGCGCGTGGAAAACCGCACAGGCGTTCGCGCGCGAGCAGCCGCAGCTCGATGTGCCTAACTACCTGCGCAACGCCCCGACCAAGCTGATGGAGGAGCTGGGTCACGGCGACGGCTACCGCTATGCCCATAGCGAACCCGACGGCTACCCCGCCGGCAGCGCCCACGACTGCTGGCCCGAAGCGCTACCCCAAGCCACGTTTTATCAGCCCAGCGAGCTGGGGCATGAAAAACGTTTTTCCGCCATTATGGCCTGGCGCGCCGCTCGCGACGCCGAAGCCGACGCGCAGCGCTGAGGCCAGCAGCCGCAAATATCGCTTACGGCGCCTGTTCGCGGATAACGTCGGTACCATCGGGAATATCAAAGCGGAAGCGTTCGGCATCAATCGACGTATTCTGGTTGATCGCCTCGAACGTAATCGCGGTGCGCTGGCCGGTGCTGTCGGTCATCCACAGCTCGGTGAGCGTGTCGCCGTCAAACGTCATGCTTAGCTGTTCAAACAGCGTGTCCGGTGACACGGGCACCAGCGTAAAGACGTCGTCGCCATCGTCCTGTTCGTAAGACACATCAAAATTTTCAGTCAGCTCATTGGCGCTACCCGACAGCAGCAGCGCCGGCGTATAGGTCACGCGGTTATCCAGATTCTGCACCGTGACCTGCTCCAGGTCGGGGTCAAACAGGTAGACCTCGTCGCCGTCGGATACCACGGTCTGGCTATAAGGTGCGTCAACTTCCCAGCGCAGCATGCCCGGGCGCGACAGCCACATTTCGCCCTGCGCGTACTGTAGCCGCTCGCCGCTGCTGTCCAGAATCCGCTGTTCAAACTCGGCCTGATAGGTTTCCAGCGGATCCAGCCGCTCGGTCAACCGTTCGGCGGCATCGCTTGCCAACGCCTGCGGCGCCGCGATAAAGCCCAACGCACTCGCCGCCAGCGCGAGTGAAAACGTTCGCTGTGTCTCGGTGTGACTCATATCTTTCTCCCTAAAACCCTATCGATTGGCGGTGCATATACTCTGCCAACGACACTAGCATGATATAGCCGCGCGATATAAAAACCGGCGCTAAAAACGCCGCATGACAACATCGTATGGCCTATAAGACGCAAAAAACGCCGCCGGGTTTCCCCTCGACGGCGTTTTTCTTGAGTTTTGCACCTTGTTGGGGTGCGGGTTAATCACCAATCGGCGGCGGTGCCAACACCTCGCGGGCGCCGTTATTGCCCATCGGGCTGACCACGCCTGCGCTTTCCATCGTGTCTACCAGGCGCGCGGCACGGTTATAGCCGATTTTGAAGCGCCGCTGCACCGATGAAATCGAGGCTTTTTGCGTTTGAGTCACAAACTGCACCACCTCGTCGTAGAGCGCATCCTGCTCGGCGTCATCGTCAGTGCCTTCGGCCTCAAGCCCCGCCAGCGCGTCAGCCGATACGCCACCGGAGAGAATCTCTTCGATGTATTCGGGTTCGCCGCGACGCCGCAGGTCATCGACCACGCGATGGACTTCATCATCGTCAACAAAGGCACCGTGCACGCGGTTGGGCGGCCCCGAGCCGGCCGGCAAATACAGCATATCGCCGTGGCCCAGCAGGCTCTCGGCGCCGCCCTGATCGAGAATGGTGCGCGAATCGATGCGCGACGATACTTGAAACGCCATGCGCGACGGTATGTTGGCTTTAATCAGGCCGGTGACCACATCGACCGAAGGTCGCTGGGTTGCCAGTATCAGGTGGATACCCGCCGCGCGCGCCTTTTGCGCCAGCCGGGCGATCAGCTCTTCGACCTTTTTGCCCACAATCATGAACATGTCGGCAAATTCGTCGATCACCACCACGATATACGGCAGTTTTTCCAGCACCGGCGGCGGCTGGTGCACCTCCCACGGCTGGGGGTCCCACAGCGGATCGGCGACCTGGGCGCCGGCCCGCTTGGCCTCATCCAGCCGAGCGTTAAAACCGGCAATGTTGCGCACGCCCATGGCCGCCATCAGCTTGTAGCGCCGCTCCATCTCGGCCACGCACCAGCGCAGGCCGTTGGCGGCCTCCTTCATATCGGTCACCACCGGCGCCAGCAGGTGCGGAATACCGTCGTACACCGAAAGCTCGAGCATCTTGGGGTCGACCATGATCATCTTGAGCTCGTCGGGCTTCGCCTTGAGCAGCATCGAGATCAGCATGGCGTTGACGCCCACCGACTTGCCCGACCCGGTAGTGCCGGCCACCAGCAGGTGGGGCATTTTGCCCAAATTAGCGACCACCGGCCCCCCGCCGATGTCCTGACCCAGCGCCATGGTCAACGGTGAAGTTTCCTGCTGAAAGCGCTCGGAGTCGATCACTTCGCGCAGGCGGATCATCGCCCGGCGCGGGTTGGGAATTTCGATACCGACCGTTGGCCGGCCGGGGATAACCTCCACCACGCGCACACTCTTGACCATCAGCGAACGCGCCAGGTCCTTCGATAAATTGGTGATCTTGGAGGCTTTGACGCCTGCCGCAGGCCTGATTTCAAAGCGCGTGATAACCGGCCCCGGCCAGGTTTCCACCACCTCGGCCTTGATGCCGTACTCGCGCAGGCGCACCTCCAGCAGCTCGGCCATTTCGGCAAGCTCCTGGTCGGTATAGTTGGGCTGGTGCGGCTCGGGCGGCGTCAGCAGGCGATAGCTTGGCACATCGCCTTCGGGCTCGGGCATATCATCAAGCACCGGGCGCTGGCTTTGCAGATGCTCAACCGTCCATAGCGTCGGTGCCGCGCGGCTTGACTCGGGCTCAGATTGGGGCTCGGGCGCTGCCGGCAGCGGGCTGGCAGCGGGCGCTGGCATGCCGTTTTCTTCAGCCGCTGGGCGTGCCGACACCGGCACTTCTTCGTCATCCCATACGGGCTCGGGCACCACTTCTGGGCACGGCGGCGCCTGAGTTGCAGCCATAGTGGGCTCGGAGGTCAACTCGGGCTCAGCGGTGGCCTCAGTCTCGCCCTCAAGGTTAGCGTCAGGCTCTTCAAAACTGCGGGGCACGGGCTCCCCCGGTGGCGCTTCTCGCGCGTCGGGCACCAATGGGGCTTCCCGCTCGGGCGCTGCTGGATCAAACGACGCTTCGGGTTCGAGCGTCGCCGGTTCAAACGGCGCATCCGGCTCGGACGTTTCTTCCGGCGCGGTGGCGAATATCGCCGGTGGCCACTCTGGCTCTGGCGCAGAAGGTGGCTGCGCGGCAAGCGTTGGCTCCTCGCGCCTGCCGGGCGCTTCGTCCTTGTCGAGCGCCTCCTCGGTGGTCGGCTGGTCTTCGGCCTGCCCGGCAGTTTTCCCGCTGAAGTGAGCCGCGGCGTTCCAGGTGGTGTCGGTGTCTGCTGAAGATGACGCTGCGCTTGCGGGTGCCATCGCGGCGGTGGAGAAATACGGCTCGCGCTTTTCCAGCTGCTGCGCTGCTTTCGACGTTTCCATCGTATCGGCCACTGGCGGCGCCGCGGACTCGGGCCGGATCGCACTGTTTTTTACACTATTTTTTGCGCTTGTTTTAGCACTTGCTTTAGCATCAACCTTGGCGCGAGCGCGCGCTCGGCGCGACTTGAGCCAACCGCCCAGGCCACACGCGCGGCGCCCCGCTTCATCAGCCACCTGCAGCCAGGAAACGCCGCTACACAGCGGGAAACCGCTGAGCATCAGTGCAGCGGCAATCAACCCCACACCGGCACTGCCCACCAGCGGGCGCAGCGCGCCGACCAACCCTTCCCCCAGAATGCCGCCAGAGCCATAGGGCAGCACGCTTTCCGGGTGGTAAAAATGCAGCGCGCCCAGCATCGTGGTACCCAGTATCATCAGCAACAACCCGCCGGCGTGCACCGCAAGCGATACCGGGTCCAGTACAAAACGCACCTGGCGCGAATGCATCAGCCACCAGGCGGCATAGCCGCATATTCCCGGCCACCACAGCGCACTGGCGCCCAGCAGCGAATACAGCACGTCGGCAAGCCAGGCACCGATCGCGCCCATCCAGTTGGCCACGCCGTTTTCCGGGCCACGATACGACCAGCCGGGATCCCCCGACTGGTAGCTCAAAAGCGCCAGCAGTAAAAACACGCACACCGCCAATAGCGCCACTACCACGCCTTCGCGCGCGGCACCCTGCAGGCGCACCCCCATACGCCGAGCTTTATCAGTCGCGGCCTTAACGCGCCCCTGATCGGCTTTTTTTGGCGCCTGCGGCTTTCGCTTGTCTCCCGCTTTATTTACTTTCAAGCGACTCTCCCTTTACCCCTAGAACCATACGTGACAACAACATTAGCTGGCGCAGCCGACGCTGCTCCATTGCATTACCAACGGCTTGCGAGATGGCATCATACCGAGCATCCTGCTGCCGTCACAGGGCTTCACGCCACCTGCCCGCTACCGGAGCACACCATGCTACCTTGGCTATCATCGCCAACGCCTGCTTTCCCGCCGCCTGAGACGGCGCTCAATGCGCCCAACGGCCTGCTCGCCGCCGGCGGCAAATTAACCCCGCACTGGCTGGTCAATGCTTACCGCCACGGCATTTTCCCGTGGTACAGCCACGGCGACCCGATTTTGTGGTGGAGCCCCAGCCCGCGCATGGTGCTGGCACCCAACGCCTTCAAACAGCGCCGGAGCCTAACCAAACGGCTGCGCCACGGCGGTTTTCGCGTCACCCTCAACCAGGACTTCGCCGGCGTAATGCGCGCGTGCGCCGCGCCCAGAGGCGACGAGGACGGCACCTGGATTACCGCTGAAATGCACGCCGCCTACTGCCGGCTACAGCGGCTGGGCATTGCTCACAGCCTGACGGTATATCAGGACGACGAGCTGGCCGGCGGGCTTTACGGTGTGGCAATGGGCCCGGTATTTTTTGGCGAGTCGATGTTCTCGCTCAGGCCCGACGGCTCCAAAGTGGCGCTTGCCTACCTGACCGCCGCCATGCGTGCCCACGGCGGCAAGCTCATCGACTGCCAGATGCACACGCCGCACCTGGAAAACCTCGGCGCAACGACCATAGCCCGCGCGACGTTCCTCGACTACCTTGAAGCATGGCTACCCGACGCGGACTTTACCCCCGCTGGCGACGCCACCGGCACGCCGCGCATCCCCAACGCCTGGTGGCTGGACGCCCTGGCCGATGACGATAACGCGCGCCTGGTGCGTTAAACTTGGGCTCGCGCCCGGACGTCGCCCCTTCTGACGCTTACTCAAGGAGATCAGCTGTGAGCAGCAATGCGCTCCGCCACCCGGCCAAAGATTTGCGCTTTTTCCGCACGGTTCCCCACGCCTGCAGCTACCTGCCCGGCCGTGAAGCAACAACGCTGTTTCTGGACCCCCAGGAAGCCCTGGCCTCGGGCGTTTATGATGCGCTGACGCAGCTCGGCTTTCGGCGCAGCGGCAGCCACCTGTATCGCCCGCACTGCGAAAACTGTAACGCCTGCCGCTCTGCGCGTATTCCGGTGGCGGATTTTCAACCCAGCCGTACCCAGCGCAAAATTGCTCGGCGCAATGCCGATATTCACATGCGTCTGCTGCCTGCGCGCTTTATGGCGCGCCACTATGCGCTTTACGACGCGTATATTCGCGCTCGTCACGCCGACGGCGAGATGTATCCGCCCAGTCGCGAGCAGTACCAGGCGTTTCTCATGGCTGACCAACCCTACGCGCAGCTGCTGGAAATGACCCTGGACGGGCGGCTGGTCGGCGTCGCGGCCGTCGATCGGCTGGACCACGGGCTGTCGGCCATTTACACCTTTTTTGACGTCGATCCGCGGCTCGACAGGCGCTCGCTCGGCACTTTTGCTATCTTGGCGCTGGTGGAGCTGGCGCAACGTCAGGGGCTACCCCACGTTTATTTGGGCTATTGGATTGAGCAGTGCCGAAAAATGCGCTACAAACAGACCTTTTCGCCCCTGGAAATACTCGACGGAAGGCGCTGGCGAAAACTTATGCCGTTTTAAACGTGCTTAAACGCCAGCTTTTTTGCCTTGACGCCAGCCTTGCGGCACAATATAGCGCGATTTCATCGTCCGGGCGGAAAAACGCCCGGACGGGTTCTCCCCGTCATGGGGAATATGCGTAACACCCATTATCTCGACTCAGTGAGGAACGGCCTATATGGCACGTGAAGATCATATTGAAATGGAAGGCGTCATCGTTGACACCCTTCCCAACACCATGTTCCGCGTGGAGCTCGAAAACGGCCACGTGGTAACCGCCCACATCTCAGGCAAAATGCGCAAGAACTATATCCGCATCCTGACCGGCGACAAGGTCAAGGTTGAGCTTACCCCGTACGACCTGTCCAAAGGCCGTATCGTGTACCGTTCGCGCTAGCGTCGGCTTTTGCCCTGTAGCTCTTGCCCGTGGCGATCGTTGCGTCACCAGCAGGCATCAGATACAGCAACGCCCCGTCATCGACAGGGCGCTTTGCATGCTGCTGGAGTGTGAATAAACCCTCGATGGTTATCAGCCAGGTTATTGAACAAGGGTTAACACACAGCGGTTACGTTAAACCGCTGGCGTTAGTCCACAGGCGTTAACGCCCCCGCCGGCATCGCGCCCCGTTCAGGGCGCATCCGCCATCTCCGCTTCGGTTGCCAAGCACAGCTCTCCGTTTTCAAGGCTCACGTGTACCGTGCCACCCTGCTCGGCAAGCTCGCCGAAAAGAATCATCTCGGCTAGCGGTTTCTTGAGCTTCTCCTGAATCAGGCGCGCCATTGGGCGAGCTCCCATATCGGGGTCGTAACCCTGCTCAGCCAGCCAGTTACGTGCGCTATCGTCAACGTCTAGCTGCACACGCTTTTCATCCAGCTGCGCCTGTAGCTCAATGAGGAACTTGTCGACCACGTTGCGCACCACCTCGACGGGCAGCGAGCTGAACTGGATGATGCCGTCCAGCCGGTTACGAAACTCCGGTGAGAACGTGCGGTTGACCACCTCCATGGCATCGGTTGAGTGATCCTGGGCCTGAAAGCCGATTGAACGGCGCGAGGCAAGTTCGGCACCAGCGTTGGAGGTCATGACCACAATGACGTGGCGGAAATCCGCCTCGCGGCCATTGTTATCGGTCAAGCGACCGTGATCCATCACCTGCAGCAGCAGGTTGAAGACTTCCGGGTGCGCCTTTTCAATTTCGTCGAGCAGCAGCACGCAGTGCGGCTGCTTGGTGATAGCTTCGGTCAACAGCCCACCCTGCTCGTAGCCGACGTAGCCCGGGGGCGCGCCGATCAGTCGCGATACGGTGTGGCGCTCCATGTACTCGGACATGTCAAAGCGCACCAGCTCAATGCCCATTACATGCGACAGCTGACGCGCGACTTCCGTTTTACCCACCCCGGTGGGGCCGGCAAACAGGAAGCTGCCCACGGGCTTGTCGGGCGACTTCAGCCCAGCGCGCGACAGCTTGATGGCCGCCGACAGGCTGTCAATGGCGTCATCCTGGCCGAACACCAGCATCTTCAGGTCGCGATCCAGGTTGGCCAGAAGCTTGCGGTCAGAGCTTGAGACGCTCTTTGGCGGAATTCGTGCCATGGAGGCCACCACGGCTTCAACCTGCTCAACGTCGATGGTCTCCAGGCGCACCTCGGGCGGCAGTAGCTGCTGGTGTGCACCGGCTTCGTCGATCACGTCAATCGCCTTGTCCGGCAGATGGCGATCGTTGATATAGCGATCGGCCAGCCGCGCGGCGGTTTCCATAGCGGCGTCGGTGTATTTTAGCTCGTGGTGTTCTTCAAAGCGCGAGCGCAGTCCCTTGAGAATCTGGACGGTGTCGTCCACCGAGGGCGCCAGCACATCGACGTTCTGAAAGCGCCGGGCGAGCGCGCGATCTTTCTCAAAAATGCTGCGAAACTCCTGGAACGTCGTCGATCCAATGCAGCGCAGCTCGCCCGAGGACAGCAGCGGCTTGAGCAGATTAGAGGCATCCATCACTCCGCCCGAGGCCGCGCCGGCGCCGATAACGGTGTGAATCTCATCGATGAACAGGATCGCATGGGGCTGCTTTTTGAGCTCGGCCAGCAGCGCCTTGAGCCGCTTTTCGAAATCGCCGCGATATTTGGTACCGGCCAGCAACGCGCCCATGTCCAGCGAATAGACCACCGCATCGACAATCACCTCGGGCACATCTTCTTCCACGATGCGCTTGGCAAGCCCCTCGGCGACCGCCGTTTTACCCACGCCGGCTTCGCCCACCAGCAGCGGGTTGTTTTTGCGCCGGCGCGCCAGAATCTGCACCACCCGCTCAAGCTCAAAATCGCGCCCGATCAGCGGGTCGATCTTGCCCTGCCGTGCCTGCTCGTTAAGGTTGGTGGCATAGCCGGTCAGCGGGTGGGCGGCACCGTCGGCGGGGCTTTCTTCGGCGTCCTCGGCTTCCTGGGTCGACGGTGACGGCGCTGCGCCGTGCCCGGCCACCTTGGAAATACCGTGGGCGATATAGTTGACCGCATCCACACGGGCAACGCTTTGCTGCTTGAGGAAATAAACCGCCTGACTTTCCTGTTCGGAGAAAATGGCTACCAGCACATTGGCGCCGGTGACTTCGCTCTTGCCCGATGACTGTACGTGGAAGACCGCGCGCTGCAGCACACGCTGAAACCCTAGCGTCGGCTGGGTTTCACGCTCGCCCTGCCCTTCGGGGATCAGCGGTGTGGTCGAGCTGATAAAATCCTGCAGGCCCGACCGCAGCTTGTCCAGACTAGCCCCGCACGCTTTGAGCACATCGACGGCGGCGGCGTTATCCAGAAGCGCCAACAGCAGGTGTTCAACGGTCATGAACTCGTGGCGCTTGGAACGTGCCACGGTAAAGGCCGTATTCAGAGTCATTTCAAGTTCTTTGCTCAGCATGGCAGTCCCCTTCTTCGCTACTTCTACCCAGGGCGTATCGCCACCTAGGGCTGGCGTCGGATCAATTTCATCAACCGTCACTCTCAACATCGGGCACAATACCCGCACTTGCAAGCTTTGCTGCCAAGTTTTATCTCCGTTGAGGCCGGCTGTCTTCGCCTAATCAGCCGCTTCGATATCGCTCATCAGCGGGTGCTCGCATTCGCGGGCATATTCGTTCACCTGATAGCTTTTGGTTTCGGCAATATCCCGGGTAAACACGCCGCAGCTAGCTTTGCCCTGGGTGTGAACGGCCAGCATTACCTGCACGGCGGCTTCACTCTCCAGATGGAAAAATTCCTGCAGCACTTCCACGACAAAATTCATCGGCGTGTAGTCGTCATTGTGCAGCACCACCTTATACCTGGGCGGCTGGGCCAGTTCAGGGTCGGCGGGGGCAACCGCCAGATCATCATCGGTATCCGGCGATGCCGGGCGCGTCATTCCCGCTTGCGGCGGGCTGACCGTATATTGTTTCAGCATAGGCAACAGATAACATCATTTACGCTAGACCAAGGGATATACCTGACCTCGTCGGGTCAGACATTGGACGCCCTGGTTCCGCAAGGGTTCAGAGCCTCACCGGCTCGGCATGAGAAAACGTCGCCTAAAATACCACAGCGTCTGCGCCGGGCGAGACTCCCCGCATAAAAAAGCCCCGCCCGCGGCGGCGCGGGCGGGGCGACTCTGCAGGCGCAAGGCTTACATGTTGTCGGCAACGGCCTGGCCGAATTCAGAGCACTTAAGCAGCACCGCGTCGTCCATTTGACGATGGAAATCGTACGTTACCTCGCCTTTGGCAATGGCTTTCTCCACCCCTTTGATCACGAGGTCGGCGGCCTCAACCCAGCCCATGTAGCGCAGCATCATCTCGGCAGAGAGGATCAGCGACCCCGGATTGACCTTATCCTGGCCGGCATATTTGGGCGCGGTGCCGTGGGTCGCCTCGAACATCGCCACCGCATCGGAAATATTGGCGCCCGGAGCAATACCGATACCGCCCACCTCGGCGGCCAGCGCATCAGAGATATAGTCGCCGTTGAGATTAAGCGTGGCAATAACGTCGTACTCCGCCGGGCGCAGCAGAATCTGCTGCAGCATGGCGTCGGCAATTACGTCCTTGATGACGACATCCTTGCCGCTGTTGGGGTTTTTCATCGTCATCCACGGGCCGCCGTCGAGCAGCTCAGCGCCAAACTCGTCGCGTGCCAGCGCGTAACCCCAGTCTTTGAAGGCGCCTTCGGTGAATTTCATGATGTTGCCCTTGTGTACCAGCGTCAGCGATTCGCGGTCGTTGTCGATGGTGTACTGCAGCGCCTGACGCACCAGCCGTTTGGTGCCTTCTTCTGATACCGGCTTGACACCAATGCCGCAGTTTTCCGGAAAACGGATGTTGGTGACGCCCATCTCCTCGCGCAAAAATGCGATGACTTTCTCGGCCTCCGTCGAGCCGGCCTGCCACTCGATGCCGGCATAAATGTCTTCCGAGTTCTCGCGGAAAATGACCATATCGACGTCGGCGGGCTTTTTCACCGGGCTGGGCACGCCCTCAAACCAGCGCACCGGGCGCTGACACACGTACAGATCAAGCTTCTGGCGCAGCGCCACGTTGAGCGAACGAATGCCGCCGCCCACCGGCGTCGTCAGCGGGCCCTTGATCGAGACGACGTAATCCTTGACCGCCTTGAGCGTTTCTTCGGGCAGCCAGGTGTCGGCATCATAAACGTGGGTGGCTTTTTCGCCGGCGTACACTTCCATCCAGTGAAGCTTGCGCTCGCCGCCGTAGGCCTTGGCCACCGCCGCGTCGATGGCAATTTTCATCGCCGGGGTCACATCTGCACCAATGCCGTCACCTTCGATGAACGGGATGATCGGCTGGTTGGGAACGTTCAGCGTGTTGTCGGCGTTCACGGTGATTTGACTGCCGCCTTCGGGAATGACGATATGCTGAAAATTCGCGTTGGTAGAACCCATGGAGAACTCCCTTGTCTTATCTGCCCGGTAGAGCGAACGGGGCTGTTCGAAGAGCATTCGAGTGTAGCACCGCCATTCTCCGGCCGAGTAGCCCTGACGGCGCGAACCGGCCTAAAGTCGAGTATGCTGTTGTTTTACTTTTATTACCGCGACGTTGTATCTAGTTGCACCGGTCATTGAAGCTGCTATGAGCCAAATTTATCTATTACACAAACCTTACCGCGTCCTCAGCCAGTTTAGCGACGACCAGGGCCGCGCGACGCTGGGCGACTATCTGGCCGTCAAGGATATCTACCCGGCTGGCCGGCTGGATTACGACTCCGAAGGCCTGCTGCTGCTAACCGACGACGGCGCGCTGATTCACCGTATTGCCCACCCGCGCCACAAACAGTCCAAAACTTACTGGGCGCAGGTGGAAGGCCACCTCGACGACGCCGCGCTCAAGGCGCTGCGCCAGGGCATCACGCTCGCCGACGGCCCCACGCGGCCGGCCAAGGCCCGGCGTATAGCGCCGCCCGCGATTGCCGAGCGCACGCCGCCGGTTGACCCCAAACGCCACCCGCGCACCAACTGGCTCGAGCTGGTTATCTCTGAAGGTCGCAACCGCCAGGTCCGGCGCATGACCGCCCACGTCGGCTTTCCCACCCTGCGCCTGATTCGCGCCGCCGTTGGCCCCTGGCGGCTGGACGGCCTGGCGCCCGGCGAGTGGCGCAGCGAAACGCTGCATGCCCCGCGCCCGCCAAGCCGGTCGGCAAAATCGCTCGGGCGCGGCCGCCGGAGACCGTCCTGATGCAATCGCCCACTCCCCCTCTTCAACGCCCGCACATACGCGCCACCGTGGCCTGCGTCATCAAGCGCGGCGAGCGCTACTTAATGGTAGAGGAAGACCGCGGCGGGCCACTGACGCTGTTTAATCAGCCCGCCGGCCACGTCGAACTCGGCGAAGGCCCTATCGCTGCCGTCAAGCGTGAGGTCGCTGAAGAAACCGCCTGGGTCGTCTCCCTTGACGGCTATCTGGGGCTTTACGTTTTCGAACTCAACGGGCTGACCTTTCATAGCCACGGCTTTATCGCGACGCCGGCGCGCTTTCTCGACACGCCGCTGGACGATGACATTCAGGCCGCCCACTGGCTGACTCTCGACGAGATCAGAGCGCTCGACGCTACCGGGCGCATGCGCAGCCCGCTGGTCGTGCCACGCATTGACGATGCCCGCGCCGGGCGCGTGTTTTCGCTGGACGTGATCCACGAGCGCTAGCCCTCGCGGCAGCGCTCAGGTTTGACTCGAAGCACCGCCGGCGCTTCGTGTATACTCGCGGCCTATCTGTCGCTATTTCAATTGAGGATGCCCATGACATCCACCCAAGGCAAAGTAATCGTCGGCATGTCCGGCGGCGTTGATTCTTCCGTCTCGGCCCTGCTCCTGCTCGAACAGGGATACGACGTCGAAGGCCTGTTTATGAAGAACTGGGACGAGGACGACGGGACCGAATACTGCACCGCCAAAGAGGATTTGGCGGATGCCGAAGCCGTGTGCCAAAAGCTGGGTATCAAGCTGCATACGGCCAACTTTGCCGCCGAATACTGGGACAACGTATTCGAGCATTTCCTCGCCGAATACCAGGCCGGACGCACGCCCAACCCCGACATCCTGTGCAACCGCGAGATCAAGTTCAAAGTTTTTATCGACTACGCCGAGATGCTCGGCGCCGACAAGATCGCCACCGGGCACTACGTTCGCCAAGGAAAGGTTCGCCAGGGCGAAGACAGCGTTCGGCCGCGGCTGTTGAAAGGGCTGGATGCCAACAAGGATCAAAGCTACTTTTTGCACGCCGTGCCCGAAGCGGCGATTGCCCGCACGCTGTTCCCCGTGGGTGAGCTGGAGAAGCCCGCGGTGCGCGAACTGGCTGAGCAGCACGGTCTCGCCACCGCGCGCAAAAAGGACTCCACCGGCATCTGCTTTATCGGCGAGCGGCGCTTCAGCGACTTTTTACAGCAGTACCTGCCCGCCCAGCCCGGCATCATCGAAACCTCCGACGGCGACGTCATCGGCGAACACATGGGGCTGATGTATTACACCCTGGGCCAGCGCCAGGGCTTGGGTATCGGCGGGCTGGTCAACTATCCCGAAGACCCCTGGTACGTGGCGCACAAAGACCTTGAGCGCAACGTGCTGGTGGCCGTTCAGGGCAAGCACCACCCGCTTTTATATACGGATACGCTGGCCACCGAGCCGATGGAGTGGGTCTCCGGCCACGCGCCCACGCACCAGGGGCGTTTTCGCGCCAAAACCCGCTACCGCCAGGACGATCGTCCGTGCACGCTGACCACCCAGGCCGACGGCGGCGTTGTGGTGCATTTTGACCAGCCCCAGCGCGCAGTCACGCCCGGCCAGTCGCTGGTGATTTACGACGGCGACATTTGCCTGGGCGGCGGCGTTATCCGTGACACCTGGAACGCCCGGGAGGCGGCCGCATGAATAACGCTACGCCGATTCACCGCGCCCCCGATGATCCCGCCTGCCGCCAGGCGCTGGCGCTTGCCGGCGTATTTCAGGCGGCCAGCCTGGTCGACGAGCTGGCGCGCAACGGCCGGGCCGACCAGCGCGCCTGGGAAACGCTGATCCAGGCCACCGTGGACACCCGCCCCGAAAGCTTTGAAGCCATTTACGGCGGCCATCCCAACAACCTGCGCCAAGGGCTTGAAATGCTCGAAGCGCTGGTGGGGCGCAAACAGGCCAACCCGGTGGTCATGCGCTACGGCTTTTCGCTGGTACTGCTGATGAGCAAACTGCGCAAAAACACCGACATGCTCGACGCGCTGGGCCAATCGCTTGAGCGTATTCAGCATCAGGCCACCCACTTCGGCGCCACCCATGAAAACGTGGTGGCAAGCCTTGGCGAGACCTACCAGCAAACCCTGTCTACGTTCAAACACCGCATCGTGGTGCAGGGCGATCCCACCATGCTGCAAAGCCCCATGATGCCCGAGCGCGTACGCGCCTGCCTGCTGGCCGGCGTGCGCTTTGCGCTGCTGTGGCACCAGCAGGGCGGGCGCCGCTGGAAACTGATTTTTCAACGCAACGCCCTGCGCCGCGCGCTGGACGATTTGCGTTAGCCCGCAAGCCCCGCGCTTGCGCCTGTGATGATGACCGAATTGGAATGAAACCATGCAACTTTCTGCCCTGACTGCCCTTTCTCCCGTTGATGGCCGCTACGGCGCCAAGACCGCCGCGCTGCGCGAGCACTTTAGCGAATTTGGCCTGATTCGCGCCCGCGTCATCGTCGAGGTTCGCTGGCTTCAGCGCCTGGCAGGCCAGGGGCAGATTGTTGAAGTGCCGCCGCTGTCGGCCGACGCCACCGCGTTTCTGGAAGCGCTGATCCGCGACTTCTCGATCGACGATGCCGAGCGCATCAAGGCCATCGAGCGCACCACCAACCACGACGTCAAAGCGGTGGAATACTTCCTCAAGGAAAAAATCGACGATCAGCCCGAACTCAACGCGGTCAGCGAGTTTATCCACTTTGCCTGCACCTCCGAAGACATTAACAACCTAGCCTACGGCGTAATGCTCACCGACGGCCTCAAGGCGCTGCTGCCCACCCTCCACGCAGTCACCGACAGCGTCGCCCGGCTCGCCGCCGAACACGCCGGCGAACCGATGCTTTCGCGCACCCACGGACAAACTGCCAGCCCCACTACGCTGGGCAAGGAAATGGCCAACGTGGCCTACCGCCTGAAACGCCAGCTTGGCCAGATCGAGCGCGTCAACATTCTGGGCAAGATCAACGGTGCCGTGGGCAACTACAACGCGCACTTCACCACCTACCCCGACATCGACTGGCAGGCCAACGCGCAAACCTTTGTCGAAGGGCTGGGGCTGACGTTCAACCCTTATACCACCCAGATCGAGCCCCACGACTACATCGCTGAGCTGTTCGATGCGATATGTCGCTTCAACACCGTGCTGCTCGACTTTGACCGCGACGTCTGGGGCTATATCTCGCTGGGCTACTTCAAGCAGAGCACCGTGGCCGGCGAAATCGGCTCGTCGACCATGCCGCACAAGGTCAACCCCATCGATTTTGAAAACTCCGAAGGCAATCTGGGGCTGGCCAACGCCGTGCTCGGCCACCTGGCGACAAAGCTGCCGATTTCGCGCTGGCAGCGCGACCTGACCGACTCCACCGTGCTTAGAAACCTGGGCGTAGGACTGGGCTATGCAAGCATTGCCTACCAGGCCTCGCTCAAGGGCATCGCCAAGCTCGAAGCCAACCCCGAGCGTCTGGCCCATGATCTGGATACCAGCTGGGAAGTCCTTGCCGAGCCGATTCAGTCCGTCATGCGCCGCTACGGCATTGACAAACCGTACGAAAAACTCAAGGAACTGACCCGCGGCAAGCGCATCGACCAGGCCGGCTTCGCCGCCTTTATTGACACCCTGGCGCTGCCCGACGACGTTAAGCAGCAGCTAAAAGCGCTGACCCCGGCGCACTACACCGGCAACGCCGAGGCCCAGGCCAACGCGCTTCTCGATCAGCTGAACACGCTATAAACACTGGTAATATCGCCAAGGATACCGCCATGAGCCATCGTGACACGCCGCTAACTCTGCTGGGAGATCTGACTCCCGCCGAGTTTATGGCCGAATACTGGCAGCAAAAGCCCCTGTTGATTCGCGGCGCCATGCCCGATTTTCTCTCACCGCTAGAGGCCGACGAGCTTGCCGGCCTTGCCTGCGAAGAAGGCGTCGAAGCGCGCCTGGTCGAAGAACACGGCCCCGAGGGGGCCTGGCAGATATCCCACGGCCCCTTTGATGAGGCTACCTTTGAACGCCTGCCCGAGCGCGACTGGACGCTATTGGTGCAGGCCGTGGATCACTACGTGCCCGCCGTAGCGGCGCTGCTTAACGAGTTTAATTTTCTCCCCCGCTGGCGGCTGGATGACGTCATGATCAGCTATGCACCGCCCGGCGGCAGCGTTGGCCCGCACGTCGATCAGTACGACGTATTTTTGCTCCAGGCTGCGGGGCACCGCCGTTGGCAGCTGGGGGGGCAAATCCCCGACGACGCGCCCATCATCGACGGCATTGACCTGCGCATTCTTGAGACCTTCGAAGTTGAAGCGGGGTCCGACTGGGTGCTGGAACCCGGCGACATGCTCTACCTGCCGCCGGGCTGGGCGCACCACGGCGTCAGCGAAACCGACGAATGCATGACTTTTTCGGTCGGCTTTCGCGCGCCGTCCGCCGATGAAGCCGTCACCTCGTACGCCGACTATCTCGGCGAACAGCTGCCGCCCTCGCTGCGTTACAGCGACGCCGAGATGGCGCCGGCCAACGTCCCCGGCGAGATCGACGATGCAGCGCTTGAGCGCATGCGTCGGCTAGTGCTCGACACCCTGGATAACCCCGAGCAGCTGAGCCAGTGGTTGGGCCGCGTCATGACCCAGCCCAAGTACGTCGATCAGCTGATTCCCTACGACCCGCCGCTTGATGACGCCGCGCTCGCCGCGCAGCTTGAGCAGACCCCGCTACACCCGGCGCCCGGCTCGCGCTTTGCCTGGCGCCGCGACGGTGAGGCCATCACGCTATTTGCCGACGGCGACGGCTATCCGTGCACGCCCGAGCTTGCCCAACGGCTGTGCCAGGGCACGCTGATCTACGTTGACGTGCTGGAAGATTTCCCCGAGGCGACGGCGCTGCTCACCCAGCTGGTTAACGCTGGCAGCCTGAACTTCCCGCTGGACGACGCCGACTGATGTGCCCTAGGCCGGGCATACCCCCTGTGCCCGGCTTTTTCTCCCCGCCACCGAAACTTCACTACAGCAATGGCGGCGCTACTTGTGTCGATGTAGTCAAGCTACAACCCGGCCTGCCCCCAAGTACCAATTGCCACCCACCCCGCGCTGGTCGATAGTAAGTCAAGCCAGTCAGTACACAGTGCCATACCGTTGCTGACTACCGGATACGCTCATCTCAAGAAGGAATCGGCTCATGACGGGACTGCTCGACGACATCAAGGCTCTCAAACACAAGCGCGACGCCCAGGGCGGCAAGTGGGACAACATCAACCCCGAGCACGCTGCGCGCATGCGCCGGCAAAACCGCTTTCATACCGGACTGGATATCGCCCGCTACACGGCTACCATTATGCGCGACGACATGGCCGCCTACGACGCCGACAGCGCCAAATACACCCAGTCGCTGGGCTGCTGGCACGGCTTTATCGGCCAGCAGAAAATGATTTCGATCAAGAAGCACTTTAACACCACCCAACGCAGCTACCTCTACCTTTCCGGCTGGATGGTCGCTGCCCTGCGCTCGGAATTCGGCCCGCTGCCGGATCAGTCAATGCATGAAAAAACCTCGGTTCCTGCGCTAATCGAAGAGCTCTACACTTTTTTAAAGCAGGCCGACGCCTGGGAGCTTAACCATCTGTTCCGCGACCTGGACGAAGCGCAGGCAGCCGGCGATGACGTCCAGTCCAAGTCGCTGATTCGCCAGATCGACGCTTTCGAGACCCACGTCGTGCCGATCATTGCCGATATCGACGCCGGCTTTGGCAACGCCGAGGCGACCTACCTGCTGGCCAAGAAGTTTATTGAAGCCGGTGCCTGCTGTATCCAGCTGGAAAACCAGGTATCTGACGAGAAGCAGTGCGGCCACCAGGACGGCAAAGTCACCGTGCCCCACGAAGACTTCATCGCCAAGATCAACGCCGTGCGCTACGCGTTTCTGGAGCTTGGCGTTGATGACGGCGTGATCGTTGCCCGCACCGACTCGCTTGGCGCCGGCCTGACGCAAAAAATCGCCGTCACCCAAAAGCCCGGTGATCTGGGCGACCAGTACAATAGCTACCTCGACGGCGATACCGTGGCCGACGCCGCCGATATCAACAACGGCGACGTGGTGATCAAACAAAACGGCGAGCTGATCAAGCCCAAACGCCTGGCCTCCGGGCTTTACCAGTTCAAGCCGGGTACCGGCGAAGACCGCGTGGTGCTCGACTGCATCACCAGCCTGCAAAACGGCGCCGACCTGCTGTGGATCGAAACCGAAAAACCCCACGTCGGCCAGATTGCCGGCATGGTCAACCGCATCCGCGAGATCTGCCCGGACGCCAAGCTGGTGTACAACAACTCGCCGTCGTTCAACTGGACGCTGAGCTTCCGCCAGCAGGTGTTTGACGTTTGGCAGGAAGACGGCAAGGACGTATCGGCCTACGAGCGCTCCGCGCTGATGGACGAAAAATACGACGCCACCGAGCTCGGCAAGCTCGCCGACGAATGGACCGCCAACTTCCAGCGCGATGCCGCTCGCGAAGCCGGCGTGTTCCACCACCTGATTACGCTGCCGACCTACCATACCGCCGCGCTGTCCACCGACAACCTGGCCAAGGGCTACTTCGGCAAGGACGGCATGCTGGCCTACGTGGCGGGCGTACAGCGCGAAGAAATTCGCCAGGGCATCGCCACGGTCCGCCATCAGGACATGGCCGGCTCCAACATCGGCGATGATCACAAAGAGTTCTTCCACGGCGACGCCGCGCTCAAGGCCGGCGGCAAAGACAACACCATGAACCAGTTTGGCTAAGCGTCTGGCCGCGATGTAGACAGCAAACGCTGAGAAGGGAGGCCCGCGAGCCTCCCTTTTTGTTGCACGATGCTCTGCTTCAATAGCACGCTTAGGGCGTGCACCGCGTCATCGGGACTATGAATAAACGGCGTTTCGGCATATCCTTTAGTATATTACGCTGGCTGTTAACGATAGGCCGAATTCAGTATGCTACGCTGCCCTCGAGGCAGAAGCAGTCCACTCTTGTTTGGAGAACCTGCGATGAAACACCTACTCCCCATTGCAGCCATGAGCTTGTTAACGCTTGCCGGCTGCACCAACACCTCGCCTTACTCGGGCGATGTTTACAGTTCTAATCAAGTCAAAAGCGGCCAGAGCGTCACGTACGGCACCCTCGTTGCCGTACGCCCGGTGCAAATCCAGGCTGACAGCCGTACCGGCAACCTGCTCGGCGGCGGTACCGGCGCGCTGATCGGTGGGGTATTGGGCCATCAGGTCGGCGGCGGCAGCGGCAAGAAGATCGCCACCGCTGCGGGCGCCATCGGCGGCGCGATGGCGGGCAGCTCGGTAGAAGACCGCGCCAACATGGTCAACGCCGTCGAGCTTGAAGTTCGCACCGACGCTGGCGAAGATATCGTTGTCGTACAAAAAGCCGACCGCCAGTTTCAGGCGGGCGATAAAGTACGCCTGATTGGCACCGGCTCCAACGTCAGCGTTGCGCCCTACTAAAAGCACGACTGCTACATTGCCGGCGTGTTGAGCATAAAGCGCACCGGCATAAAAAACACCGGCTATTCGAGCCGGTGTTTTTTTTATTGTCTACGCATTGCTACGCTGGCGATGCGTTACGACACTTTATGGCTCACGACACTGGCAACTTTAGCCACTACCAGCGCAATAATCGCCAGCAAAATCACCACGAACAGCACGTTGACCGGACGCACCAGCGCCGTAGCACCCAGCACGGCAATCGCTGCGACCCAGATATAGCGGTTTTTGCCGTGGCTTTTCAGCATCGCCGTCAGCATTTTATCCACGCCCTGGCTGACGCCGGCATTCCAGCGTTTGTTGGCGAAATAGAAGATCAGCGCGAAGGCGATGACCCAGATGACAAAAATTGTCATGGACAGGCTCCAGAATGTAGATTAAGGCGAACGTCAACCGGCGAACGTCGATATGTTCGCACGTTAGAATAGAGTGGCGTTAGGGTATCCTCGGTCCCGCGGTGGCGCAATAGCACCGGGGTATTGCAGCAAGGAAAATCCTCCACGCCCACTGACAAGCGCCCCTTTCCCACGTTACCATTAAAGTACATGAACTCACCCGAAGGTTTTTACATGCAAATCGCACAAAACTCGGTCGTCGCGTTTCACTATACCTTGACCAACGATGCAGGCGAAGTACTCGACAGCTCCGAAGGCCGCGAGCCGCTCACCTACCTGCACGGCGGTGGCAACATCATCCCGGGCCTGGAAAAAGAGCTTGAAGGCCGCGCCGCCGGCGATAAGCTCAACGTCAACGTATCCCCGGAAGAAGGTTACGGTGAAGTTCAGGAACAGCTGATGCAGGAAGTGCCGCGCGAATCGTTCCAGGGCGTGGAAAGCGTCGAGCCGGGCATGCAGTTCCAGGCGCAAACCGAAGGCGGCCCGCTGATGGTTACTGTCAAAAAGGTCGAAGCTGACACGGTCGTGGTTGACGGCAACCACCCGCTGGCCGGCCAGCAGCTGACCTTTGACGTTGAAATCGCCACCGTACGCGAGGCCAGCGAAGAAGAAGTTGAGCACGGCCACGTTCACGGCGAAGGTGGCGTTGAGCACGAAGACGGCGTCGAGCACTAAGCGCGCAACGCCCGATGTATGAAGCGATCCGTCCGCGGGTCGCTTTTTTTATGCCTGCCGCCTAGCTTTTCTCGACCGCGGCCTGCTCTTGGCGGCGTTCAACGCGGCGCAGCCAGATCGCCATGCACAGAGTCACGCCAAACAGCAGCCACGAGGCCAAGGTGACGCCTGCCCAGCCGTCCCATAGCCAAAACGGCTCCAGCCAGAATCCGCCAAGGCTCGCCCCTGTGTAATAAAACACCAGATAAAGCGCCGAGGCACTCCCCCTCGCCCGCTGGGCATTGCGTCCCACCCAGCTTGAGGCCAGCGAATGCGCCAAAAAGAAGCCGAAGGCGTTGACGGTCAGCCCCAGAATAATCAGCGTTAGCGATTCCGCGCGGGTAATCGCGGTGCCCAGCATTAAAATAACCACGCCCAGTATCATGCAGCGCGCCGGTGACAGCTGTGCGGCCAGTCGGCCCGACAGCATCGACCCCGCCGTGCCGCTCAGATAGGTCAGAAAAATCAGCCCCAGGCTGCTGGCCGCCAGGCTGTACGGCGCGTTTGCCAGCCGAAACGTGATGTAGCTGTACTGATTGATAAACACCATGAAGTTGATACCACCCAGCACATAGGCGGCCAGCAGCACCGGCGTACACAGATGCTGGTAGAGATCGGCAACGGCGGTTGCCACGTGAAAGCGCTGGGGCGTAAAGGCCTGACTGCGCGGCAACAACCGCCAGAAAACTACCCCCCCGACGAGCGTAATCACCCCAACGGTAACAAACGCCGCCGGCGCCCCGCCGATATCGGCAACGATGCCGCCGATTACCCGCCCGCTGATACCGCCGAGCGAGTTGGCGCCAATATAAAGTCCCACGGCGCCCAGCAGGGCCGGTTTATCAAACTCATCACCCATCCAGGCGATGGCTACCGCGGGCAGTCCGCCAAGCACAAAGCCCTGCAGCAACCGCAGCGCCAGCAAAGCGGTGAAATTAGGGGCGAAGGCCAGCACGATGGAACAGACGCCGGCCAACAACAGGCTATAGCGCATGATGCTTTCGCGCCCAACGGCATCAGACAGCGGCCCAAACACCAATAGTGCGGCAGCCAGCGACAGGGTCGCCGCCGACATCACAAAGCTCACGGCAAGCGTCGAGACGCCGTACGTTTGCTGCAGGTCGGGCAGCAGCGGCTGGGGCACGTAAAGGTTGATAAAGACAAGAAAGGAGCCCAGGCACAGCGCCAGCGTCGCGCGCCACCAGGCGCGGGTGCGAGCGGAAATCACGTCGTCTGGCCGCCGCAGGCGTTATAGAGCATGGCTTAGCTGCGCCATTTTCGGGCCCTCAAGGGTACGTCGCGCCTGCCAGTAATAGCGCCGCCAATAGGTATTATCCAGCTGCGAAATAATCACTCCTTTCGAGGTCGACGCGTGCAAAAAATAGCCGTTTCCCACATAGATGCCCACGTGCCGGCTACCCGGCGGACGGAAAAACACCAGATCGCCTGCGCGCAGGTTCTCACGCTTGATTGCATGGCCTTTTTTCACCAGCCCGCGCGTTGTTCGCGGCAGGCTGACGTCGAACGTATCGTGGTAAACATTCTGCACCAGCGCCGAACAGTCTACGCCGTGCTGGGTGGTACCACCCAGCCGATACGGCGTTCCCGACCAGCGCTCGTGCTGCTCAAGCAGCGCATGGCGGATGACCAGCGGCCGGGGGTTTTTCAACCGCGATAGCTGTGTCAGCGGATTATCCGCCGGCGACATCATGGCGTTGCCGCCTTTCTCCATACCCGGCAGCGACATGGCAAAGTAGTCGTCAGACGAGTCGGCGTTATCGCGCTGCGAATTCCCCGCGCAGCCGGCCAGCAGGATAAGACACGCCAGCGCGCACGCGCCACGGGCACCCACGCCAATACAAGGTGGCACGACAGCCATACAATGGACCTCGTCAAACGGTAAAAAAACGCCCGCCGGCGGTAGTAGACTTCTCCACCGGGACACAGGGCAACAGTAATCAGTTATTACTATAAGCGATAATCCCGGGGGCTGGCGAGCCTCAATGCAGCGTGCGCCTATCACCCGGCAGCGTATCGACGTGCAGCGGGGCGAAATGGCGTGGCTTACTGCCGGGAAAATCCAGGCTGGCCCAGGCGCCGGCCAGCACCGGCGCGCCGCAGCGCCAGGCCACCAGCGCGTGGCGCAACCCGGCTAAAAAACTCTCGCGTTCGTCGGTTTCGCCCATAAAAAATGAAAACCCCGCGTATATTCCTTCGGCGTAGGCCTGCCAGTCGGCGTAATGTTTTTCGGCCAGCGCATAGGCACGCTCAAGGATCCGCGCCAGCTGCGCTGCGTTCAGCCAGCCAAGCTCGCGCCCGGCGATGGCGAGATCCACCGTCTGAGCAATATCCCAGGCGGCCATGTCGAGCTCGTTACAGTCGTCGGCGTTATCGCGCACCCGCTCAAGGCGCAGCAGATGGTTGCGCTCTTCGGCTTCACTTTCACCGGTCTTCAGAATGGCAATTTCCGCGTCGAGGCGCTCGCGGTTAAGCGTATAGGGCGCATAGTTGATCTGGTATTCCTGGCGGTCGCCGGCCTCCAGCATGTAGTCAATAAACCCGCGCAGCTCGTCGGCACCCAGCAGCTGATAGTGGCCTTCCACCCAGGTTCTGATGGCTTCGCACTCGCGGGCACTTTCCGGCTGCGGCTGGCTCCAGGCGGTACTGTTCATCGGCCCCACCAGCGCCATGGCGGTAAAGTGGCGAAGCGACGGCCGCTCGGCGGGTTCTTGCCATACGCCGGGGTGCCAGTCAAGCCAGTGAAACACGCTGCCGGGGTCATTCAGATGCCAGGCAATATCCGACGCAAGCGATGGCTGTTCGGGCTCGGACAGGCAGCGCTCCCAGGCAAGCCAGGCTTCGAGCAGGCGCGCAGGGGAGGCATAAAAATGGCACAGGCAGCTTTTTAGCGCTTGGTCAAAGGTGCCAAGCGAGGCGCTATCAAACAGCCGGCTGTCTTTGGCCATTTGCACATAAAAGGCGAATTTTTCGGCCATGTGAATGGTCGCCGCGTGATGGCTGGCCTGCTTGAGCCAACTCCGCTGCACCAGCGACTCCTTGGACGGGCGGCCAAAAACCGTCTGCGACGGCACGTGAATGCCGTGCGCGGCATCGGCCGCCATCTGGTTCAGGTGGTGCGCCTCGGCGGGCAGCCAGTAGCGCAAAAGCGCCTCGGCACCTTCGTCAGCGTATAGCTCCAACACCTCTTCCAGATAGCGGGCGGCGTCCTGCCGCCCGGCCTCGGGCATCGGCGCCAGCGGTTCGCGCTGGCGTAGCATCAGCGCGGGCTCGCGCACGCCGGCAAGCGCTAGTACCCAGTGGTGCGCCGTATCGCGATACGCCCGCAGCGCGGCCCGCGACGCCTCGCGAATAGCAGGCTCACAGAGCGCAACCAGCCGTTCTTGCCACGAGTTCCGGGGGGCTTCAAACGGCGCTGCCTGCCCGCCGATGGCATAATCTTCGCCAGCACCAATGGCGTAATCAACGCCGTCAAACAGGCTAAATCCGCGCAGGTAGGCGCTTAGCACATCGCGCCAGTCGGTATAGCGGGTGTGGATAAGCTCAGCGGCGTGGGCGGCAAAATACTCGGCCTCTGTGTCGCTGAGATAGCCGCCGCTTTCTCCCGCCCAGGCAAGCTCCGCCAGCCGCAGCCAGTCCCACGCGGCCCATTCAAGCGGCTCGCCGGCTGCCACCCAGCCGGGCAACAGCGCCGCGTAGGGCGCCTCATCCAACGGCGTTTCCTGCTCCCACTGGCGGCGTCTGGCTACGCTCATTGCCTTGAGTTCGGCGGCGTCGATATCCCAGCGCTGGCGCTCTCCCTGCGCGCCAAGCCATAGCATGGCGTCAATCAGCGCTTCGCGGGAGTCAATTTGCCACGCCCGGGCGAGCCAGTCTTTGGCGTCGGGCCAGCCGTTCTTGCGCATCGGGCAGGCAAGCCCCAGGCGGGCCAGACGCTCGCTCGCCTTTGCCGACAGCGGGTGAGTCAAAGCCTCCCCGCTGCACAGCTCAAGCTGTTGTTTCCACCAGGCATGTAATGCGTCGACCAAAAGATACCCCTATTGCAGCCACAAAGGCGCCAACGAACCCGCCAGACCGGCCGGCACAAAGGTAGATAGTGTAACGGGGGGCAGGGTGTCACGGAAAGCGCGATTAAGGCTGATACTTAAACACCATCGCCCGGCAATTTGCCGGGCGATGGTGTCCTCAGGCATAGGACATATTGCCCCTCGCCTGTTTAACAGGCTGTTATCGCACTTTACTGGCCACCCAGAGCAGAACGACCGCCCCCACGACGGCGGTCACCAGCGAACCAATGAAGCCACCGGCCTCAAGCCCCAGCAGTCTAAACAAGACTCCCCCAATCACCGCGCCAACAATCCCGATCCCGATATTGGCCAGGATACCGAAACCGCCGCCGCGCATGATGTTGCCGGCAATCCAGCCGCCCAGGCCGCCAATAATCAACCATGCAATAATCCCCATGGGCTTACCTCTTTTACGGTTGTCGCAAGGGTGAAGGGGTAGATGAACACGTAACGTGCTTGTTTTACCATAGCAGACGGCACTAAAGTGCCGCCCACTATCTTTTACCCCCACCCGCTTTATCAACCAGGATGCCTCGATGATTCCCGACTCGCTCCGCCAGCCGCTTGACGCCACCGACAGCCAGCAGACCATCACCTGGGAAGGCCGCGAACTGGTGCTGTTCAATCAGCCCTGGGGGCAGCTGGCGATCGCGCTCACAGGCGCGCAAGTCGTGCACTTTCAACCGGCGGGTGACCGGGGCTGGCTATGGCTAACCCCCACGCCGGCCCGCTCACCGGCCTCGCTGCGCGGCGGCATCCCACTGTGCTGGCCATGGTTTGCCGACGAACGCTACGCCGATGAAAGCCCCAACCGCCAGGGGCCCTTTCACGGCCCGGCACGCCTGGCACTCTGGCGGCTCGACGGCGTTGACGAGCACGAAGAAGGCATCGAGGTACACCTCTCGCCGGAGGAACCACTACACGGTCAGCTGAATGCCCGCGTGGTGATCCAGGCTAATGCCCGGCGCCTGCACGTGGAGCTGATCAGCGAAAACGCCGGCGAGGCACCGGTCAAGACCAGCGCTGCGCTACACAGCTACCTGGCCGTTGATGACGCCTTCCACTGCCGCCTTGAAGGCCTTACCGGCGCGCGCTACCTGGATAAACGCCGCGATTTCGCCGAAAGCGAGCAGCAGGGAACGCTGGCCGTGCGCGGTCCCATCGACCGTATTTATCACAGCAATAATGCCGTCACGCTAACCGACGGGAGGCGCCAGCTGCGCGTGGCCAAGCACCAGAGCGACTCCACCGTGGTCTGGCACCCCGGCGAGGCGCTGGGCGATACCAGCGCGGCCGATACCCGTGGTTTTCTCTGCATCGAGGCGGCCAACACGCGGCTTGACCCGGTATGGCTGGTGCCCGGCGCCCAGCACCTGCTGGGGACGACGCTAAGCCGCGTCTAACGCCTACGCGCTGGCCAACAGCAGACGTTTACCGGCACCGTGGCAAGCCCTGTTACACTGGTTTTGACGCCCGTCTGCTACACGCGTCTCCTGCAATTGTCACCACGGTATACGGCAGCGTATCGCTTTGCCTGCCAACATACGGTTCACCGGTTAGGAACACTGCATGAATCTACCGCTTTGGGTCGAAGCGTTTTCCATGGTCTTTAATATCGTCGGCATGGTGATGGGGATTGGCGGCTTGCTGCTGGCACAGCACTCAACCCGCCGCTGGCCAGGCTATAGCATCACCGTGGTGGGCTTTGTCATCGCCACGCTGCCAGTGTCGCATCAGCTAGTCACCCTGTTTCTGGATAGTTAAGCGCCTGCCATGCCGACACTCAAACCTCCCGTGCATGAAGCTCTTGGCCGCGAGCTTGGCAATCTCCTCGAGCGTGGCCGCGACCGCCAGCTACGCCTGGCGGTGACTGGCCTATCGCAGGCGGGTAAAACGGCGTTTTTGACCTCGCTGGTCAACCAGCTTCGCCACGCCGGCGTGGAGGCCCGGCTCGACCTTTGGCCCGCCGCACGCGACGGCCGCCTGCTAGGAGCCAAACGCCTGAACCAGCCTGATTTGGGCGTGCCACGCTTTCCCTATGACCCGGCCATGCAGGCGCTTTGCGACTCACCGCCGCGCTGGCCCGAAGCCACCCGCGGTATAAGCGAGCTGCGCCTAGAACTGCGTTACCGGCCGGCGCGCGGCGGCTGGCTGCGTGCGCCAACCTCGCACCTGACGCTCGACCTGTTTGACTATCCCGGCGAGTGGCTGCTGGATTTGCCCCTGCTGAGCCATGATTATTACAGCTGGTGCCAGACCCACCCCTACGCCCAGGGCGAACAGCGCCAGCAGGTTTTTGCCGAGTGGCTGGCCGCCGCCGAGCGATTGAATCCGGCCGACGACGCCAGCGAGGCGCTGCTGGCCGAGCTCGCCGAGGCCTACGCCAAAGGGCTTAGGCGCGCCAAACAGCTGGGCTTTTCGCACCTGCAGCCGGGGCGGTTTTTGCTTCCCGGCGAACTTGACGGCGCGCCGGCGCTGCAGTTTTTCCCGCTGCCCCACCTCAGCCAGAGCCAAGAAGCGCTCAGCGCGCTGCCCGAGACCAGCGTTTATGCCACCCTGGCCGCGCGTTTTGACTATTATCAAAAACGCGTGGTGCAGCCGTTTTATCGCGAACACTTCCGCCGCTTTGACCGCCAGATCGTGCTGGTCGACGTGCTCGGCGCGCTGAATGCCGGCCCCGAGCGCTTCGAGGATTTATCGCTGGCGCTGGGCGAGCTGATGCAAAGCTTTAGCTACGGCAACCGCCGCTTGCTCAACCGCCTGTTCGCCCCACGCATCGACCGGCTGGCGATTGCCGCCACCAAGGCCGACCACGTCACGCCCGACCAGCACGCCAACGTCGTCGCGCTGCTCAACGCGCTATTAAAAGAGCCGCTCAAGGACCTGCGCTTTGCCAACGTGCCGGTGAAGGCGCTGTCGCTGGCGTCGATTCGCGCCACCCAGTCGCGCGAAGTCAGCCAAGGCAAAGAACGCCTGCCCGCGCTGCGCGGCACTACGCTCGAAGGCGAAGACCTGCTGGTGTATCCCGGCGATGTGCCCGCCACGCTGCCCGACAGCGCCTTCTGGCAGCGCCAGGGATTTGATTTTCCGCGTTTTCGCCCGATGCCCGCGGCGTCAGGCGCGCTGCCGCATATCCGCATGGACGCCGCCATCGACTGGCTGATCGGAGACAAACTGACATGACCTCGCCCAAGCCGCGCCGGCACTTTCATCTCGATGGCGACGCCGTGGCAGAGCCGCCAACGAGCAGCGACGACGCCCTACGCAGCGCACAGCACTTTGATGATACGGTGCGGGAAGACACGCCTGCAGACGACCCCGACAGCCGCCGGGCGCTGCCCGAACAAAGCCTGGGCGCGCCGCGCACGCGCCGCTGGGGGTTGCTGTTTGTGCTCGCCGGCAGTGCCGCGCTGGGCACCGCCGAGTTTGTCACCGGCCTGCCCGACGCCCTTGCCAGCGCCCGCTGGCTGGACGCCGCCTGGCAGATATTCGGCCTTGCCCTGATCGGCCTTGGCAGTGCCGCCATGCTCAAAGAGCTTACGCGCTTAAAACGACTGAAACGCCACGACAAGCTGCGCCAGCGACTTGCTGAACTGCCCCAGCGCTCGCCCCAACGGGCGCTCGGCTTGGCCTGCCAGCTGCAAACCCAGCTCAAGCTCAACGATGACGACCCACACTGGGCCGCTTTCCGGCGCGCTCAGGAGCCGCACCACAGCGGGCAGGACACGTTAATGCTGCTCGATCACCACCTGCTTGGCCCCCGCGACCGCGAAGCCCAGCGGCTGATCTCGCGCATGTGCGGTGAAACCGCGGTGATGGTTGCCGTCAGCCCGCTAACGCTGGTCGATATGGCGCTGGTCGCCTGGCGCAATATCGCCATGGTCGACCGTCTGTGCCGGCTTTACGGGCTTGAATTGGGCTACGCCAGCCGCCTGCGTCTGTTTAAAACCGTGCTGCACAACATGGCCTTTGCCGGCGCCAGCGAACTTGCCACCGATGCCGGCATGGACATGCTTTCGCTGGACATGACCGGCCGACTGTCTGCCCGCGCCGGCCAGGGGCTCGCCGTCGGGCTATTGAGCGCCAGGCTGGGGCTGCGCGCGCTGCGCCTGTGCCGCCCGCTGGCTTTTGCCCCCGGTGAGCAACCCACGCTTGGCGACCTGCGCCGCGATTTATGGCACCAGCTGCGCAGACTCGACGCCAGCCCCAAAGAGCGCGCCGACTAGCCGCCGCGCTCGGCTAATCTTTGCCGACGCAATTGGCGCCACTGCCCTGAAGCCGTATAGTGGCAGCCTACCTATCAACCAATCGAGCCTCATGTTGCAGAACAACTCCATGCTTGCCCAGCTCAAGCAGACGATGCATGACACCACGCCGCGCGCCGAAGGGTTGGTCAAAGGCACCGACCGCGGTTTCGGCTTTCTGGAAACCGACGACGGCGACTCCTATTTTATTCCACCGCCCGCGATGAAGCAGGTAATTCACGGCGACCGCGTAGAAGCCGTGATTCACCAAAACGGCGACAAGCAGTCCGTCGAGCCGGAAACGCTCATCGAGCAGGGGCTCGACCGCTTTGTCGCCCGCGTGCAAAAGCGCGAAGGCCGGCTGGCCGTGGTGCCCGACCACCCGTCGATCCGTAACGTGATCAAGGCGCGGATCAAACGCAGCCTCGACGAAGACAGCATCGCCGACGGCGACTGGGTCGTCGCGCGGCTGGTGCGCCACCCAATGAAAAAAGACGATCGCAGCTTTTTCGCCCAGATCGACGAGCTGGTGGCCAAGCGCGATAACCCCGCCGTGCCGTGGCGCGTTACCCTGGCGCGTCACGCGCTGGAACAGGAATGCCCCGACGCCGGCAGCGACTGGCCGCTGCACGAAGAGGGCCTTGAGCGCGAAGACCTGACCGCGACACCCTTCTTTACCATCGACAGCGAATCGACCCGCGACATGGACGATGCGCTGCATGTGGTCGAGCGCGAAGACGGCGGCTGGCGCATGAGCGTGGCGATTGCCGACCCCACCGGCTACGTCGACGAAAACCACGCCGCCGACATGGAAGCGCGGGTGCGCGCCTTTACCGTGTACCTGCCGGGCCAAAACGTCACCATGCTGCCCGAGCAGCTGGCCGACGACCTATGCTCGCTGCTTGAAGGCCAAAAGCGCCCGGTGCTGGCGTGCACGCTGGACATTAATGCCGACGGCAGCCTGGGCGACTACCGCTTCTTCGCCGCCGAGGCCATGTCCCACGCGCGGCTGTCCTACGACCACGTGTCCGACTGGATCGAAGGCCAGGGCGACTGGGCACCGGCTGATGACATCGCCCCCCAGCTGAGCGCGCTGCGCGATCTGACCGAGGCGCGCAGCGCATGGCGCGAAGCACACGCACTAGTGTTCAAGGGCAGCCCCGACTTCGTCTTCAAGCTCGACCCGGCCGGCAACGTGCTGGCTATCGAGGTCGAGGAACGGCGCATCGCCAACCGCATGATCGAAGAGTCGATGATTGCCTCCAACGCCTGCTGCGCGGATTTTCTGGCCGCGAACGTCGGCCACGGGATCTTCAACGTGCACCGCGCCTTCGAGCCGGAAAAAATCGAAGACGCCCAGGAATTTCTGGCCACCCAGAACATCAACGTCGACGCCGAAGCGCTGCTCGAGCTGCCGCGCTACAAGGTACTCAAGCGCGAGCTTGAAGACCGCGACGACGCTTGGCTCGACGTGCGCCTGCGCCGCTTTCAAGGCTTTACCCGGATGTCGGCGCTGCCTGGCCCGCACTTTGGCCTGGGGCTTGCCGCCTACGCCACCTGGACCTCGCCCATTCGTAAATACGGCGACATGGTCAACCATCGTCTAATCAAGCACGTGCTCAAAGGCGAGCAGGCGCCGGCCGAAGCCAGCGAAGCGCTGACCGATCAGCTAACCGAACGCCGGCGCCTGAACCGCATGGCCGAGCGCGACGTCAAGGACTGGCTCTACGTACGCTACCTGACCCCGGCGGCCGAAAGCCAGACCACTTTTGACGCCGACGTCATCGCCGTCAACCGCGGCGGCATGCGCGTGCGCCTGAGCGAAAACGGCGCCACCGCCTTTGTGCCCGCGCCGCTGATGCACAGCGATCGCAGCAAAGTGGTGATCGACGACAAGGAAGGCCGCATCCAGATCGAAGGCGAAGAGCGCTTCAAGCTCGGCGACGCCGTGCGCGTTGATCTGGTCGAAGCCCGCGAAGAAACCCGTTCGCTGGTGGCGCGCCCCACCGCTTAACGGTTTTTCCCGCAACGAAAACGCCCAGACCATGTGCATGGCCTGGGCGTTTTTTTATGCGCCGCGTACGGCTCTAACCGAGCGTCGTCGAGCTTACCAGCCGGTAACAGCCTTCAGCGCGTCGCCGATCTCGGCAAGCGACCGCACGGTTTTTACCCCGGCGTCTTCCAGCGCGGCGAATTTTTCGTCCGCGGTGCCCTTGCCGCCGGCGATAATCGCCCCGGCGTGGCCCATGCGCTTGCCCGGAGGAGCCGTAACGCCGGCAATGTAGGACACCACCGGCTTGGACACGTTGGCCTTGATATAGGCCGCCGCTTCCTCTTCCGCCGTGCCGCCGATTTCACCGATCATCACGATGGCTTCGGTTTTGGGGTCGTTTTCAAACAGCTCGAGCATATCGATAAAGCTGGATCCCGGGATCGGATCGCCGCCGATACCCACGCAGGTCGACTGGCCGAAGCCGTGGTCGGTGGTCTGCTTGACCGCTTCGTAGGTCAGCGTGCCCGAGCGCGAGATGATCCCCACCCTGCCCGGCTGGTGAATGTGTCCCGGCATAATGCCGATCTTGCATTCACCGGGGGTAATCACCCCCGGGCAGTTGGGGCCGATCAGGCGCACGCCCAGGGTGTCGCACGCCACCTTGGCGTCGAGCATATCGAGCGTGGGAATGCCTTCGGTAATGCACACAATCAGCTTGAGGCCGGCGTTGGCCGCCTCGATGATCGAATCCTTGCAGAACGGTGCAGGCACATAAATCACGCTGGCTTCAGCGCCGGTTTTTTGTACCGCTTCTTTCACCGTATTGAACACCGGTAGCCCCAGGTGCTCCTGACCGCCTTTACCCGGCGTCACGCCGCCGACCATCTGGGTGCCGTAGGCAATCGCCTGCTCGGAGTGGAACGTGCCCTGGCCACCGGTAAACCCCTGGCAAATGACCTTGGTGTTCTTGTCGATCAGGATACTCATGCTTTGCCCTCCGCCGCGTTGACAACCTGCTCTGCCGCGTCGGCCAGACTGGTAGCCGCGATAATATTCAGCCCGCTTGAGGCCAGCTTTTCCGCGCCAAGTTCGGCGTTGTTGCCTTCCAGACGCACCACCACCGGCACGTTGACACCGACCTGTTCAACGGCGCCGATAATGCCTTCGGCGATCATGTCGCAGCGCACGATACCGCCAAAGATATTGACCAGCACCGCTTTTACGTTGTCGTCGGACAGGATGATCTTGAACGCCTCGGCCACGCGCTCCTTGGTAGCACCGCCGCCGACGTCAAGAAAGTTGGCCGGCTTGCCGCCGTTCAGATTGACGATATCCATGGTGCCCATGGCCAGGCCGGCGCCGTTGACCATGCAGCCAATATTGCCGTCAAGCGCGACGTAGTTGAGTTCCCACTTGGCCGCGTCGGCTTCGCGCTCGTCTTCCTGCGACGGGTCGCGCATGGCCTGCAGGTCCGGATGACGGTACAGGGCGTTGCCATCGAGGTTGATCTTGGCATCCAAGCAGTGAAGGTTACCCTCGCCGGTAATCACCAGCGGATTGATCTCCAAAAGCGCCAGATCCTTGTCGTGGAATAATTTCGCCAGCCCCAGAAAAATCTTGGTGAACTGCTTGATCTGCACCCCTTCAAGCCCCAGCGCGAAAGCCAGCTCGCGCGCCTGATACGGCTGCGCGCCGACCAGCGGATCGATCTCGACCTTGAGGATCTTTTCCGGCGTGTCTTCCGCGACCTTCTCGATCTCTACGCCGCCTTCGGTCGAGGCCATGAAGACTACCCGCCGCGTGGTGCGATCCACCACCGCGCCCAGATACAGCTCGGTGGCGATATCGGTGCAGTTTTCCACCAGAATCTTGGCCACCGGCTGACCCTCGGCATCGGTCTGGGCGGTTACCAGACTTTTGCCCAGCCAGTGCTCGGCAAAGGCTTTGGCCTCGTCCGTGCTTTTGACCAGCTTGACACCGCCGGCCTTACCCCGGCCACCGGCGTGCACCTGGGCCTTGACGACCCACATGTCGCCGCCGATTTTCTTGCAGGCGTCAACGGTAGCTTCCGGGGTGTCCACGGCAAAGTTCTTGGACACCGGCAGACCATAGTCGGCAAACAGCTGCTTGCCTTGATACTCGTGAAGGTTCATCGCTTCATGCCATTGGTTGCATGTGACTCGAACGATGGGCGACGCGCGCCCCCCATCCCCGCACTTTCGATACATTGTCGAAAGCGTTGCGCCACCCAAGAAGGTGGCGCTTAATTATATGGGTTGGATCACTTACGCTTCTTGCGGTTAGCCATGTGAATGGCGTGGCCTTCAACGGCCAGCGCGGCTTCGTGCACCGCTTCGGACATGGTCGGGTGGGCGTAGCAGGTCAGCGCCAGATCTTCAGCGCTGGAGCCGAACTCCATGGCGATCACGCCCTGGGCGATCATCTCACCGGCGTGTTGGCCGACAATGTGCAGGCCGAGAATGCGGTCGGTTTCCGCATCGGCAATGATCTTGGCGCTGCCGTCGGTGGCGTTGTTGGCCATCGCACGACCGTTGGCGGCGAACGGGAAAGAGCCGGTTTTGACCTCAATGCCTTTGTCCTTGGCGTCCTGCTCGGTCATGCCGACCCAGGCCACCTCGGGGAAGGTATAGATCACGCTGGGAATGGTCTCGTAGTTCATCTCGGCTTTGTGGCCGGCGATGATGTCAGCCACCATGACGCCTTCTTCAGACGCCTTGTGCGCCAGCATCGGGCCGCGCACGCAGTCGCCAATGGCGTAGACGCCGGGCACGTTGGTGCGGCACTCGTCGTCCACGGTAATAAACCCGCGCTGATCAAGCTCAACGTCAACGCCATCGGCAATCACGCCCTTGGTGTACGGACGACGGCCAACGCAGACGATCAGCTTGTCGAAGGTGATCTCTTTCTTGCCGTCGGCATCTTCGTAGGTCACCACGACTTCTTTACCTTTGACCTCGGAGCCCGTGACCTTGGCACCCAGTTTGATGTCCATGCCCTGCTTTTTCAGCAGTTTATGGGCATCCTTGGCCAGCGCCCCGTCGACCATCGGTAAAAAGCTGTCCATGGCCTCAAGGACGGTGACCTCGGACCCCAGACGGTTCCATACGCTGCCCAGCTCCAGGCCGATAACCCCGGCACCAATGACGCCCAGGCGCTTGGGCGTTTCTTCAAACTCCAGCGCGCCAGTGGAATCGACGATCAGGCCTTCGGTCATCGGCGTCGGCGGAATTTCCACCGGCACGGAGCCCGCGGCCACAACGATGCTGTCGGCGTCGTAGGTCGCAGTCTTGCCATCAAAATCGGTGACTTCGACCTGCTTGTCGCCGACGACCTTGCCGGTACCGTCAAGCGCGGTCACGCCGTTGGCCTTGAACAGCCCCGAAATGCCGCCGGTCAGGTTTTTGACGATCTTGTCCTTGCGCGCCATCATTTTCTTGACGTCCATGCTGACGTCGCCGGTGCTAATGCCCAGGTCGTCAAAATCGTCTTTGGCTTCAATAAACTTGTGCGACGCTTCAAGCAACGCTTTGGAGGGAATACAGCCAACGTTCAGGCAGGTGCCGCCGTGGGCCACGTTGCCTTTGGTGTCCTGCC
Organism: Vreelandella subglaciescola; assembly: GCA_030454225.1. Taxonomy (GTDB): domain Bacteria; phylum Pseudomonadota; class Gammaproteobacteria; order Pseudomonadales; family Halomonadaceae; genus Vreelandella; species Vreelandella subglaciescola_A. The sequence continues at coordinate 17,425 of JAKDRW010000005.1, read as the reverse complement.
ATTTTTCTACGCAGGCCGTTTTCAGCCCCAGCTGCGCTGAGCGAATCGCCGCTACGTAACCACCGGGACCGGCACCAATAACGATTACATCAAACTTGTCAGCCATTTCGGCTCCTCTGTTCGGGCTACCTCGCCCCCTTGGGGCGAAGGCAGTAAAGATGAATTATCTTGACGCATAAGGACAGCCTTGCGCGCATGGCCCGGCAAAGTGGCGAGGGCTAAGTCATTAGGACTAATGTCACTAAAACTAAGTCACCAGGACTATACGTTGAGCAACAGGCGTGCGGGATCTTCCAGCAGCTCCTTGATCACGACCAGAAACTGCACGGCGTCTTTACCGTCGATCATGCGGTGATCATAGGATACCGCAAGATACATCATGGGGCGTATTTCTACCTGGCCGTTCACCGCCATCGGGCGCTCCTGGATCTTGTGCATGCCCAGAATCGCGGTTTGCGGCGGGTTGATGATCGGCGTCGACAGCAGCGAGCCAAAAATACCGCCGTTAGTGATGGTAAAGGTACCGCCCTGCATTTCTTCGAGGCCCAGTTTACCGTCACGCGCGCGTTTACCAAAATCAACGATGGTTTTTTCCACATCGGCAAACTGCATGCTGTCGGTATCGCGCAGCACCGGCACCACCAGGCCGCGGTCGGTGGAGACCGCCACGCTGATATCCTGATAGCCGTGATAAACGATGTCGGTGCCGTCGATAGAGGCGTTCACGTCGGGGAAGCGCTTGAGCGCTTCGGAAGCCGCCTTGACGAAAAAGCTCATGAAGCCCAGCTTGACGTCGTGGGCTTTCTGGAAGGTTTCCTTGTACTCGGCGCGCAGCGCCATCACTGCGCTCATGTCCACTTCGTTATACGTCGTGAGCATGGCGGCGGTTTGCTGGGCCTGAACCAGGCGCTTGGCGATAGTCTGGCGCAGTCGGCTCATGGGCACGCGTTTTTCCGGGCGCTGGCCTTCAACGGCGGCGGGCGCTGACGGCGCCGATGATTTTTCCGCTTTCGCGCTCGCCGGCTTATCGCTTTGCCGGCCTGCGCTCTGCGCGGCACTGCCGTCTTTCAGCGCTTTCTGCACGTCTTCCTTGAGTACGCGCCCGCCTTTGCCGGTGCCTTCAATGCGCGCCGCGTCAAGATTGTTTTCGGCCACCATCTTGCGCGCCGCGGGAGCGAGAATCTTGCCACCGTGGTTTTCATCGGCGCTGTCATCACTGTCGCCGTGCGTATCGGTGTCGCTATCTGCGTCGGACGATGCCTCGTCGTCCTGGCCCGCATCGCCTGCGCCTTCGGTAAACAGCGCCATGATTTCCTCAGACTCGACCTGGCTATCGGCGTCGGCCTTGATCTCGGCCAGCGCGCCATCGGCCGGTGCCACCACTTCGAGCACCACTTTATCGGTTTCTATCTCGGCCAGCACTTCATCGCGTTTGACTGCTTCACCAACTTTTTTGTTCCAGCTGGCGACCGTACCTTCCTGCACCGACTCAGGGAACGACGGCGCCTTGATTTCGTGCTGCTTGCCGCCGCCGGCCTTCTTTTTCGGCGCCTTGTCGCCAGCAGAGTCGTCCGCTGAAGACTCTGCTTTTTGGGAGGACGATTGCTTCTCGCTCTTGTCAGGCGAAGCGGCGCTGGCCTCATCGATATTGCCCAGCACCTGCTCGGACTCAACGGTGTCACCCTCGTCAGCCAGCACGTCGTTTAACGTGCCCGCTTCCGGTGCTACGATTTCAAGCACCACTTTGTCGGTTTCAATTTCAACCACCAGCTCGTCGCGCTCGACGCTATCGCCGGGCTTTTTGTGCCAGGTGGCAACCGTGCCTTCAGCCACGGATTCTGGAAAGCTGGGCGCTTTGATTTCAGTAGCCATGTCGTTTCCCTTATGTGTTCGCTAAACCGGCGCATTCGCTAACCGGCGTACTCGCTAACCCCGGTGGACGCTTACAGGTTGAAGGCGTCTTCCACCAACCGGCGCTGCTGCTCGGTGTGAACGGACATATAGCCCGCGGCCGGCGCGGCAGACGCAGGACGTCCGGCAAACTTCAGCTTGCCCCCCAGCCCGTCTTTGAGCCTATCGGCAACGGCGCGCATGTGGTGCTGACTCGAGTACCAGGCCCCCTGGTTGAGCGGCTCTTCCTGACACCAGACGATATCTTCTACATGCGCATAGACGTTCAGCACGTCCAAAAGCGCGTCCTTGGCAAAGGGATAAAGCTGTTCGATGCGGATAATGGCCGTGTCGTAGCGCTCGTTATCAACGCGCCATGCGGCCAGGTCGTAGTACACCTTGCCGGCACACAGCACCACGCGGGTAACCTTGTCGGGCATGAGATCGGCCTGGTCGGGCAGCACCATATGGAACTCGCCATGCGCCAGATCTTCAAGGCTTGAGACCGCCTCTTTATGGCGCAGCAGCGACTTGGGCGTCATCACCACCAGCGGTTTACGCAGCGGACGAATGACCTGGCGGCGCAGCAGATGGTAAATCTGCGCCGGCGTAGTGGGCACGCACACCTGCATGTTGTTTTCGGCACACAGCTGCAAAAACCGCTCAAGGCGCGCCGACGAGTGCTCGGGGCCCTGGCCTTCGTAGCCGTGGGGTAACAGCAGGGTCAGCCCGCACAGCCGGCCCCATTTGGTTTCCCCCGACGAAATGAACTGGTCGATCATGACCTGAGCACCGTTGAGGAAGTCGCCAAACTGCGCCTCCCAAATCACCAGGTCGTTGGGCGCAGTGGTGGCGTAGCCGTATTCAAACGCCAGCACGGCTTCTTCCGACAGGAAGGAGTCGTGGATGGTAAAGCTCGGCTGGCCGTCGCTGATATGCTGCAGCGGCACGCAGGTACTGCCGTCTGCCTGGTTGTGCACCACGGCGTGGCGGTGCGAGAAAGTCCCGCGCCCCACATCCTGGCCGGTGATGCGGATCGGGTGCCCCTGATCGAGCAGCGTGGCGTAGGCCAGCGTCTCACCGAAGCCCCAGTTGATGGCCAGTTCACCGGCCTGCATCTTGCGCCGGTCGGCGTACACTTTCTCTACCTGGCGCTGTACCTCGATGCCCTCGGGGATCGCGCACATGCGCTCGGCCAGCAGCTGTAAGCGCTGCATATCGAAGGTGGTATCGGCATAGCCGGTCCACTCGTGGCCCAAATAGGGCTGCCAGTTGACGAACAGGGCTTCGTTGGGCTTTTGCACCAGGGCGTTGGCCACGTGGTTACCCGCCATCAGGTCTTCGCGGTATTTTTCCGCCATCGCGCTGATGTCGTCTTCATTAACCACGCCCTGCTTGACCAGGCGATCAACGTAGAGCGCACGCGCCGAGGCGTGATCTTTGATCTTGGCATACATCATCGGCTGGGTGCCGGACGGCTCGTCGGCTTCGTTATGGCCGCGGCGGCGGTAGCAGACCATGTCGATGACTACATCTTTCTTAAACTGCTGGCGGTAGTCGAGTGCCACCTGAGTGACGTGAATGACCGCATCGGGGTCGTCGCCGTTGACGTGGAAAATCGGCGCCTGGACCATTTTGGCAATATCGGTGCAGTACTCGGTAGAGCGCGAATCCAGCGGGTGCGAGGTGGTAAACCCGATCTGGTTGTTGATGACCACGTGCACCGTTCCGCCGGTGCGATAAGCGCGGGTCAGAGACATTTGGAATGTCTCCATTACCACGCCCTGTCCGGCCATCGAGGCATCGCCATGAATGTTGATGGGCAAGACTTTTTCGCCGCCCGGATCCTGACGACGGTCCTGACGCGCGCGCACCGAGCCTTCAACAACCGGTGCGACGATTTCCAGATGCGAGGGGTTGAACGAGAGCGCCAGGTGGACTTCACCACCCGGCGACATGACGTTGGAGCTAAAGCCCTGGTGGTACTTGACGTCGCCCGAACCGCGATCAAAGACTTTCTTGCCGTCAAACTCGTCGATCAGGTCGGTCGGGTTCTTGCCCAGAATATTAATCAGCAGGTTGAGCCGCCCGCGGTGCGCCATGCCAATGACGATTTCCTTGGCGCCGTACCCGCCGGCGCGCTGGATCAGTTCATCCATCATGGGGATAAACATCTCGCCGCCTTCCAGACCAAAGCGTTTGGTCCCGGGGTATTTGGAGGCCAAATAGTTTTCCAGCCCTTCGGCGGCGGTCAGGCGCTCGAGTACGTGCCGGCGCGCATCGTCGCTGAACTTGGGCGCGCTGCGTACCGATTCAAAACGCCGCTGTAGCCAGCGCTTCTCTTCGGTATCGACAATATGCATGATCTCGCAGCCAATCGAGCGACAATACGTGCGCTCGAGCGCATCGACGATATCGCGCAGCGGCGCTTTATCGAGCCCCAAAAAGAACGAACCGGTTTGAAACTCGGTGTCCAGATCGTCTTTGGAGAGCTGGTGGAAGGAGAGGTCAAGATCGGGCACGGGGGTGGGATCGCGCAGCCCCAGCGGGTCAATATTGGCCTTCTGGTGTCCACGAAAGCGGTACGCGTTGATCAGCTGCAGAACTTTAACCTGCTTTTTACCCACATCGCTGTCGGGCATCGCGCCGCCGGGACGCGTTTCCTGGCCAAGCTGATAAAACTGCTCGCGGACGGGGCTTAGCGGAACATCTTCTGAGGCACTGCCCTCGGGGCGCGGCAGCTCGTCGAAATAGCGTCGCCATTCGTCGGAAACGGCGTCGGGATCGTCAAGATACTGCTCAAATAGCGCTTCCACGTAGTGGGCATTAGCGCCACTAACGTGAGAGGAACGCCACATCAACTCCATTATGCCTTGTTGCATCACTCGGTCACCCTACACTGATGGGGTGGTATCGGTATCGCTACGCCCAGCGCAACGACATCGCTATGACTCGTAGCAGTGCGACGCAGGGTCGCACTGCTACGAGCGTCATGATAACAAGCCAGCCGCTATGGTTTAAGTGGCAAACAGGCAACTTGTTGCGCCAAACCACGCAACTTAAGTCGCATGCAGGCACCGGCCAGCGCACTGGGCTCGCACGCATGGTTCAGACAGTCGCTCAGGTGGCATCCGCCAGCAGCATTTCACGGATCTTGCCGATGGCACGCGTCGGGTTAAGCCCCTTGGGGCAAAACGCGACGCAGTTCATGATGCCGCGGCAGCGAAATACCGAAAATGGATCCTGCAAGTCAGACAGGCGTTCGCGCGTTGCCGTATCCCGCGTGTCGGCCAGAAAACGGTAGGACTGCAAAAGCCCCGCCGGGCCGACAAACTTGTCCGGATTCCACCAGAACGACGGGCACGCCGTCGAGCAGCAGGCACACAGAATGCATTCGTAAAGACCGTCGAGCTTTTCGCGGTCTTCGGGCGACTGCAGCCGCTCGATCGCGGGCTCGGGCTCGTCGTTTTGCAGGTACGGCTGAATGCGCTCGTACTGCTTGTAGAACATGGCCATATCCACGACCAGGTCGCGGATCACCGGCAGCCCAGGCAGCGGGCGCAAGACCAGCTTGCCGTTTTTCACCACCTCGGAAAGCGGAGTGATACAGCCAAGGCCGTTGCGGCCGTTCATGTTCATGCCGTCCGAGCCGCACACGCCTTCGCGGCAGCTGCGACGAAATGCCAGGCTGCTATCCTGCTCTTTCATCAGGTGCAAGACATCCAGCACCATCACATCGCGGCCTTTTGTATCAACCTGAAACTCCTGCATGTACGGCGCAGCGTCGGTTTCAGGGTTGTATCGATATATCGATACCTGAAGGTTAGACATCGTGACTCCCTCTCGTCTGCGGCGTATCAGTAGGTACGTATCTTGGGTTCGAATGTGTCGACGGTCTTGGGCCTGAAGTTCACGTCGCGCTTGCCAAGCTGCTTCGTTTTGGGGCAGTAAATCGAGTGCTTGAGCCAGTTCACGTCGTCACGGTCAGGGTGGTCATAGCGCGAATGCGCCCCGCGGCTTTCCTTGCGCTCGAGCGCGGAAATCGCCGTGGCCTCGGCCACTTCCATCAGGTTATCCAGCTCCAGCGCCTCTACGCGGGCGGTGTTGAAGGCGTTGGATTTATCCGGCAGATAGGCATTATTGATACGCTCGCGCAGTTCGGCCAGGCGTTTTACGCCTTCCTGCATCTTTTTCTCTTCGCGGAATACGCCGAAATCGGTCTGCATGATGTCCTGCAGCGCACGCTTGAGGTCGGGCACGGATTCACCGTCTTCGGATCCGTTCCAGCGCTCCAGGCGCTTCATTGCCGACTGGATATCCGCGTCGGTAGCGTCCAGGTAGTCGATGCCTTCATTCAGCGCGCCTTCGATAAAACGCCCCGCCGAACGACCAAAGACCACCAGATCCAACAGCGAGTTGCCGCCCAGGCGGTTGGCGCCATGTACCGATACACAGGCCGCCTCACCGCAGGCAAACAGCCCGTTGACAATCTGATCCTTGCCGCTGTCATCCTGCATGATTGCCTGACCGTGAATGTTGGTGGGAATCCCCCCCATCATATAGTGGCAGGTCGGCACGACTGGAATCGGCTCGGTGACCGGGTCGACGTGGGCAAAGGTCTTGGACAACTCGCAGATGCCCGGCAGGCGCTTGTTGAGCACCTCTTCGCCAAGATGATCGAGCTTGAGAAAGACGTGATCGCCGTTCTCGCCGGCGCCACGGCCGTCGAGTATTTCCATCACAATCGAGCGTGAGACAACGTCGCGGCTGGCAAGATCCTTGGCGTTGGGCGCGTAGCGCTCCATAAACCGCTCGCCATCCTTATTGATCAGGTAACCGCCTTCCCCGCGACAACCCTCGGTCACCAGCGTGCCGGCGCCGTAAATGCCGGTGGGATGGAACTGCCACATTTCCATGTCCTGCATCGGGAAGCCGGCGCGCAGCGCCATGCCGACACCGTCGCCGGTGTTGATCAAGGCGTTGGTGGTCGAGGCGTAGATGCGCCCGGCACCGCCCGTCGCCAGCACCGTGGCCTTGGACTTCACGTGCACCACTTCGCCGGTTTCAATGCACATGGCGATGCAGCCCACTACGTCGCCGCTGGCGTTTTTCACCAGATCAACCGCGTACCACTCGTTGAGAAACGTCGTGTTGTTCTTGAGGTTATTCTGATAAAGCGTGTGCAGCAGCGCGTGCCCGGTGCGGTCGGCGGCAGCACAAGTGCGCGCCGCCTGGCCACCTTCGCCAAAGTTTTTCGACTGCCCGCCGAACGGACGCTGATAGATGCGACCGTTGTCAAAGCGCGAAAACGGCAGCCCCATGTGTTCAAGCTCGAAGACCGCTTTGGGCCCCTCAGAACACAGATACTCTGCCGCGTCCTGGTCGGCGATATAGTCGCTGCCCTTGACGGTGTCGTACATGTGCCAGCGCCAGTCGTCGTCGGGGTCCGCCGCGCCGATCGCGCAGGTAATCCCGCCCTGGGCAGACACCGTATGCGAGCGCGTGGGAAACACTTTGGACAGCACAGCGGTTTGCTTGCCGGACTTGGCCAGCTCCAGCGCCGCTCGCAGGCCGGAGCCACCCCCGCCGATAATAATGGCGTCAAATGTCAGGCTACGCAGGTTAGACATGAATCAGGCTCCCCACAGAAGTTGAATGCCCCATACCAGGTAGACAAAGATGACCAGAATAATCAGCATCTGGGCACCTACGCGCTGATAGGTAGACTTGAGGTAATCGGTGGTCACGGTCCACAGACCGACCCAGGCGTGAGCCGCCAGGGAAATAAACGCCAGAAGTGAGAAAATCCGCATCCACGTATGCTCGAAAAGCCCGCTCCAGGTGTAATAGTCCAAATCGGGATGGAACAGCAGATAGGCCACCATAAACACCGTATACACGGCTAGAACAGCGGCGGAAACCCGCTGCATGAGCCAGTCGGACACGCCGTTGCGGCTAAAACTGGTGATGCTGGTTACCATATCCACACTCCTGCCAAAACGATCAGTACAACGCTTAAAATCACGGTAATCTGTGCGTTTTGGGTGCCTCTTTGGTGGTCAAGCCCCACGTCGGCATCCATGAAAAAATGCTTGACACCCGCCACAAAGTGGAAAGCCAGGGCCGACAGCAGCCCCCAGGCGATCAATTTGGCGAGAAAATTGCTTGCCAGTGCGTGGCTGACGGCATCAAAGCCGGCAGGCGACGACAGCGACTTACCCAGCGCCCAGAAGGCGAAGACCAGGCCGACAAACAGGATAACGCCGGTGATGCGATGCACAATCGACGTTATGGCCGGCAAAGGAAAGTGGATTGTCGAAAGATTGAGGTTTACGGGTCGTTTGCTATTCACGGCTCTATACACACTCTCTTGGCCCGCTCTGCGACGATCGGGCATAGCCCGAGCGGGCGGTGGTTGCTAAGGGCTCGGCCGTTGCCAAGTCTTGCACGCTGCCTTGTGAACAACAGCGCGCGCGGTAAATTATATGAACCTTGGACTTGGCTGACAAACCAAACCCTGCCCTACTCGACCATGGTGCAATACGCTTGCCACCAATGGCCGCCGATGCCTTGCGGCGCTACGCGACTAATTCCACGGCGTGTTAGCACGCGATGCGCAACGCTGATAGCATAACTTCAATCATAGACAGTAATTATTCAACAGCCTAATTTATGTACAGCAGGGCCTAACAGTTCGGCTAATTGACAATCTTCCGCGCCCTTTTATAGTAGTCGGGCCTTTAAGCGCCGGCGCGGCATGCAAGCAATCATGTACGTCCCACCCCGAATTCGACAGGAGGCCAGCATGGCTGACAGGAAAGCAACATTGACGGTAGACGGCCTGGACAAGGCAATTGATCTGCCGATGTATTCCGGTACTTTGGGGCCTGACGTCATCGACGTTCGCGGCCTGGGGGCCGACGGCTTGTTTACCTATGATCCCGGCTTCATGGCGACGTCTTCCTGCCGGTCGGCCATTACCTATATCGATGGCGGCAAAGGCATGCTGCTGCACCGCGGCTACCATATCGGTGATCTTGCCAAGCACTCCAACTTTGTCGAACTGTGCTATACCCTGCTGTTCGGCGAGCTGCCCGACGATGAGCAGTATGCCGACTTTCAGGCGCGCATTCGCAACCACACCATGGTTCACGACCAGATCAACAACTTCTTCAAGGGCTTTCGCCGCGACGCGCACCCGATGTCGATGCTGTGCAGCGTGACCGGCGGGCTTGCCGCCTTCTACCACGACTACATGAACATCAGCAAAGAAGAAGACCGCGTCATCAGCGCCGTGCGCCTGATCGCCAAGATGCCCACCATTGCCGCCATGGCACATAAATACAGCGTTGGCCAGCCGTTCAACACGCCGCGCAACGATCTGAGCTACGCGGAAAACTTCCTCTACATGATGTTTGCCACGCCCAGCGAGGAATATACCGTCAATCCGGTATACGCCAAGGCCATGGACCGCATCTTCATGCTCCACGCTGACCACGAGCAAAACGCCTCCACGTCTACCGTGCGCATGGCCGGCTCCACCGGCGCCAACCCCTTTGCCTGCATCAGCGCCGGCATTGCCGCGCTTTGGGGCCCGGCTCACGGCGGTGCCAACGAGGCGGTGCTGAAGATGCTCGACGAGATCGGCGACGACTCCGAAGAGAACATCCAGCGCTTTATCGACAAGGCCAAGGACAAGAACGACCCGTTCAAGCTGATGGGCTTTGGCCACCGGGTGTATCGCAACTTCGATCCCCGCGCCAGGGTCATGAAGGAGACCTGCGACGAAGTGCTTGCAGAGCTTGGCAAAGCCGACGATCCTCAGCTCAAGATCGCCAAACGCCTCGAGCAGATTGCGCTGGAAGACGACTACTTCATTGAGCGCAAGCTCTATCCCAACGTCGACTTCTACTCGGGCATTGTGCTCAAGGCCATGGGCATTCCCACCAACATGTTCACCGTCATCTTTGCCGTATCGCGCACCAGCGGCTGGATTTCCCACTGGCACGAAATGCTCAGCGATAGCTACAAGATCAGCCGTCCGCGCCAGCTCTACACCGGCCACGACCAGCGCGAATATCCGCAGAAATAACCATTCTCGATCAAAACGCGACATGACACCAGGCCACCTTCGGGTGGCCTTTTGCATGGTCGGCGATTTTTATTCATCAATACTCAGGAGCAAATACGCTATGCGTCATATATCTACCGTTGCCTTCATTGGCCTTGGCGTCATGGGCGGCCCCATGGCCGGCCACCTTGCCCGCCAGGGGCTTACCCTGCGGGTGTATAACCGCACCCGCGCCAAGGCCGATGCCTGGGTCAACGAATACGGCGGCAGCGCCCACGCAAGCCCTCAAGACGCTGCCGCCGGCGCTGACCTGGTGCTTAGCTGCGTGGGTAACGATAACGACGTGCGCGAGGTCATCACCGGCGAGCACGGCGCGCTGGCCGGCATGTCAAAAGGCGCCTTTCTGGTGGACCACACCACTGCCTCGGCGGATCTGGCCGAGGAGCTGGCGGCGGCTTGCCTGCAGCGCGACATCGGCTTTCTCGACGCCCCCGTTTCCGGCGGGCAGCAAGGTGCTATCAACGCCGCGTTAACCGTCATGTGCGGCGGTAATGACGCCCTGTTTGCCCACCTCGAGCCGATCATGGCGCACTACTCGCGCGCCATCACGCTGATGGGCCCCACGGGTAGCGGCCAGCTAACCAAAATGGTCAACCAAATTTGTGTGGCCGGGCTGGTGCAAAGCCTGGCCGAAGGACTTCACTTTGCCCAGCAGGCAGGGCTTGACGCGCACCAGGTGGTCGACGTGCTGTCCAAGGGCGCGGCCGGCTCCTGGCAGATGGAAAACCGCCACCAGACCATGCTCGCCGGCGACTATGACCACGGCTTTGCCGTGGACTGGATGCGTAAGGATCTGGATATTTGCCTGGGCCAGGCGCGCCGGCTAAACGCAGCGCTTCCGGTCACTGCGCTGGTGGATCAATTCTATGCCGACGTGCAACGTCAAGGCGGTGGACGCCTGGATACATCGGCGCTTTTAAAGCGCCTGAAAACCACCCAATAGCCCTTGACTTTCATGTAACACGGGCACAAATAGGGTTTTCCACACTTCCTGTGGACAACCCTGTTCATAACCGTTAGAAAACATTCCACAGACGCCATGCACAGCGGCTCGGCCTCAAATTGTTCACTTTTTGATCTAGCGTAAGCTATTGTTTTAAAACAAAATAAAGATATCAAGTGTTTTTTCGGGCAATAACAGGCGGTTGTGCACAGCGCTGATCGGCAAAGTCGTGGACGTGGACAAGTCAAGGGCAAAACAGCTCAGAAACACGCTTTTTTGCCGCCTTCGCGAGCTTTTTCAGCGCTGCGCCAACAGCTCCGATTAGCCGGTAAAAGAAAGGCATGAAAACCCTACGGGAGTCCGTCAGGGGGGAGGATAAAAACGTATCAACACGGACAAAAAGGCCGTATTTAGAGAACGTTTTACACAGATAAGATACGAGAGTGGCGTCCCATAGGGGGTTCGAACCCCTGTTACCGCCGTGAAAGGGCGGTGTCCTGGACCACTAGACGAATGGGACGTAAACGACGTCAGACAAGACGACGGCAAGCAAGATACTGCAAAATATGGTGGAGCCTAGCGGGATCGAACCGCTGACCTCAACACTGCCAGTGTTGCGCTCTCCCAGCTGAGCTAAGGCCCCACGTGTCGTGAAGACGGAGCGTATAGTACTCATCCCCGTGGTAGGCGTCAAGACAAAGGCGCCGCTTTTTTGCGGCGCCTGTTCTTCTGCTGCGCCTCGCGCCTAAGAAAGTTCGCGGAACTCCTTCTCCAGCCGTTTGGCCTGCTTTTTGGATACCCCACCGAGCACGTCGAGGCCGTGACGCAGGCGCGCGCGCGTCACGTCCGAGCCGAGGATTGCCATCGCGTCCATCACCGACGTGCTAGCGCTTGAGCCCGTCACCGCGATAAACACCGGTGCCAGAAACGCCTTCATTTTCAGCTCAAAGTGCGCGGCCAGCATTTTCACTTCCTCAAGCAGCGCGTCCTTGTGCCAGGCGGGCACTGCCTCAAACCGCCACACCAGAAACTGCAGCAGTTTTACCAGGGTGTCTGTTTCCAGCTTGACCGAATCAAACGAGGCGGCGTCGATCGCCGGCAGCCCCGAGAAAAAGTGTCCGGCCAGCGGCGCGACCTGCGACAGCGTTTCAACCCGCGGGCGTACCTGCGGCAAAATCTGTTTGGCGTAGTCTTCGTTGAACGCCCACTCGCGCAGCGCCTGTAAAAATGCCGCGTCGTCCAGGTCTTCGCGAATATAAACGCCGTTGAGCCAGGTCAGCTTTTCCAGATCAAAGACCGGCCCGCCAAGCGATACCCGCTGGATATCGAACGCCGCCATCATTTCCGTAAGGCTGAACTTTTCCCGCTCGTCGGGCATCGACCAGCCCATGCGCCCCAGGTAGTTGGACACCGCCTGAGGCAAAAAGCCCATACGGCGATAATAGTTGATTGAGGTGGGGTTCTTGCGCTTGGAAAGCTTGGACTTGTCGGGGTTGCGCAGCAGCGGCATGTGGCAAAGTACCGGCATCTCCCAATTCAGGCACTCGTACAGCAGCTGATGCTTGGGCGCCGAATTGATCCACTCTTCGCCGCGCAGCACGTGGGTAATTTCCATCAGGTGGTCATCCACCACGTTTGCCAGGTGGTAGGTGGGCATGCCGTCGGATTTCAGCAGAATCTGCGCGTCGACCTGCGCCCAGTCGACCTCGATACGCCCGCGCAGCATATCCTCTATCACGCAAACGCCATCGGACGGCACCTGCATGCGCACTACGTAAGGCCAGCTTTCGCCGGCGCGACGCGCCTGCTCATCGGCATCCAGCGCCAAATCAGCGGGTTTCAGCGCCAGGTGCTGACCCGCCGCCTTGCGCGTTGCGCGCAGCTCATCCAGCTCTTCCGCCGTGCGGTAGCATTTGAAGGCATGGCCCGCATCCAGCAGCTGCTGCGCGTAGTCGGCATACACCGTGCCGCGCTCGCTTTGCCGGTAAGGGCCGTGCGGCCCTCCTACGTCGGGGCCTTCGTCCCATTCGATACCCAGCCAACGCAGCGAGTCAAAAATCATCTGCTCTGACGCCGCCGTTGAGCGAGCGCGGTCGGTATCTTCAATGCGCAGAATGAATTCACCGCCGTGCTGACGCGCAAAGCAAAGGTTAAACAGCGCAATATAAGCGGTGCCAACGTGGGGATCGCCCGTAGGAGACGGAGCGATACGGGTACGTACGGTCATGATGAAGTCCTTAATGTTACAAGGGTATAAGCGTCGCCAGCAGCAGCGTTATAAAAGAAGCGTCGCGCCATTATACGCACCCTTGTAGCAACCAACAGTAAAGCCGCTGCATCAGTGGGCACAAAAAATGACATAAAAGATAACGTAGGATGAGCTTTATCAGGATGCGCGTTATGGCACAATCGCCTACCATAGCGTCTCTTGGCTAACTTCACAGCAGAGCGCCGTCACTCAAGGAGTCTGCCGCCAGGCTCATCAACAGGACAACGTATGGAATCGCTAGGCGAACGCATCAAGCACTTCAGGCTCCAGGCCAGGCTTAGCAAAGCCGCCCTGGCACGCCACGTTGGTGTTTCAGACGTCACGGTATCTTACTGGGAATCCGGCACGATCAAGCAAATCGGCCATGAACGCCTGGTGGCGCTGGCCGGTGCGCTCAACTGCTCGCTTGCTACCCTGCTTGAAGGCGAAGGCAGTGCGCCACTGGCAACGCTTTACCATACCGGTCCCCTGCCCTGGGAACAGCACCAGGCAACGCCGACGGATCCCGGTGAAATGCCGCTTTATATGCCGTGGCAAGCCCCGGCATTTTTGGCAACGCCGGCGCCCAACACCCACTTCGCCCCGCTGCAGACCGATGATTTAGCGCTGTTCGGCCCTACGACATCCTTTCGCCACGCCGGCCATTATCTGATCCGGCGCAACGACATGACCGAAATCACCCATTACCTGCAGTCACCAGGGGAGCAGGTTGCGCTTTGTGCAGTACTGCTAGCTCATTGGCGTAAGCAGTAACGAGAGGCTGCGGTGCGCTTTAGCGCGCGTCTTGCGGATAGTGGATTCGGTCGCCTTCCTCGTTGCGGTGCTTAAGCTCTTTGCCCACCGAGAATTCGCGGGTATATAGGGCAATACGCCCCAGCCCGTGCGACGCATTCTCTACCAGCTCACCTTCAAGCGCTTGGCCTTTCGCACCGATGCGCTCGCGCACGACTACTGGCTGCACGCTTGCCTCCGCCAGCTGTACGCTCAGGCTATAGTGACCGTCGGGCACGCCGCTGCCAAACCCCATCGGCCCTACCTGAAACATTCCGTTTTTGACCCGGGTACGCTCGTGCCAGCGGGCGCCACCGCTCGTTTCACGTTCGACCACCACTAAAAGCCGGGCGTCATCCGGCAGGTTGGTACTCCCCGTGACGCTTAAACGCCGATCGTCACGCATGGCAGCCGCTGCGCTGATGGAGGCCTTGAGCGGCTCGATCTCTTGCGGCTCCGACGCCGGTTCGGCCGCTGCGTCACTCGTGGCGCGGGACGACGGCGTACCCGCGTCCTCCTCGTTGCCGCCACAGCCCGATAGCCACGCCGCTAATACTAGAGGCACCCATACGCGCATCGCCGCCTTATGCATACATTCTCCGCCTTGGTGATAATGGCTTAGCCTATCACCGGCGCCCGCGCATCATCGCGTTTTTCTAGCGCCGTCATGCTAGCCGTGTACCACATCGTACCACTGCTGCGTTTCATCCTCGCCGGCGACGTCGCCCAGCGGCGCAAGCACCGTCGGCTGCCAGCCACTGGCTTCCAGCGCTTCGCGCAGCTGGCCATAGTCGACGGGAATACTCTCACTGTCGCTGAGCTGATCCAGCGCTGTGATCAGGTCGCCCATTTCGATCTCTTGTTCTTTCTGCGGAAAGGACTGCACATACAGACGCTCGCCTTCGCGCCCGATTTTCACCGGCATGTCGATAATATTGACGCGTTCGCCCACTTTGATTCGCGAAAAAAGCGCTTCAATAGTTTTAGGCATCATGCGAATACAGCCGTGGCTGACGCGCATGCCCACGCCGTCCGGGCGGTTGGTGCCGTGGATCAGATAGCCGGGAAGGTCCAGCAAAATAGCGCGCGACCCTAACGGGTTATCTTCCCCTGCCGGCACCACGGACGGCAGCTCATCACCGTTTTCAGCCGCCTCCTTGCGTATCGAGGCCGGCGGATACCAGGCAGGGTTTTTGACTTTCATGGTGGTTTTGGTCACACCGAGCGGCGTGTTATAGCCGTCCCGGCCAATGCCGATCGGGTAGGTTTCCACGTGGGGCTCTTCGCCTTCCGGCGTTTCCGGGTAGTAATAAAGACGCAGTTCGGCCAGGTTGATCACCAGCCCTTCGCGGCGCTCGGGGGGCAAAATATAGCGCGCGGGAATAACCACCTCGGTCCCCACCTCGGGGGCCCACAGGCTGGTTTCCGGATTGGCATTGCGTATCTCTTCGTAGCCGATATTATGCGCCTGGGCGATATCAATCAGCGTATCGCCCTCGCTGACGTCAACGCGATAGGTCTCACCGACCATATTGCCCTCTTCGGGCAGGGTATAGTGGCCATTGGGTTTATCGTCTGCCGCCATTACCGCGGTCGACAGGGGGAGCAGCATCGACGCGACAGCCAACACACGGAGGCACCGAGCCAACGGAACAGTGGCACTAGCCTTTCTAAGCATTAGGGATTTTCCTGCGTAATGGTTGAAGAGCCTGGCGTCGTCGCAATACGTTCAAGCGCGCGTTCCAGGGTCGCCGTTGAAAGTTCACCGAGGTGGCTATCCACCAGTTTACCCTCGGCATCATAAAACAGCGTTGTAGGTAGTGCAGCGGAGCCGACCTGCTGACCCACAGCGCCACGCCTGTCGAGCAGTACGTGCGCAAGCTCAAGCTCCATCTGATCGATAAAATCCTGGATGGTCACCTCGTCTTCGCCCTGGTTGGCGAAGACGAACAGCACGTCGGTGCGCTCTTTCTGCGCGGCCTCCAATACCGGCATTTCCTTGCGGCACGGCGGGCACCACGTAGCCCACAAGTTCACCACCATTGGCCGATTGCCTTCGCGCTGCTGGAGGCCCGCCAATTCGGTCGTGTCTCCCGCAAGCGTTTCCAGTGAAGCTTGCGGTGGTCGGCTGGCCTGGCCTTCCATCACGCTTAGCACACCGCCGGTTAAACCCCATGTTAACATTCCTGCAAAGAGAGCGAAGAACAGCGGCCGGCGCAGCGTCGCGCGCCGCCACGCGAGATAGCCTGCATAAAGGCCGGCGACCAGTAGGCCGGCGATAATCTCAAAGCCCCCGTCGCGAATGTCGATCCAGGCCAGCGGATCCCAGCCATAGCTCGACGCGTAATGCCCGACAAAAGCGATGCGCGCCGCGACCATCCCGACTAACACAAGGTTGACCAGAACATCACCAATGGCCACGTCCCGCCGTCGCGCCGACAGCTTGCCCACCACCAACGCCACAAGCAGCGCCACAACGATTAACGCCTGCCCCACAGAAATCGCCAGCGGCCCCAAGGTAAGTGACAGCACCCAACACTCCTCTAGACAAAAACGTTCTGGCCGAAAAGCCCTCCGGCACAGGATGCGCCGGTGCACGCAATGATAGTCATGGGCGATTAAGCTCGAATTAGCCCGATTGACCGCGCGCCTCACCGCGTCGAGCCCGTAAAAAGGCTAATCTTTTATCGGCAACACAATAACGCCGCCCCGTTGGGCGGCGTTATTGTCGGCAGCCAGCATGGCTACCAGAGGGTTTTAAGCATACAGCAGCGGCTTCGCTATTCACCTGTTTTGCATAAAGACTCCATAGTGCCTCACTCCACTGTTACGACGGAACGGCCTAGCAGCTTGCGTCCCGTCACGTCCAAATACCTGATTTCATAGTAACCGGCCTCGTCGGGCAGGGTCATATCCAGGGTCTTTTCCTCGCCCACCGACTCGACGGCGATCCAGCTAAAATCGGCCTGATCCTTGCGCGCAATGGCGATGCGTTGATCGGCGCTGTCATTTTCGCCGGTCCATGACACGCTGATCGTCTCGCCGGGAGTAGCGTTTTTCGGTACCGACAGCCCGGCGCCGTCATCCAGCGGGGCATCTTTACCCACGACTTCCAGCGGCGCGCTGGCCAGCATTTGCTTACCTTCATTAAGGATATAGCGCAGCTCATAAAGCCCGGGCTCGGCGGGCGCGCGCAGGCGGCCTTCAACGTTCTCCTTGGCACGCAGGTGATTGTTATAGGCGCCCTTATCGGCCCCGGCGGGGACGATGGTGACAATGTCATACCCGCTAATCGTTTCAGTCCATGAGATATCTACTTCGTTTCCGGCTCGAACGATGGCGGGGCCGAAAATCTCAACCTCGGCTTCCACCACTTCGATAGGCGCGGTAGCCAGCGTTTTTTTACCTTCGTTGAGGATAT
>JAKDRW010000040.1 GCA_030454225.1 Vreelandella subglaciescola | reverse complement strand
ACCTGGCCAAAAGCGTCACGGTGGAATAGGTTTATGCTCTGATGCCATGCGCTTTCCGTGTCAGAAGGGCCTGGCGCTGACTTTTCCTTGATGCTCAAATGATGGGAAATTCCGATGAAAGAAAGCGCTGGGTACTTCCCGTTCCGAGTCGCTGTCGGCCACCGCCAATATCTTTGTCGGTCAGACCGAGGCGCCGCTGGTGGTGCGACCGTTCATTACCCGCATGACGCAGTCGCAGCTGTTTGCCGTGATGTGCGGTGGGCTGGCGTCGGTTGCCGGTTCGGTACTGGCGGGCTATGCCGCGCTGGGGATTCCCATGGAATATCGCTATCCTGCTGGGCGGGCTGGGCAGCATCGCCCCGAGCCGGCGTCACGATATTGCTCGTTTCGGCCTTAAGGCGGTGCTGGCGAGCACCTTGTCCAACCTGATGTCCGCGACCATTGCGGGCTTCTTCATTGCCCTGGCCGCAGCCGGCTGAGGGTCGCCATAGCGGTAATGCCTGGGTGTCTGCCATGAGCAGGGCGCAGGTGAGAGGGAAAAGACATGATACGCACGCTGTTAACCACTGCGGACGGCGAGACCCATACCGGCGGTGAAGAGCTGATCGAGCGCTTTCACGCGGCGCCGGAAAGCCATATCTGGATTGATGTGCAAGGGGAAAGCAGCGCGCGGGAGAAAGCCCTGCTGGAGGCGTTCGGCTGCCATCCGCTGGCGATTATCGATGTCCAGAAGGACAACCGCCATCCGCCGAAAATCGAAGAGTTCGAGTCGCATACGCTGATTATCTACCGCGGGCTGTCGGCGTTTGATGCCGATCTGGACTACCAGCCCCAGCAGATTCCCTTTTTTATCGGCAAGCGTTATCTGATCAGCCTGCACGCCAGCCAGGCCATGAGCATCGACCGGATGCTGGGACAGAACGGCGGCGCGCTGCTGAAAAAGTCTCCCGGTCATGTGGCGCTGCGTATCATGTATCTCTCGGCGGGCTTTTATCAGGAAAGCCTGACCGAGTTTGAAGCTCGCCTTAGTGAGCTTGAGGACGCGCTGGTGGAAAACGGCACCGATACGCTGATGAAGCAGATCATCGGCTATCGTTCGCGGCTTTTGAAAATGCGCCGGATCTTCAATTATCACCAGTCGATTACCGGCGAACTGCTGTCCATGGAATGCGAGCATATTTCCCACGGCCATGAAGACACCGAGCACGCGATCAACGACGTGCACGAGCGTTTTGAACGCCTCTACAGCCTGACCAGCATGTATTACGACATCTGCGGTGACTTGATCGACGGCTATATGTCGCTTTCCTCGCACCAGCTGAACCGCACCATGCAGGTGCTCACGGTAATCACCGCGATCTTTGTGCCGCTGACGTTTCTGGCCGGTATTTACGGCATGAACTTTGCCTATATGCCCGAGCTGGGCTACCGCTACGGCTATGTTTTCCTGCTGGGAAGCATGGGCGTGATTGCCCTGGCGCTGATCTGGCTGTTCCGGCGCTGGCGCTGGCTGTAGCCGCTGCCCTTGTTGCTTGAATTCAGGTGTGTCGCACTTTGAACTGTTGATAAAATGTCTGGGGATTTATGCTTAACAACGTACGTCCGCTACTACTGTCCTCGCTGTCTGCTGCCTGCATTGTTGCGCTAGCCGCCTGCAGCAGCCAGCCGGACGGCCCGGAGCCGAGTCCGCGAGCGAGTGAAGGCGCCGCTCAGGAAATGCCGGACCGGACCGGCGGTGCCGGAGCTGGCCAGCCGGGCCAGCAGAGACCCTCAAGCCAGCCGGGACAACCGGGCCAACCCGGACAATCCGGCCAGCCGGGACAGTCGAGCCAGTCGGCACCCCTTAGCCGGCCGGGAGCGCCCGCCCAGTCGGACCGGCCGGGCCAATAATTCACTATTGCCATAACGTTCCAATGCGCTCTGCCGGTGGCTCGTTAACGCCGGGGTGCGCATCCCGCTTGCCGGTATTGGTATTTCTTGCCGCGCGTGTTGCGGGCTTCCCTTAGGGCGCTTATCATTGGCGGGCTTATTTCCCCTCCTATCCCTCCTCTTGCCCCCAAGGTTTGTGCCATGCATCCAAGTGTTCCCGCCTTTCGGCCCCGTTATTTACGGGTTCGCCGGCTACTTTTTGCCGTCTGTTTGTTGTGTTTTCCCGCGCTGGCCTTCGCCGATGCGGGGCCGCTGGACCTGACGCTATCGGTTGCCGGCATCGCCTCGGTGGCTATTTTCCTGCTGGCCTATGCGCTGGTGATGGGCGAAGAACTGTTGCACATGCGCAAGTCCAAGCCGGTATTGATTGCCGCCGGGCTAATCTGGGCGTTGGTGGCGTGGATGTACATGCGTGCAGGTCTGCCCGACGTGGCCGAAACGGCGTTTCGTGAAACGCTGCTGGAATACACCGAGCTTTTGCTGTTTTTGCTGGTGGCGATGACCTACATCAATGCCATGGAAGAGCGCCGCGTGTTCGACAAGCTGCGTTCCTGGCTGGTGTACAAAGGCTTCAGCTACCGCAGCCTGTTCTGGATTACCGGCATCATGGCGTTCTGGATTTCAGCCGTGGCCAACAACATGACTACCGCGATGCTGATGTGCGCGGTGGTGCTCAAGGTCGCCGAAGGCGATAACAAGTTTATCAGCCTGTGCTGCGTCAACGTGGTGGTGGCGGCCAACGCCGGCGGCGCGTTCAGCCCCTTTGGCGATATCACCACGCTGATGGTGTGGCAGGCCGGCGAGATTCCGTTCGGCGGCTTTTTTGCGCTGCTGCTGCCGGCCGTGGTCAACTTCATGGTGCCGGCGCTGATCATGAACTTTTTCATCGTCAACCAGAAGCCGGCCTCGCTGTGCGAGACCGTCTGGCTCAAGCGCGGCGCGCGGCGTATTGTGGCGCTGTTTTTGCTTACCGTGGCTATTTCGGTGCTGTGCCACTCGGTGCTCAACCTGCCGCCGGCCATGGGCATGATGTTCGGACTGGGGCTTTTGCAGTTTTTCGGCTACTACCTGCGCCGCAGCCTGCCGCGCTCGCTCGAGCGCAAGCGCGAACGCTACTCGCGGCGCGGCGACTGGAGAAAACTCGAGCAGCTGGGCAGCGTCGTGCCGTTCGATATTTTTAGCCGCATTGCGCGGTCGGAGTGGGATACCCTGCTGTTCTTTTATGGGGTGGTGATGTCGGTCGGCGGGTTGGGCTTTTTGGGCTACCTTAGCCTGCTCTCTGAAACCCTCTACGGCGGCGGCAATCCGGTTCTGGCCAACGTGATACTGGGCATGATTTCTGCGGTGGTGGACAACATTCCGGTGATGTTCGCCGTGCTCTCCATGGCGCCGGATATGTCCGAGGGCAACTGGCTGCTGATTACCCTGACTGCCGGCGTGGGCGGCAGCCTGTTGTCCATGGGCTCGGCGGCGGGCGTGGCGCTAATGGGCCAGGCGCGGGGCATTTACACCTTTGCCGTGCACCTGCGCTGGGCACCGGCCATTTTTCTCGGCTACGCGGCAAGCGTGGGCATGCATATGTGGGTCAACGCCGCGATGTTTTAACGCGGCGGGGTAAAGCGTTAGCGAATCGTCTGCTGGCCGCCGTGGTCGGCAGCGTGCAAACACTGCTGGTGGTCGCTCAGCACTTCGACAATGCGACACTCGTCTACGCGCCCGCCGGCGCACTGGGCGACCATCCTTTTCAGCTCGTCTCTGAGCGCGCTTAGCCGTTCAATGCGCGCTTCCACCTCTTCCAGATGGCGCTTGGCGATGGCGTCGGCGTGATCGCAGGGCATGTCCGGGTGATCAGCCATGCCCAGCAGCTCGCGCACCGCCTCCACCGAAAAGCCGAAGTCCCGCGCGTGACGAATAAACGTCAGCCGACGCAGCGTGGCGTTATCGTAGCGGCGCTGGTTGCCGGCGTTGCGCATGGCCGGCGGCAGCAGCCCGATCTGCTCGTAATAGCGCACGGTCTGCACCTGGCAGCCGGCCCGGCTTGCTAGCGTGCCGATGCCCAACGTCTGTTTACCTGAATCCTGAATCGTATCCTCCGGCTCTTGAAGCTATAGCGGCTTTAGGTTTTATATTGGGCGCATAGCCCGATATTGCAAGGCGGGATGATTTGGAGGATGACAATGACGCGACCCATTTTCGAGACGCCGTGGCGCTTTCGTATCCGCGGTATGGACTGCGGCGGCTGCGAGCGCAAGGCGGTAGCGGCCGCCACTCGGGTAAAAGGCGTGATGGATGCCGAAGCCAACGCCGCGGCGGGCACGCTGGATGTTTTCCCTGATGCCCAAACGCCGCCCGATGAGACTGCCATTGAGCAGGCGATGCGCGGGCTGGGCTACGCCGTCGTCAACGAGCCGGCCGCCGGCGGGGCGGTGGATGACCCCGCCTGGTGGCAAAGCGCCAAGGGCAAGCTGGTACTGGCCAGCGGTGCGCTGCTGGCGCTGGCGGCGGTGCTGCACCTTGCCTGGCCGACGCTTGGCGACTGGCCGTTTGTGGCGGCCACGCTGGTGGGGCTTTACCCTATTGTGCGTTCGGCGTGGCAGGCGCTGCGCGTGGGCGAAGTATTCACCATTGAAGCGCTGATGAGCATTGCCGCGGTGGGAGCGCTGATTATCGGTGCGGCGGCGGAATCCGCCGTGGTGGTGGTGCTGTTCGCCGTGGGCGAGCTTTTGGAAGGCGTGGCCTCGTCGCAGGCGCGGCGGAGTATTGCCGCGCTTTCTGACCTCACGCCGAGCACCGCCTGGCGCCTGAACGGCGAGGGTACCCACCCCGAAGAGGTGCCGGCCGAAACGCTGGCGCCGGGACAGCGGGTGCTGGTGCGCCCGGGCGATCGTATCCCCTGCGATGGCCGTATCGAACAGGGCGGCTCCTATATCGATGAATCGCCGGTCAACGGCGAGGCCGAGCCGCGCTACAGGCGCGCGGGCGACGACGTGTTTGCCGGCACGGTCAACCAGGACGGCGCGCTGAGCGTCGAAGTCACCCGTCGCGCTGACGACAACACCATCGCGCGGATTATTCGGCTGGTGGAAGACGCCCAGGCCGCGAAGGCGCCGGTGGCGCGCTTTATCGACCGCTTTGCCCGCTGGTACATGCCTATCGTGGTCGCACTGGCGCTGCTGTTGGCGCTGGTACCGCCGCTGGTGTCCGGTATGGCGTGGGCCGAATCCGTCTACCGGGCGCTGGCGCTGTTGCTGATTGCCTGCCCCTGTGCGCTGGTGATTTCCACCCCGGCCGCGATTGCCGCAGGGCTTTCCAGCGGCGCGCGACGCGGGTTGTTGATCAAGGGCGGCGCGGTGCTGGAAACCCTGGGCAAGCTCAAGGTCGTGGCGCTGGATAAAACCGGCACGTTGACCGCCGGCACGCCCGAGGTCACGGACGTTGAGGCGTGGCGGGGCGTTGAGCGAGCCGAAGTGCTGCGCCTGGCCGGCGCGCTGGAGCGCGAATCCGGCCACCCGATTGCCGTCGCGATCGTCGCGTATGCCAAGGTCGAACGAGAAACAACGCAGGCGCTGCCGGCGGTCGACGCTAGCCGTGCCATCGCCGGCGCCGGCGTCAGCGGTTGCATCGACGGCGTGGAGGTTACGCTTGCCAGCCCACGCTACGCCGCTAGCGTGGCCACGCTGGATGACGCAGCCAACGCGCGGATTAATGCGCTGGAAGACGAGGGTAAAAGCCTCAGCGTGCTGCTCAAGAACGGCGTGGCCGTGGGCGTCATCGCTCTGCGCGATGAGCCGCGGGAAGACGCTAAGGAAGGGCTGGACGCGCTTTCCAAGCTGGGCGTGAAAGCGGTAATGCTCAGCGGCGACAACGCCCGCAGCGTAGCCGCTATCGGCAAACTGTTGGGCATCGAGGCCCACGGCGAGCTGATGCCCGAGGACAAGGCCGGCTACGTGGCCCGCTGGCAGGAAAGCGGCCGGGGGCCGGTCGGCAAGGTCGGCGACGGCATCAACGACGCGCCGGCGCTGGCCGCCGCCGACGCGGGTATTGCCATGGGCGGGGGCACCGACGTGGCGCTTGAAACCGCCGATGCGGCGCTATTGAAAAACCGCGTGGCGGGTATTGCCGAGCTGATTCAGCTGTCGCGGGCGACGCTTGCCAACGTCAAAACCAACGTCGCGCTGGCGCTCGGGTTCAAGGCGATTTTTTTGGTGACTACCGCGCTGGGCATCACCGGACTGTGGATCGCAGTGATCGCCGATACCGGTGCCACCGTGCTGGTCACGCTCAACGCCATGCGCCTGCTGCGGCATAAGTTTTAATGCGGTTGAGGGGAGTGCCGGCTAGCGTGACGAAGCGATAAATCGCTGCATCAGGTCGAGGGTTTCGTCGCAGACGTGGTGTTCCATACCTTCGGCGTCGATGCGCGCGGCATCGTCGCTGACGCCCAGCGCGCGCAAGAAGTTGAGCATGATGTCGTGGCGCTCGCGGGAGTGGGCCGCCATGGCTTTGCCCGCCTCGGTCAGAAACAGCGAGCGGTAGGGGCGGTTGGTGACCAGCTCAAGCTCGTTGAGCCTGCGGATCATCTTCGACACGGTGGCCTGGCTCACCCCCATGCGCGCGGCAATATCCGCCGCCCGCGCTTCGCCGCGGTGGATCAGCAGGTCGCCAATCAGCTCGACGTAATCTTCGATCAGCTCGGTTTCATGGGCCTGGCGTACCGCGGCGTACTGGCGCGCGTGCTGTTTGACCGGCGGCAGCGCATCAAGGCTGGTACTTTTGCTGGGCGCCCGTGGGGACTTTTGATCATGGCTCATAAAAGCATTGGACGTATCGACGTGAAGGTTAGTGAAGACGTACGTTAATGAAGCCCATGTTAGCGCACTTTGCGCTACGGCAGTAAGCCAGGCTCCGCGACGCAGCGGCGGGGCCTGGCTGTCAGCGTGCGCGCGGATTGGCCGGCGGCTAAGCCATCCCAGCCTGCATTATGGTTAAAACTGCCGTACGTTAAGCTCGGGAATTTTCCCGGACTTCGAGTTGCCGGTATACTACCGCGATATGCTCGTCTGGGCGTCACGGTCAACCGCCGAATGGCGCCGCCGCGCGCAGGTTCCCGTGCAGGTTTCGATGATAATACAATGAGGTAGTGAGAGTGGATTCCAAGCTGATCAAAAGCGGGCTGGCGGCCCTGGGTGCGCTGTTAAGCGTCTCTGGCGCCCAGGCGGCCATGGACCAGGACGCCATTGCCGAGCGTCTCGCGCCGGTAGGCCAGGTGTGCCTGGCAAGCGAGGATTGCGGCAGTGCGTCAGCGCCGGCGGCAAGCAGCAGTGATGACGGCGGCGCCGCCGACGGTGAAGGCATTTATAGCAACGTTTGTTCAGTTTGCCACGACGCGGGAGTGGCCGGCGCGCCGGTGCATGGCGATGAGGCCGACTGGGCCGAGCGCACCGAAAAAGGCTTTGAGACGTTGTTGGATCACGCCATCAACGGCTTTAACGGCATGCCGGCACGCGGCGGCAATCCCGATCTCGACGATGACGACATGCACGCCGCGGTCGTGTATATGGTCGAGCCGGTCATGGACGTGTCTGAAGAAGAAAGCGCCGCCGCTGATGATTCAGACGACAGCGCCGCTGATACCGACTAGGCCGATGCTGACACGGCCGAAGCCGATAGCGCTGCCGAAGGCGGCGATACGGCCTGGGCCGACCTGTCCGACGACGAGGTCAAGGCCACCGTCGACTACATGGTAGAAAACTCGCAGTAAGCGTTTTTATGCGCGCTATCAAGGCGCGCCCGCTTCAATCCAGTAAAGAGCGGATGCCGGCAAGCGCGCTTTGCCCGCGCGCCTGCTTTTTCTCCGGGTCTTCCTTGTCGGGCCGGCCTTCCCATTCCAGATCCTCGGCCGGCAGCTCGTCTAAAAAGCGGCTCGGGGTGCAGTCCGAAAGCTCGCCGTAGGTCTTGCGCTGGCGGGCAAGGGTCAGCGTCAGGGTTCGGCGCGCCCGGGTAATACCTACGTAGGCCAGGCGTCGCTCCTCCTCCACGGTGTCGTTTTCCACGGCGTTGCGGTGGGGCAGCAGGTCTTCTTCCAGCCCCATCAGGTAGACGTGAGGAAACTCCAGCCCCTTGGAGGCGTGCATGGTGAGCAGCTGCACGCGGTCGGAGTCGTCTTCTTCGGCCTGCTGTTCGAGAATATCGCGCAGCACCAGCCGTGAAATGGCCGCGTCGACGCCGTCGGTTTCGGTGTCTGTTGAATCCGTATCTTCAGGATCGCGATTGAGTGACTTTTCCAGCTGGTCGATGAGTATCCAGACGTTGCCCATGCGCCGCTCGGCTACGGTGGGCGCGCTGGCGTTCTGGTACAGCCAGGCCTCGTAGTCCATTTCTGTCATCATCTGGCGGATGGCGGCGATGGCATCGCCGCTGTCCATGCGCCGGCGCGCGCCGTCAATAAACCGGGTGAAGTGCGAAAGCCGTTCCACGGCGCGTTCGGGCAGGGCCTGCCCAAGCCCCATTTCGTGGCAGGCGGCAAACAGCGAGACCTTGCGTTCGGTAGCATAGTTGGCGAGCTTTTCAAGCGTACTCGGGCCGATCTCGCGGCGCGGCACGTTGACGATGCGCAAGAATGCGTTGTCGTCGGCGGGGTTGATCAAAAGCCTAAGGTAGGCCATGGCGTCCTTGATTTCGCCCCGGGAGAAAAACGAAGTGCCGCCGGAGATCTTGTAAGGAATCTGGTAGTGCTGGAGCTTGAGCTCCAAAAGCCGCGCCTGAAAGTTGCCGCGATAGAGCACGGCGAAATCGCGCCAGGCGGCAGACTCCTTGATCCGCCGGGTGAGAATTTCGCTGGCCACGCGCTCGGCCTCGGCCTCTTCGTGACGGTTGACCACCACGCGGATCGGCGCGCCGTCGCCCATCTGCGACCACAGCGTTTTTTCATACACGTGGGGGTTGTGGGCGATCAGCGCGTTGGCCGCGCGCAAAATCGTGCCGGTCGAGCGGTAGTTCTGCTCCAGCTTGATGACCTTGAGCCGCGGGAAATCCTCGCCCAGGGTAATCAGGTTTTCCGGCCGCGCGCCGCGCCAGGCGTAGATCGACTGGTCGTCGTCGCCGACCACGGTGAAGGTGGCGCGCTCGGCCATCAACAGCTTGACCAGCAGGTACTGGCTGACGTTGGTGTCCTGATACTCGTCCACCAGCATGTAGTGGATCTTGCGCTGCCAGCGCGCCAGCACCTCGGGGCTGTCGCGCAGCAGTACCACCGGCAGCAGGATCAGGTCGTCGAAGTCCACCGCGTTGTAGGCGCGCAGGTGGCGCACGTAGGCCTCGTACACCCGGGCGGCAAAGTGGGCGTCGTCATCGGCGGCGTGAGACAGCGCCTCGCCGGGCAGCACCAGATCGTTTTTCCACTGGGAAATCTGCCCCTGCACCGCGTTGATCGCCTCGGCGTCGACCTGGGCATCCTTGTTCATCAGGTCGCGCAGCAGCGCCTTGGCGTCTTCGGGGTCAAACAGCGAAAACCCCGGCTTGTAGCCCAGCGCCTTGAGCTCGCCGCGAATGATGTTGAGGCCGAGGGTATGAAACGTCGACACCGTCAGGCCGTGGCCTTCCTTACCTTGCAGCAGGCTGCCCACGCGCTCTTTCATCTCCCGGGCGGCTTTGTTGGTAAAGGTCACGGCGGCGATGCGCCGGGCGCTCATGCCGCACTCTTTCACCAGATAGGCAATCTTGGTGGTAATCACGCTGGTTTTTCCCGACCCCGCGCCGGCCAGCACCAGGCAGGGGCCGTCGATGGCGCGCACCGCTTCCTGCTGGCTCGGATTCAGACCGCGTATGCGCTGCGCTATGCTGGGGTTCATGGGTATCTACCTCTGTCGCGTGGGCGGGGCGTTTTATTGTGTTGCGCTGGTGCGGCCGCGTGCGGGGCTGCGATACTGAGGGCCCGAACGAACCCAACACGAGACCACAAGCATGTTCGAGATTGCGCTTTTTGAGCCGCGCATGGCGCCCAATACCGGCAACATCATGCGTCTGGCGGCCAATAACGGCTGCCGGCTGCATTTGATCGAGCCGCTGGGGTTTGATCTGGAAGAGCGCAAGCTGCGCCGCGCGGGGCTGGATTACCGCGACGCGGCCAACGTCACCCGGCACGCGGATTTTAGCGCCTTTCAGGCGGCCATGCAGGGGCGCACCGTTTGGGCGCTGACCACGCATGGTACGCGCTTTTATACCGAAGCGGCCTTCAGCCCGGGGGACGTTTTGCTGTTCGGCTCGGAAACCGGCGGCCTGTCCGCCGAGGTACACGCAAGCCTGCCCGAGGCGCAAAAGCTGCTGATTCCCATGCGGCCCAACAACCGCAGCCTGAACCTGTCCAACGCCGTGGCGCTGGTGAGTTATGAAGCCTGGCGCCAAAACGGCTTTGCCGGCGCGATGGACGCCGGAATCGACATCAGCTGACGCCGTAGCGCGCGCGGTAGGCGCGAATTGCCTCGGCGTGGGGCTGCATCTCGGGGCCGGTGTGCTCTTCCAGGTAGGCCAGCACCTGATCCAGCGTGACGATGCTGACTACCGGCATGGCGTAGCTGTCCTGAACTTCCTGAATCGCGCTTTTTTCGCCCTGGCCGCGCTCCTGGCGGTCCAGCGCGATAATCACTCCGGCGGCGCGGGCGCTGTGCTGCTCAATAATTTCCATGACTTCGCGCACCGCGGTGCCGGCGGTGATGACGTCGTCGATGATGAAAATATCGCCGGCCAGCGGCGCGCCGACAATGCTGCCGCCTTCGCCGTGGGTCTTGGCTTCCTTGCGATTGAAGGCGTAGGGCATGTCGCGGTCGTGATGGTCAGCAAGCGCGGCGGCGGTGACGGCGGCCAGCGGAATGCCTTTGTAGGCCGGGCCGAACAGCACGTCGGCGGAGAGGCCGCTATCTACGATGGCGCGTGCGTAAAAACGCCCGAGGCGTGCCAGTGCCCCGCCGGTCTGAAACAGCCCGGCGTTGAAGAAATACGGGCTGACGCGGCCGGATTTCAGCGTGAACTCGCCAAACTTGAGCACGCCCTGTTCAATGGCAAAGGTAATGAAATCGCGTTGGTACGGTTGTAGGGGGGCAGCCACGGCGCTCCTCGCTATTTTTAATGGGGGATTTACTCAAAGGTGGAAACGTCGGGTATCATACAGCAGCGACGCAAAAGGGACGATTTATGAAAATTGCCAGCATCAATGTCAACGGTATTCTCGGTGCCGTCGAGCGTGGCTTTCTGGGCTGGCTGGCTCAGCAGGACGCCGACGTGGTCTGCGTGCAGGATACTCAGGTCAAAAGCTTCGAGCTGGGCGATCACATTCTCTATCCCGAAGGCTACGAAGGCTATTTTCTGGATGCTGAAGAAGACGGCTTTTCCGGCGTGGCGCTCTACTGCCGCAAGATTCCCAAAGCGATCATGTACGGCCTGGGATTCCCCGAGTGCGATCAGGAAGGGCGTTTTCTGCAGGCCGACTATGACCGCTTCAGTATTGCCACCTTCCTGATGCCCGACGGCCGCGATCAGCGCGCCAAGCAGCGCTTCATGGAGCAGTATCAGGAATACCTGAGCAAAATGTCGCGCAAGCGCCGCGAGTACATCATTTGCGGCACCTGGCACGTGGCGCACAAGACGCTCGATCTGGCCAACTGGTCCGACAATCAGCTGACGCCGGGCTTTCGCCCCGAAGAGCGCGCGTGGATGGACAACGTGCTCGGTCCGACCGGTTTTATCGACACCTTCCGTGAAATCAACCGCCGCGCCGACGAATACACCTGGTGGCCCAAGCTCGATCAGGAGATGCCCCGCGCGCGTCAGGAAGGCTGGCGGCTGGACTATCAGATGGTCGGCCCCAACTTTCGCCGCCACGTGGTCGATGCGTGGATCGACTACGACGCCACCTTCTCCGAGTACGCCCCGCTGATCGTCGAGTACGACCTGGATTTATAAGCTTGACCTATAAAAGCGACCGATAAAGAGCGTTATCCACAGGCCGGCACGACGAAGGGCCTGTGGATTAGGGGCTGTGGATTATTGCTGCTCTGAGCGTCTGCTTGCGGATCAGCCGCGCATTTCCAGCGCTTCGCGCTGATAGCGGGTCAGCGTGCTGCCGGCCTGTTCGGCGAGGTCGAGCATGGCGTTGAGTTCGGTGCGGTTGAACGCGCCCGCCTCGGCGGTGCCCTGCACTTCGATCAGCTCGCCGCCCTCGGTCATCACCACGTTCATGTCGGTATCGGCGCGGCTGTCTTCGGGATAGTCCAGATCGACCACCGGCACGCCCTTGTAAATGCCCACCGACATCGAGTTGACCAGCTGCTTGAGCGGGTCGCTCTTGATCTTCTTCTCGCGCTGCAGATAGCGCAGCGCATCCACCAGCGCCACGCAGCCGCCGGTAATCGCCGCGGTGCGCGTGCCGCCGTCGGCCTGAATCACGTCGCAGTCCACGGTAATGGTGAACTCGCCGAGTTTTTTCAGGTTCACGGCCGCGCGCAGGCTGCGGCCAATCAGCCGCTGGATCTCAAGCGTCCGCCCGCCCTGCTTGCCGCGGGTGGCTTCGCGCCCGCCGCGCGTGTGCGTCGCACGCGGCAGCATGCCGTATTCGGCGGTGACCCAGCCCTGGTGCTTGCCCCGCAGCCAGCGGGGTACGCCGGCTTCCACGCTGGCGTTGCATAGCACCTTGGTATCGCCAAACTCCACCAGCACCGAGCCTTCGGCGTGGCGAGTGTAGTGGCGCGTTAAACGTACGGCGCGCGGCTCGTCGGGTTTACGGTCGCTGGGGCGGATCACCTCGGGTTGCGGCGTTTTATTCACGGTGTGGCTACCTCGTTGCGTCAGTCAATGCGGTGTCGGGCACGGCGTACTTGAGATAAACAGCCACGGCGTACCCGGTTCAAAAGGGAAGCCGGCCATTGTACACGCCTTGCCCGCGGCCAGACGGATATCGGGTAAACTGGGGTAAACGCGACCACCAAGGAGCTCCCATGGCTGATACGTTCTCTGTTCCTCACCCCACGCCGGTTCACAGCATGACCGCCTTCGCCCGCACCGAGCAGGCCGCGGCGTTTGGCACCCTTCAGGTTGAGCTGCGCTCGGTGAACCAGCGCTACCTGGAGCCGACTTTCCGCCTGCCCGAGGCCCTGCGCGCGCTGGAACCTGTCCTGCGTGAAGCGCTGCGCCAGCGCCTTGCCCGGGGCAAGGTGGAGTGCACGCTGCGCCTTGACGCCACCGCCGGCAGCCACGCGCCGGCGGTCAACACTCAGCGTTTGGCCGAGCTTGCCGCCGCGTTGGAGCTGGTGCAGCGCGAAGTGCCCGGCACCGCGGCACCCACCGCCCTTGAGCTGTTGAACCAGCCCGGCGTGCAGGAAACCCGCCGCCACGACGACGAGGCGATAAATGCCGCCGCCCAGGCGCTGTTTGATCAAGCCATTGACGACCTGCTGGCCGCCCGCGCCCGGGAAGGGGCAAAGCTCGCCGCGATGATTACCGCCCGGCTTGACGGCGTCACCCGGCAGGTCAGCGCCGTGCGCCAGCAATTGCCGCAGCTGCAACAGCATCAGCGCGCCCAGCTGCTGGAACGTCTCGACGCTGCCCGCACCGAGCTTGACCCTCAGCGGCTGGAAGCCGAGCTGGTGCTGGTCGCGCAAAAAAGCGACGTCGCCGAAGAGCTCGATCGCCTCGACGCCCACGTTGAAGAAGTCCGCCGCCAGCTCACCCAGCAAGGCCCCAAAGGCCGCCGGCTGGACTTTCTGATGCAGGAACTCAACCGCGAAGCCAATACGCTGTCGTCAAAATCCATCGTTGCCGACACCACCCGCAGCGCTGTCGAGCTCAAGGTGCTGATCGAGCAGATGCGCGAGCAGGTGCAGAATATTGAGTAGTGGAGCACATTGCCCCTTTATCAGGCGCTTAGGCAGCGCTACCCTCAATAAGGAGCAAGTTTATGAGTGACGATAGTCGACAGGGTGCGCCGTCTGATGAGCTGGTGATGTTCACTAGCGATGATGGCCGAGATCGTATCAATTTCCGCTTTGAGCACGATACTTTATAGCTGCCACAGGCGGCCATGGCGGAGCTCTATCAGAAAGATGTGCGCACCATCAACGAGCATTTGGGCAATATTTACACTGAGGAAGAGCTCTAGCCAGAGGCAACTACCCGGAAATTCCGGATAGTTCGACAGGAGGGGTCCCGACAGGTGACGCGACAGATCGAGCACTATCGCCTAAATGTCGGGTCCCGTGTGATTGATGATCCTAAAAGCCATCTTTCAGCACCTCTTCGATGGAGGTGGGCTGGCGATTGCGGTCTTGTTCCGGCGGCTGGGCCAGCTCGTATAAGCGCTTTAAATCGTCCAGGCACTGCCAGAGCAACAGCAGCTGGCGGAAGGAGATTTTTCCGGTGAGCTCGAACTTTTTCAGCGTGGAGGCGGGCACGGTGCTGCGCTCGGCCAGCGCCTCGCGGGAAAGCCCTTCTTCTTCACGCCGGCGGCGCAGGTGGGCGGCAAACGCGCGCTGCACGTCGGTATCATCCAGCAAGAGAAAACGTGGCATATCGGGCACCAGTGGATACAGTGATGTCTATTATAGCCGATTTCAGGTCTTTTTGGACATTATCGTGTCTCTTTATGTCAGGTCTTCAACGCTGCGTGTCATCGCGCGTTTCAAGCCGCCCTCGGCCCCAGCATGATAATCGCCATGCCCAGCAGCGCCACGGCGGAGCCGGCGAGATCCCAGGCGGTGGGTTTTATGCCGTCAATCACCCACAGCCACATGATCGCGGTGAAGATATACACCCCGCCGTAGGCGGCGTAGACCCGGCCGGCGGCGGTGGGATGCAGCGTCAAAAGCCAGGCAAAAATAGCCAAACTCAGCGCGCCCGGGATCAGCAGCCAGGCGGTTTTGCCTTCCCGCAGCCACAGGTAAGGCAGGTAGCAGCCGACGATTTCGGCAAGGGCCGTGATTAAAAAAAGCCCTACGGTTTTACCTTCGGGTAGCAATGTTGGCTCCTTTATTGTGCTGTCAGGCATCATGGGGGTATGAACCCATTACCGCCTACTAGCATACGTCGTCTCGTCGCGGCAGACATGCCGGCCGCCAGCGCGCTGTTGGGGCTCGGCATGCGCGATAACCCTACGCATATTCAGGCGTTTGGCAACGATCCGGAAAAGCGCCGCCGAGCGCTTGCCGCGATGTTTGCGCCGTTTATGCGCCGCCAGGCGACGAGCGGGCTGGTGCTGGGCGCGTTTATCGAGGGTGAGCTCGTCGGCGTGGCCGGCCTTTCGCTGCCCGGGCGCTGCCAGCCGGCGCTGATGGATAAGCTTCGCACCCTGCCGGCGCTGTTTGTCGCCTGCGGGCCGCGTGGGCTATGGCGGGTCTATCGTTGGACGCGGGCGTGGCAAAAGCAGGATGCCAAAATGCCCCGCCACGGCCATCTGGGGCCGCTGGCGGTCGCGCCGGCGTGGCAGGGCCGGGGCATCGGCAGCGCGTTGCTTGAGCGTTTGTGCGCTGAGCTAAGCGCGCGCGAGCTTACCGGCTACCTGGAAACCGACCGTGCCGCCAACGTGCGTCTCTACCAGCGTTTTGGTTTCCTGAATTCAACCAATAAGCGCAGCACCTGCGGTATCCAGTGCTCCAGAGTAC
>JAKDRW010000039.1 GCA_030454225.1 Vreelandella subglaciescola | reverse complement strand
AGAGCCCGTGGAGACAGAGCCCGTGGAGACAGAGCCCGTGGAGACAGAGCCCGTAGAGACAGGGTCCGTGGAAGGGTACGCGGCGGGGTCGAGCGATTGCACGGGGTCAAAATACGGCATAGGAAGTCTGCGCGGTCGGTAATGAACAAAAAAATGAAGCCAAAGGGGTAGCGGCGGGAAAAACGCCGCGTTTATCCAAATGATTGTACCAACAGCCGGCGCCTTAGGAAT
Organism: Vreelandella subglaciescola; assembly: GCA_030454225.1. GTDB lineage: Bacteria > Pseudomonadota > Gammaproteobacteria > Pseudomonadales > Halomonadaceae > Vreelandella > Vreelandella subglaciescola_A. Next base: position 15,533 of record JAKDRW010000039.1, on the reverse strand, counting down.
ACTCTAGATGGTAGCGGTGTGACAGGCGCTGCTTGAGATCTTTGACGATATGCAGCGCCTCGCGCAGCAGGTCGCGCTCAAGGGACGACAGCGTCTGCACCACTACGCGGTCGCGGCCTTGCCCTTCAGCCGTGGTCGCCTGCATCTGACGCTTGAGCCGCAGCTCGGTAAATAGCGCCAACGCTTCGCCGACGTCATCGGCAAAGCCGCGCTTCAGTCGGCCATCTTCCACTAGCGCATCGAGGCGCTCGAAGGTCGAGGTCAGGGTAATGCCCCGCTCAAGCGCCATGGTGCGCACGCCGTGGACGATCGGGAAAATCCCGCCTTTTTTGATATCGATACCGTGCTGGGGCTTTTTCAGCGAGCCAAACAGCGTCAGCGGCGTCGAAAAACGCAGCGCCGCCCGGGCAAAGTAGGACAATAGCAGCTCGTCATTCGCACAGTGTTCAAACAGCGTCGCGCGCACGCGCGCCAGCAGCGACGCATTACCCGCAACCGCGTGGGCATCGAGCATGATCGCCAGCTTCATCAGGCTGTCGCCATCGCGGGCCGCGACCCAGCGGCCGATACGCGCCTGCCACTGGCTGACGCTGCCGACCCACTCGGGGTTGGAGACCATAATGTTGCCCGGGCACGGCGGGTAGCCAAGGATGACCAGCGTCCGGGTCATTTGCCGCATGGCATCGCCCACCTCGGGCCAGTCCAGCGTATCGTCCATAATCAGGCCGTTATCCTGATCGGTCTTGAGTATCTGCTCGCCGCGCCCTTCGCTGCCCATCACTATCAGGCAGCTGCCACCGTGGTAGCGCTGATCAACGCCAAGCTGCCAGGCCTTGTGGATAATACGCCCGTTAAGCACGGCCAGAAGCTCCATGACAAAGCGCAGCTTGACGCCTTGCGCCATCAGCGCGCTGACCAGTTCGGGCGTTCTCCGGCTGGCGGCGGCCAGCGCATTGACGTCGCCGGCCCGCTCTATCTGCAGGCCGACCACGTAGCTGCGGCTGGAAAAATAGCTCAGCACGTCGGTCAGCTCAACCACGCCCACCGGCGTCTGCCCGTCAAGCACGACCACGCGCGAGACCTTGTGCCGGGTCATCACTATCAGCGCTTCAAACAGGTACTGGCCGGGGGCCACCGTGACCAGCCGATAGCGGGCGATGCCTCCGACCGGGCTGTGCTGGGCCCGCCCGTCAACCACCAGCGCGTTGAGCAGATCGGTCTTGGTGAGCATGCCCCACGCGCCCTCGCGCTCGACCAGCAGGCTGTCGGCGTGACTCTGATTGAGCTGGCCGACCGCGCTGGCGATATCGGCCGCGGCGTCGATACGCTGGGGCTCACGCATGCACGCGCTAATTTGCGCCAGCATGAAACCGGCCATCGTCACGCCCCCTTCAGCGCGCTTTTCCATCAGCAGCCGCGCCTTGTGCGCCAGCGACTGGCGGAAAAAATCGTCAAACGCGGGGTAGGCGCGGCATAGCTGCTGAAACAGCACCTTGGGAAACAGATAGCACAGGCAGTCCTGCTCGGCGATAAAGCGGTAGCGGCTCTGACCGTTGATGATGCTGATGGCGCCAAACAGGTCTCCCGCGGTGTAAAGGCCGATGCGCGCAGTCGCCTGGGGCAGCGTCGGGTCCACCTCGGCCACTTCGCCCTGATGGATCAAAAACAGCGATTCGCCGGCCTGGCCGGTATCCAGGATAATTTCATCACGGTCGAAGTAGGCGATATCCATGCCCCGGCGGGCGTGTTCGCGGCCCGCCGCGTCGAGCAGCGTAAAAGGCGGTTGGGATAGCTCTACATCGACCATAAACACCTCGGCGAGATTAAACTGACGTCCCCCGAGTATCGACGCCCGCGACCGCCTCGACACCTATACTATCGTCACAGCGCTGCCCGCTTCCCGCCTGCTTAATAGCCTTGATACCTTGGTTGAAAGACCAAAGTCTGGCTTCTTTTTTGGCGTTTATTAGCCACTATCAAGGGCATGCCATGCGCCGTGCTGATATCGCCCGGCGTGAACGGCGCATTCACTCGCGCACCGCATGGCCGAGCTGTCCTTCACTCACGCAATCTCCAAACCTTAACAATCACAAGCGGAGAGCAACCCCATGGCAGATGATACTTCCAACGCTGCTGCATACTGGAAAGCCAACGTACGTACCATTTTCGGCTGCCTGATTATCTGGGCTTTCGTGTCGTACGGCTGCGCCATCCTGTTTCGCCCGCTGCTCGCGGGCATCCCCGTCGGCGGGACCGACCTTGGCTTCTGGTTTGCCCAGCAAGGCTCAATCCTGACGTTCATCGCGCTGACCTTCTTCTACGCCTGGAAGATGAACCAGCTTGACAAAAAATACGGCCTCGGGGAGTAAGCCAGCATGGACCAGTTCGTTATCAACATACTGTTTGTTGGCGCCTCGTTTGCGCTATATATCGGCATTGCCATCTGGGCACGCGCCGGCTCCACCAAGGATTTCTACGTCGCCGGCGGCGGCGTGCACCCCATCACCAACGGCATGGCGACGGCGGCCGACTGGATGTCGGCGGCCTCGTTTATCTCCATGGCCGGTCTGCTGGCCGCCGGCGGCTACGCCAACTCGACCTACCTGATGGGCTGGACCGGCGGCTACGTGCTGCTGGCCATGCTGCTCGCGCCCTACCTGCGCAAGTTCGGTAAATTTACCGTACCGGCCTTTATCGGCGACCGTTTTTACAGCAACACCGCGCGCCTGATTGCCGTGGTGTGTCTGATCATCGCCTCGGTGACCTACGTCATCGGCCAGATGACCGGTGCCGGCGTGGCCTTCTCGCGCTTTCTGGAGGTGTCCAACACCGCGGGCATCTGGATTGCCGCGCTAATCGTATTCCTCTACGCCGTGTTTGGCGGCATGAAGGGCATTACCTATACCCAGGTCGCCCAGTACGTGGTGCTGATCATTGCCTACACCATTCCGGCGGTGTTCATCGCCATGCACCTGACCGGCAACCCCATCCCCATGTTCGGCATGTTCAGCACCCACACCGAATCGGGCGTGCCGCTGCTCGACAAGCTCGACCAGGTGGTTACCGCGTTGGGCTTTAACGCCTACACGGCGGACGTCGACAACAAGCTCAACATGGTGCTGTTCACGCTGTCGCTGATGGTGGGTACCGCCGGACTGCCGCACGTCATCATCCGCTTTTTCACCGTGCCCAAAGTCGCCGATGCGCGCTGGTCGGCCGGCTGGGCGCTGGTGTTCATCGCGCTTTTGTACGTCACCGCACCGGCCGTCGGCTCGATGGCGCGGCTGAACCTGATGACTACCGTGTATCCCGACATGGCCGAGCAGACCGAGAACTACGACGCCGCCGCGCAAAATCCCATCCGCTATGAAGACCGCCCCGAGTGGATCCGCTCCTGGGAGCACACCGGCCTGATCAACTTCGAGGACAAGAATGGCGACGGCCGCATCCAGATGTATCAAGACACTAACGAAGACTTTGCCGACACCGCCGCCGAGCGTGGCTGGGAAGGTAACGAGCTTTCCGTCAACAACGATATTCTGGTGCTTGCCAACCCCGAAATTGCCAACTTGCCGCCCTGGGTGATCGGGCTGATTGCCGCCGGCGGGGTTGCCGCAGCGCTATCGACCGCCGCGGGTCTGCTGCTGGCGATTTCATCGGCCATCAGCCACGACTTGATCAAGACCACGATCAACCCGAGCATTACTGAAAAAGGCGAAATGCTGGCCGCGCGCATCTCCATGGGCGGGGCGATTCTGCTGGCGACCTACCTGGGGCTCAATCCGCCCGGGTTTGCCGCCCAGACCGTGGCGTTGGCTTTCGGGATTGCCGGTGCGTCGCTGTTCCCAGTGCTGATGATGGGCATCTTCTCCAAGCGTATCAACAACCACGGCGCCGTCGTTGGGATGCTGACAGGGCTTTTGACCACCCTGCTGTACATCTTCACCTACCTTGGCTGGTTCTTTATCCCCGGCACCAATATGCTGCCGAACACGCCGGATAACTGGATGCTGGGCATCTCGCCGCAGTCCTTCGGCGCGCTGGGTGCTATCATGAACTTCGCGGCCGCCTTCATCGTGTCCAACGCGACCGCCGCACCGCCGCAGGCGATTCAGGACCTGGTCGAAAGCGTACGCTACCCGAAAGGGGCTGGCAGTGCGCCGCACCTGAGCCACTGACGCATAATCGCTCACGCTGAAATGCTTCGACCCTGAACCAGGCGGGCTTCCATACGGAAGCCCGCCTTCTTTCACCGAGGATAAGCCATGATCTGGCATCTAATCGCCGCCGTTTTCTCAGGCCTTGCCGCTGCGGGCATCGGCCTTATATTGCGCACGCTGAGCGGCAAACGCCTGCCCAAATGGATCGTGCCGGTATGCGCCGGGCTCGGCATGCTGGGCTACCAGGTCAACAGCGAGTACAGCTGGTTTGCCAACAAGCAGCAGCAGCTGCCCGACACCAGCGTGGTGCTATCAAGCCACACCGGCAGCTCGATCTGGCGTCCCTGGACCTTGATTTTCCCCATGACCAACGAGTTCAGCGTGGTCGATAGTGACGGCATTGTGCGCCAAACCCGCGGCCAAACGCGCACCGCCGAGCTAATCGTCTATCACTTTGAGCACCACTACGCCGACGTGGTAACCCCCACCCCTTACCTGCTCAACTGCGGTAATCGCGAGCTGGTGCCGCTCGACGATGACAGCGGCGAGCCCGCGCTGAGCGAATTGCGCACCCTGCGTAAGGACGCCAGCCTCTATACAAACGCGTGCCGCTCGGCTGACGCAGGGTAACCCCGCACCATGACCGCCATCCACGCGGCCACTTTCCACCGCTAGCGCGCTCTTTTGCGCCTGACGCCCACGCCCATTTCGCCTAGAATGGGCGTTTTTGTTGGCGGCCAGGCCAGCATCACTACGCGCCACGGCGGGAGCGTTTCATGTTTTATGCGGGGCTACTCATTGCAGTATCGCTGGTATATATTGCGCTACTGTTCGGGATTGCCTGGATCGGCGACCGCCGGGCGCATACTCACGGCGCCAGCCGCCGCCGGCCGCTGATTTACAGCCTGGCGCTGGCGATTTACTGCACCTCGTGGACGTTTTACGGCGCCGTGGGCCAGGCGGCGACGTCGGGCTGGTCATTTGCCAGTATTTTTGTCGGCCCGATTCTGACCTTCCTGCTGTTCTGGCCGGTGCTGGCCAAGATGATCCGCGTGGCCAAGCACCAGAATGTCACCTCGATTGCCGATTTTATTGCCTCGCGCTACGGCAAGGCGCAGTCGCTTGCGGTGTTTGCCAGCCTGATCGCGCTGGTCGGCACGCTGCCCTATATCGCCCTGCAGCTGAAAGCCGTGGCGGCGTCCTTCAGTATTCTTACCGGCGGGACCGGCACGTCGCACGCGCCGCTGTTTGGCGATTCGGCCTTTTATATCGCCTGCGTCATGGCGCTGTTCGCGATTTTATTCGGCACCCGCCACACCGACGCCACCGAACACCACGAAGGCCTGATCCACGCCGTGGTCTTCGAGTCGCTGGTCAAGCTCGCCGCCTTTATCATACTGGGCGCGGTGGTGACATGGGGCATGTTTGACGGCCTGGGCGAACTGACCCGCTACGCCAACAGCCAGTTAAAGCTGGAAAGCCAGCTGGTCAACCAGAGCTTCGGCAACGGCTTTTGGGCGCAGACGCTGCTCGCGATGCTGGCGATTTTCTGCCTGCCGCGCCAGTTTCACGTCGCCGTGGTCGAAAATACCCACCCCGACGATGCCCGTCAGGCGCGCTGGCTGTTTCCGCTGTACCTGCTGGCGATGGCCTTTTTTGTGGTGCCGCTGGCGGCCGCGGGGCTGTGGCTGTTCGGCGACAGCAACATTGAACCCGACACCTACGTGCTGGCGCTGTCCATGGCCTCGGGCCACGACTGGCTGACGCTGCTGACCTTTATCGGCGGCTTTTCGGCCTCGACCAGCATGGTGCTGGTCGCCGCCGTGGCGGTATCGATCATGGTGTCCAACGAGATCGTCATTCCGGCGCTGTTTCGCCTGCGCTGGTTTGATACCCAGGACAGAGACTACGGGCGGCTGGTGCTGCGCGTCAGGCGTTGTACCATTATTGCCGTGCTGGCGCTGGCCTACGGGTTTTACCGCATGCTCGCCGAATTCAGCTCGCTTGCCTCGATCGGCATGCTCTCGTTTGCCGCCGCCGCCCAGTTCGCGCCGGCGCTGATCGGCGGGATTTACTGGAAGCGCGGCAACTGGCTGGGGGTAATGGTGGGGCTTAACGCGGGCTTTGCCATCTGGGCCTACAGCCTGCTGGGGCCGGCGCTTGCCCATGCCGGCGTACTGCCCGGTGGCTGGGTCACGGCGGGCCCGCTGGGGGTTGCCTGGCTCTCGCCTACCACGCTGTTTGGCCTGCACCTCGGCGACCCTTTTACCCACGGCGTCATGCTTTCGCTCGGGGTTAACCTGTTTTGCTATGTTTTTGTCTCGCAGCTGAGCTCGCAGCGCGTCGTCGAACGCATTCAGGCCTCGCTGTTTGTCGACAGCGTCGAAACCCGTCAGGCCTCGATCAACCGCCCCTGGACCGGCGCCACCACGGTGGGCGATTTGAAAGCGCTGTGCGAACGCTTTCTGGGTGAAAGCCAGGTGGAGCGCGCTTTTAGCGACTATGCCCGGCGCAACGCCGCGCCGCCCAACGACGAGGCGCGCGCCTCTATCGACATCATCCAGTTTACCGAACGTTTTCTGGCCTCGGTGCTGGGTGCCTCATCGGCGCGCATCGTAGTCAACTCAGCGCTGCAGGGGCGCGGCATCGGCATTTCCGACGTGATATCGATTGTCGATGAAGCTTCGCAGGTACTCGAGTTCAACCGCGCGCTGCTGCAGGCCACCATCGAAAACATCAACCAGGGCATCGGCGTCGTCGATCAAAACCTGCGTCTGGTGGTATGGAACCAGCGCTACCTGGAGCTGTTTCATTTCCCCGACCACCTGATCCGCGTGGGCACCCCGATTGACCGCATCTTCCGCTATAACGCCCACAGCGGCGAATACGGTCCCGGCGATCCCGAGGAGCACGTCGAGCTGCTGGTGGACAATATCCGCGAGGGAAAACCCCACCGCTACGTGCGCTACCGCCAGGACGGCAGCGTGCTGGAAGTTCAGGGCAACCCCATGCCCGGCGGCGGCTTTGTCTATACCTATCAGGACATCAGCCAGCAAAAGCGCATCGAAGAGGCGCTGATCCGCTCGGAAAACAACATCCGCATCTATACCGATAACGTGCCGGCGCTGATCGCCTATTTTGACAAGGATTGCCGCTACCTGTTTACCAACCGCGCCTACGAGCAGGCCTTTGGGGTCGATCGTCACGCGGTTATCGGCCGGCGCTTCGCCGACGTCATGCCCTCCGACAAGTCGCACGAGCGCGCCGACTGGATCCAGCGGACGCTTGACGGCGAGCGCGTCAACTTTGAAGTGGCCATGCCGCTCAACGCCGAGCGACGCCATATGCTGGTGACCTACACGCCGCACTTTGACGACGCCCAGTCGATTCTGGGCTTCTTCGCGCTGTATCAGGACATTACCGAGCGTCGCCAAGCCGAGATTGCGCTCAAGGAAACCAACGAAACGCTTGAGGAACGGGTGCGCGAACGCACCCGGGCGCTGTCGCAGGCCAAGCGGCTGGCCGAAGACGCCAACGCATCGAAAACGCGCTTTCTCGCCGCCGCCAGCCACGACCTGCTGCAGCCGCTCAACGCCGCGCGACTGTTTACCTCGGCGCTGATGCAGGACGAAAACACCACCGCCGCCCAGCGTACCATCGGCCATATCGATAACTCGCTGCAGGCCGCCGAAGAGCTTTTGGGCACGCTTCTGGATATTTCCAAGCTCGACGCCGGGGCGCTGACGGCCAGACGCAGCCACTTTGCGCTGGCCGACATTGTCCGCCCGCTGCGCGCCGAATTCGACGTCATGGCCGCCGAGCGCGGGCTCGACCTGGTCGTCGTGCCCACCGCCCAGTGGGTCGATTCGGATGCGCAGATGCTGCGCCGGATTATCCAGAATTTCCTTTCCAACGCGCTGCGCTATACCCAGGAAGGCCGCGTGCTGCTCGGCTGTCGGCGCTCGGGCAACGGGCTGCGCATCGAAGTATGGGATACCGGACCGGGGATTCCCGAGGCCAAGCAGACGGAGATTTTCCAGGAATTTCGCCGCCTCGATCAAGCCTCGCGCCACCGCGAAAGCGAAAAAGGCCTGGGGCTGGGGCTGTCAATCGCCGAGCGCATGAGCCGGGTGCTCGATCACCCGCTGAAGGTGCGCTCGTGGGAGGGCTACGGCACGGTCTTCAGCGTCAGCGTGCCGACGGTGGCCGCACAGGCCACCGCGGACCAGCCGCCAGAGCCCGGGCGCCGCGCGGGTAACAAGCTGGCCGGCACGCGAATTGTGTGCATCGACAACGAATCGCTGATTCTTGAGGGCATGGCCGCCATGCTCGGCGGCTGGGGGTGCGAAGTCTTTAGCGCCACCAGCATCGGCGGCGCCAAGTCGATCCTGCGCAACATGGAGGGCGACCCCGACGCCATTCTGGCCGACTACCACCTGGATAACGAAGTGACCGGCCTGATGGCGCTTGAGGCGCTGGTTGAGCGCCTGCAGGGGGCGGTGCCCAGCATCGTGATTACCGCTGATCGCAGCGAAGAGGTCGCCGAGCAGGTCAAGCGCGCCGGCCACCACCTGCTGCTAAAGCCGGTGCGCCCGGCGGCGCTGCGCGCCCTGCTGACCCGCACGCTGCAGGCCAGCCGCGGCGCGCGAGACAATCGCTAGGACTCGACTTTGGGCGGATCGACTTCGAGTTTTTTCGCGGCAATCACCGCCTGGGTACGCGAATGCACGCCCAGCTTACGCAAAATAGCGGTCACGTGGGCCTTGATGGTGGCCTCGGACACGCTCAGCTCAAAGGCGATCTGCTTGTTCAAAAGCCCTTCGTTAAGCATGTTGAGCACGCGAAACTGCTGGGGCGTGAGCGAGGCGATCGCTTCGGCAAAGCGCGCTTCTTCTTCGTTGGTATCTTCAAGCACGCCGGAAAGCGCTTCGGGCAGCCAGATTTCGCCAGCCAGAATTTCACCCACCGCCTCGGCGATCAGCGTAAGCGATGACGACTTGGGGATAAATCCCGACGCGCCGTAGTCAAGCGCGCGGCGTACCACGTAGGGCTCGTCGCTGCCGGAAACCACCGCTACCGGAATATCGGGCATTTGCCCGCGTAGCTGAATCAGCCCCGAAAAGCCGTTGGCGCCCGGCATATGCAGGTCGAGCAGCACCAGATCGGCGTCGGGATGTCGGTTAACGACGTCCTTGGTGGCCTCCATAGTGTCGGCTTCGACGATATCCACCTGCGGGGCGAGCTGGCGCAGCGCCTGGGTGAGCGCCGCACGAAACAGCGGGTGATCATCGGCGACGATAAATTTATGGGCAATAGCCATGGGGTCTCCTTCGGATCCTTGAGCAGCCGTCAAGAGCCTGCCGTCGCGGCGCCTGGCCCTATGGGTTAGAGGTAGTGCTCGGCGCCAGTACTGCTGCGTTAGTGCTTATCAATTAATACTTAATAGTTAGCACTGTTATACCCGCCTATGGCGCTAGTCTGCGGCAATAGTCTTCTGCGATGGTACATCAAGCGATTCACCATGCCCAAGGATGGTTTGCACGATTCTGTCATTGTTGCCCCTCATTCAGGCGCCAGAAACAACGCTGCCGGCGCAGGGGCCGGCAGCTTCGATGGCTGTAGTGTTAGCGCGAGTAAGCGGCAGCGCTTAGCGGTTGGCGCGGTGCTCGATGAGCTCGTCAACCACGCTGGGGTCGGCAAGCGTGCTGGTATCGCCCAGGCCGTCGCATTCGTTGGCGGCAATCTTGCGCAGAATGCGCCGCATGATCTTGCCCGAGCGCGTTTTGGGCAGCGACGGCGCCCACTGGATGATATCCGGCGAAGCAATCGGGCCGATCTCTTTGCGCACCTGCTGGGTCAGCTCTTTTTTGAGCGCGTCGGTGGGTTCCACATCGTCGCCCAGGGTAACGTAGATGTAGATGCCCTGGCCCTTGATGTCGTGGGGGTAGCCCACTACCGCGGCTTCGGCAACCGCCTCGTGCGCCACCAGCGCCGACTCGATTTCGGCGGTGCCCATGCGATGGCCCGAAATGTTGAGCACGTCGTCCACCCGGCCGGTGATCCAGTAGTCGCCGTCGGCGTCGCGGCGGCAGCCGTCGCCGGTGAAGTAGACACCGTCGTAGGTCGAGAAATACGTGCTGACAAAGCGTTCGTGGTCGCCCCAGATAGAGCGCGCCTGTCCCGGCCAGGAATCCCGTATCACCAGGTTGCCTTCGGCCTCGCCGTCAAGCTGCTTGCCGTCGCTGTCCATGATTGCCGGCTGCACGCCGAAAAACGGCTGCGTCGCCGAGCCGGGCTTGAGCGGCGTAGCACCGGGTAGCGGCGCGATCATGATGCCGCCATTTTCGGTCTGCCACCAGGTATCCACAATCGGGCAGCGCTCGTTGCCCATCACCCGGTAGAACCATTCCCAGGCTTCGGGGTTGATCGGCTCGCCCACCGTGCCCAGCAGGCGCAGGCTGTCGCGCTGGCTCGATTCCATGATCTTGTCGCCGTGGGCCATAAATGCGCGGATGGCCGTGGGCGCGGTGTAAAGGATATTCACCTGGTGCTTGTCGACGATTTCGCCCATGCGCCCGTGGGTCGGGTAGGTCGGCACGCCTTCAAACATCAGCGTGGTTGCGCCGTTGGCCAGCGGTCCGTAGACGATATAGCTGTGCCCGGTGATCCAGCCCACATCCGCCGTGCACCAGTAAACTTCGCCTTCGTGGTAGTCGAACACGTACTGATGCGTCATCGCGGCGTAGGTCAAATAGCCGCCGGTGGTGTGCTTGAGGCCTTTGGGTTCGCCGGTGGAGCCCGAGGTATACAGGATAAACAGCGGATCTTCGGCGTTCATCGGCTCCGCCGGGCATACCAGCCCCTGCTTGTCGACCATGTCGTGGTACCAGACATCGCGCTCGCTATGCCATTCGATATCCCCGCCGGTACGCTTGACCACCAGCACGTGCTCGCACACCTCGGTGCCTTCGCGGGTCAAGGCGGCATCGACGTTATCCTTGAGCGGCACGTGCTTGCCGCCGCGCACGGACTCATCGGCGGTAATCACCAGCCGCGACTGCGCGCCTTTGACCCGCTGGGCAATGGCGTCGGGCGAGAAACCGCCAAAAATCACCGAGTGCACCGCGCCGATACGCGCGCAGGCAAGCATCGCGACGGCCGCTTCGGGAATCATCGGCATGTACAGGGTGACGGTGTCGCCCTTGCCGATGCCCATTTCCTTGAGCGCGTTGGCCAGCTGGTTGGTGCGGTCGTAAAGCTCGGCGTAGGTAATATGGCGCGACTCGGCGGGGTCGTCGCCTTCCCAGATAATGGCGGTGTCGCCGCCGCGAATTTCCAGGTGACGATCCAGGCAGTTGGCCGCCACATTAAGCTCGCCGTCTTCAAACCAGCGGATATCCACGTTGTCGCGCGCAAACGAGGTATTCTTGATTTTGGTCGGCGTCTTGATCCAGTCAAGACGCTTGGCCTGCTCGGCCCAGAAGCTCTCCGGGTCGTCTATCGAGCGCTGATACATGGCCGCGTACTGCGTGGCATCGGCCCAAGCATTGGCGGCGAAATCTTCGCGCACCGGATAGACGTCGTGGTGTTGTTCGCTCATGGATTGCCTCTCCGTGGAAATACACTGCCGGTATAAACATGCTGTCAGTGGCGTGGTCGACGGTATACGACCGCCTTCTTTCACCCTAGCATAAACCTCGCTACCAGCCCTTTATGTTAGACATTGGTATTATTATTTTTTATTGAATAACAGCACTTTAACTAACATTACCGGTGTTTATTGTTCCCCTCCCGAAAAACCCCAGCCAGCTTTTCATCCGCTTGTATAATATCCCCTGAACGGAATTTGAACCGCCTAGCGATTCAGGCGCTGCTCGATAAGCTCGTCGACCACGCTGGGGTCGGCAAGCGTACTGGTGTCGCCCAGGCCGTCGCATTCGTTGGCGGCAATTTTGCGCAGGATGCGCCGCATGATCTTGCCCGAGCGCGTTTTGGGCAGCGACGGCGCCCACTGGATGATATCCGGCGCGGCAACCGGCCCCAAGTCCCGGCGCATCCGCTGCGCGAGCTCCTTTTTGAGCGCCTCGGTCGGCTCCACGTCGTCGCCCAGGGTGACGTAGATATAGATGCCCTGCCCTTTGATGTCGTGGGGGTAGCCCACCACCGCGGCTTCGGCAACCGCCTCGTGCGCCACCAGCGACGATTCGATTTCGGCGGTGCCCATACGGTGGCCCGAGACGTTGAGCACGTCGTCCACGCGGCCGGTGATCCAGTAGTCGCCGTCAGCGTCGCGACGGCAGCCGTCACCGCTGAAATACACGCCGTCGTAGGTTGAAAAGTAAGTGCTCACAAAGCGTGAGTGATTGTTCCAGATAGAGCGCGCCTGCCCCGGCCAGGAATCCAGGATAACCAGATTGCCCTCGGCCTCGCCTTCAAGCCGGCGGCCTTCGCTATCCATGATCGCCGGCTTGATGCCAAAAAACGGCCTTGTCGCCGCGCCGGGCTTGAGCGGCGTGGCCCCGGGTAGCGGCGCGATCATGATGCCGCCCGTTTCGGTCTGCCACCAGGTATCTACAATCGGGCAGCGCGCGTTGCCCATGACGCGATAAAACCATTCCCAGGCTTCGGGGTTGATCGGCTCGCCGGCAGAGCCCAGCAGCCGCAGGCTGTCGCGCGTGCTCGAGTCCATCACCTGATCGCCGTGGGCCATCAGCGCGCGCACCGCGGTGGGCGCGGTATACAGGATGTTGACCCCGTGTTTGTCGACGATTTCGCCCATGCGCCCGTGGGTCGGGTAGGTCGGCACGCCTTCAAACATCAGCGTGGTTGCGCCGTTTACCAGCGGACCGTAAATCAGGTAGCTGTGCCCGGTCACCCAGCCCACATCGGCGGTGCACCAGAACACCTCGCCGGCGTGGTAGTCGAACACGTACTGATGCGTCAGCGACACGTAGGTCAAATAGCCGCCGGTGGTGTGCTTGAGACCTTTGGGCGCGCCGGTGGAGCCCGAGGTATACAAAATAAACAGCGGGTCTTCGGCGTTCATCGCCGGCGCGGGGCATTCGCTTTCCTGCTTGTCGACCAACTCTGCATACCAGACGTCGCGGTCGGCGTGCCAATCGATATCGCCACCAGTGCGCTTGACCACCAGCACGTTTTCGCATATCTCGGTGCCCTCGCGGGTCAGCGCAGCGTCGACGTTATCCTTGAGCGGCACGTGCTTGCCGCCGCGCACGGACTGATCGGCGGTAATCACCAGCCTCGACTGCGCGCCGATCACCCGCTGGGCAATGGCATCGGGCGAGAAGCCGCCAAAAATCACCGAGTGCACCGCGCCGATACGCGCGCAGGCAAGCATCGCTATCGCCGCTTCGGGAATCATCGGCATGTACAGGGTGACGGTGTCACCCTTGCCGATGCCCAGCGCTTTAAGCGCGTTGGCCAGCTGATTGGTGCGCTGGTAAAGCTCGGTATAGGTAATGCGGCGCGAGTCGGCGGGATCGTCGCCTTCCCAGATAATCGCGGCCTGGTCGCCACGCTGTTGCAAATGGCGATCCAGACAGTTGGCCGCGACGTTGAGCCTGCCGTCTTCAAACCAGCGGATGTCCACGTCATTGCGATCAAACGAGGTATTCTTGATTTGGGTCGGCGCCTTGACCCAGTCAAGCCGTTTGGCCTGCTCGGCCCAAAAGCCGTCGGGATCGTCTATCGAGCGCTGATACATGGCCGCGTATTGTTTTTGATCGGCCCAGGCATTGGCGGCGATAGCGTCGCGCACCGGATAAACGTGGGGTTGCGGTGACGCATTGGCGGGCTGTTGTTGTTGTTCGCTCATAAGGGCCTCCGTGGAACAGTGTGCTTTCGTAACGCTCACCCGCGACACGGCAGGCGATAGTTAACGTCTTCGCTTACCCAGCATAGCGTCCTCTTTCCCGGCCTTTAACCTAGACCTTGGTATCGATATTTTTTATATATAAAACAAAGGCTTATAGTTATCATAGAGCAGTGTTACGGCCACAATAGACCAAGGTCTCAGCGCATTGTCGACAGCGGTAACGGCGCCCTTTCTGCCGCTGCGCGTGGCGCTGGGGGGTAAAATGGTAGTCGCGACACCGGCAGCGGTAGCGATACGGCGCCGGGCGTGCGCGGCTTATATCCAGCCGGTGGGTAACGCTTGGCGCCAGCGCAAACAGCTCACGCATCACCGTTTGCCATTCGCGCCCGTGGGGTTTCAGGCGCACCCCGTCTTGCAGGTGAAACACCAGCCAGTGCGAAAGCTCGTGGGGAATCACTTCGGCAAAAAAGATGCCGCGGTTTTCGCGCAGCAGCACCGAATTAAACCGCAGCCCGCCGCGCCCCAGATGCGCCTGCCCGGCCGATGCGCCTTTCAGGTCAAACCACACCCCGGGGGCAGGAAGCGCCGGATAAACTTCGCGGGCACGCTCGAGCGCCTCGCTGACGCGGACGCGCGCGGCGGCCTCAAGGGCAATATTATCCAGCCTGGCCAAGGTTTCATCGGCCCAGGCCGGCAGGGGTAAGGCCGCATTTAATGATAAACTGGACACCGTCTTCATCCTTTTCAAACGCCAGCTATTAGCAAACGACAACTCGCGAGGCTTTGCATGTCACAGCGCCCCACTTCCCCGCACCAGAACGCCCCCGAGGCCGCGCCGCCCGAGCCGCTGTTAAGCGACGACGCGCTCGAACGGCTGGACGACTTTCTCGATTCAGATCGGGTCGATGAAGACGCGCTGGACCTGATTTCAACCCACGGTTTCATGGTGGCGCTGGCCGTTGCGCCGAGCGAGGTGCCCGCCGCGCAGTGGCTTGCCGAACTGTTTCAGGGCGAGCCCGCCTACGCCGATAATGCCGAGCGCGACGAGATTAACGGCCTGCTGACGGCGCTGCGCGATAACGCCATTGCGCTGCTGGAACAGGGCGGGCTGGTAGAGCTGCCCTTTGAGCCGATCCTCGACGGGCTGCCCCCCGAGGAAACCCCCATCGGCGACTGGTGCGCGGGCTTTATGGAAGGCGTATTCAGCGATGAGAGCGCCTGGTTTGCCGACGACGAAGCGGCCGCCGCCGCCCTGCTGCTGCCGTTCATGCTGCTTTCTGGGCTGTTCGACGACGAGCCCGATATCGCCGAGCTGTCGGGCGATGCCCAGCGGCTGGAAACGCTAACTGCCCAGCTGCCCGAGCTGGTGCTGGATTTATACCTGCACTACCGCGTGCCGCCGGAAGCCCCGAGCGGCGGGCGCGGTACCAAACCCAAGCCGCGGCCAAAAACCCCGGCCAAGGGCAAAAAGCGCCGCTAAGCTGCTAGGGTGTGTTAACAATCATTAGTTTCGTTTAAACTGATTTAGTATTCATAGA
>JAKDRW010000075.1 GCA_030454225.1 Vreelandella subglaciescola | reverse complement strand
CCGGCAAGTCCAGCGCCATCAACGCCCTGACCCGGCAAAAAGCGCTGGCGCGCACTTCGCGCACGCCGGGGCGCACCCAGCTGATCAACGCGTTTTGCCTGGGCAACGACGCTGCTCTGCGGCTGATCGATCTGCCCGGCTACGGCTATGCCAAAGTGCCCGAAGCGGTCAAACGCGATTGGCAGTCGCACCTATCCGACTACCTGTGCAACCGCCAGAGCCTGCGCGGGCTGATACTGATGATGGACGTACGTCATCCGCTCACCGAATTTGACGAGCTGCTGCTGGGCTTTGCCGACGAGCGCGACCTGCCGGTGCATATTTTGCTCACCAAAGCCGACAAGCTGAAGAAAGGCCCCGCCAACGCTTCGCTACAGAAAGTGCGCAAACGGCTTATCGAATGGGAAGACCTGGTCACGGTGCAGCTATTCTCAGCGCTGAAAAAAGACGGCCTGGAGACCCTCACCGCCCGGCTGGATCAGTGGCTCGACAGCCCCGAACAGGAAGACGCAACGCCGTAAACCATAGCGCCCGTAAAACAACGCAGCGCCGCTGGCTTCTAGCTGCCGGCTTGCCCTCCGCACGCTTTCCCCCTACACCTAGAGGAACACCCTCTCCCCAGTCCCGGAGCGAACCACCCCGGGACAACATAAGGTGGTGGCCAACATGGGGCAGTTGGAAAGGACGCGTGCCCGATACCAGGATAGGCACAGCGGGCATCCTCCCCGGGGAGCGCGGGGCATGCTGCGCTTTCTGGGCCTGGTGCTGCTTGGCGCGCTGACGGGCGGTCTCGCTGCGCTGGCCGCGGCGGGGTTTGTCAGCGCGGTGATCTGGCTCAATGACCTCTTACTGATCTCGCCTCGCGGGCGCATGATGTTCGATCATCCGCAGGCGCTGGCCATCGCCACGGTAGCCATCCCCACGCTGGGTGGCCTGGTGGTGGGACAGCTGCATCGCGCCATCCGCGAACAACGCCCCCACACGCCGACCGACCTGATCGCCGCCGTGCAAACTCGACGCGGGCGGCTTCCCGCGCGAGCCGGCTTGCTCTCGGCGCTTTCCGGCCTGGTCTCGCTGGGCAGCGGGGCATCGGTCGGCCAGTATGGCCCGCTGGTGCATATGGGCGCCACTCTGGGCTCGCTGGGGGCGAAGTTGCTGCGCCTGGGGCGTTCCGACGATAACGTGATCATTGCCGCCGGCGTGGCGGCGGCTATTGCCACGGCCTTCCATGCGCCGCTTGCCGGCATCGTCTTTGCCCATGAGGTCGTGCTGCGCCACTACGCCCTGCGCGCCTTCGCCCCGGTGGCCGCCGCAGCTATCGTGGGGCACGTCATTGCGACCCATGTGCTGTCGCGCGGCGCGCTTTTCCACGTCACCGATACCGCCGTGCCCCACCCCTGGGAGTTTGTCGCGTTCATCGTCATCGGCGGTTTGGGGGCGCTGGTGGCCGGTGCCTACATTCACGCCATTCTTGCTGTTAGCCGCCAGGCCACCCGGTTACCGGTCGTACCTTCGCTACGCCCGGCATTGGCGGGGGCGATGCTGGGGCTGGTGGCGCTCTGGGTGCCGGATATCCTCGGCATGGGCCAGGAGACGCTGCGTTTTGCCACCATCAAGGGCGCATTCGGTAGCCTCGATCTGGTCGTGGTACTGGTGCTCAAGCTGGCCGCCACGGCAATGTGTATCGGCATGGGCTTTGGCGGTGGCGTCTTCAGCCCGGCGTTGGTGATCGGCACTTTATTCGGTGCGCTTTGCGGCACGCTGATCGGTCAAGCCGGCCTGGCCGGCGATACCTTTGTGTTTTATGCCGTATGCGGCATGGTCGCGGTCACCGCGCCGGTAATCGGCGCGCCGCTGACCACGCTGCTGATTGTCTTCGAGCTCACCGGCAGCTATGTACTGACCACCGCCGCACTCGCCAGCGTCACCCTGGCCAGCCCCATCGCTGCGCAGCTGTTCGGGCGCTCCCTGTTCGATATGCAGCTCGCCCAGCGCGGGCTGGACCTTTCCGCCGGGCGTAGCCGCGCGCTGCTACAAAGCGCCTCGCTCAAGCACTTGCTGAGCCAGGACTGCGTGACGCTGAACCCGCGTGACAGCGTACAACAGGCCGTGATGACCCTGAGCGAAAGCGGCCATGGCGAGGCCTGCCGGGTCGATGACAAGCAACGCTATCGCGGCAGCGTAACGCTGGCCGACCTGGAGGTCATGCGCAGCCAGGGACGCGGTCACCTCCGCGTCAGCGAGTGTCGGGATACGCCGCGTCCCGTCCTGGACCCCGACGCCTCGGTGTGGGACGCCATGCACCATCCGCAGGATGTGACCGGTGAAGCCATTGTGGTGGTCGACGACAAGGCGGGCGGCACCTTTCTCGGCGTAGTGTATGAAACGAGCATCACCCGCGCCTATATGCAACACAGCGAAGAGCTGCAAGGGGAAGAGCATGGTACGGGCTGACCAACCGGCAAAACGGGCACTCAAGGGACTTGGCGTCATGCTGGCGCTGGGGTTGATCGTCGCTTTTTCGCCGCTGACCCAAGCAAGTGATGACGCCCCCGCGGCCGAGCCTCTGGATATTCTCAGCTGGGGGGGCGCCTATGCACGCGCCCAGCGCCGCGCGCTTTTCGCGCCCTTTACCCGGGCCACGGGCATCCCCATCCGGGTGCATAGCTACAACGGCGGGCTGTCCGGGCTGCGTGAGGCTGTGAGCAGTGGCAAGGTACCCTGGAACCTGATCGACATGCGCCGCAGTCAGGCCCGGACCGGCTGCGCCGAGGGTCTTCTACAACCTCTGTCGCCAGAGATCCTCGCCCCCTCGCCGCAAGGCACACCGGCTAAACGTGACTTCATTGACGGCGCATTGAACCGCTGTTCCATCACCCACTCGGTATTCGCCACCGTGGTCGCCTACCGGCGCGATGCCTTCCCCGGGCAACGACCGACAAGCATCGCCGACCTGTTTGATCAAGAGCGTTTTCCCGGCCCCCGCGCGCTGCAGCGTGACCCGGCGGTCAACCTGGAATGGGCCTTGCTCTCCTACGGGGTTCCCGAGCAGGAAGTGTACCGCCTATTGAGTACCCGGCGCGGCCTTTCACTGGCGCTCAAACGTCTCAACGGCCTGACAGATTTACGCTGGTGGCAAGCCGGCGATACCCCCGTACGTTTGCTGGCCGAGAACCAGGTGGTCATGGCCTCGGGATATAACGGGCGTTTCTTTGACGCCATCGTCAACCGTGGCCTGCCCCTCGAAATTCTCTGGGATGGCCAGGTTCAGGAGCACGAAGTCTGGGCCGTGCCCAAGGGAGCCGGGCAGAGCGAAAACACCCGCGAATTCATTCGTTTTGCCACCTCTACCGAGCGCCAGACCGCACTGGCGCAGCTCATCCCCTACGGCCCGTCGCGCCGCTCGGCGACCCGGCAAATCACCACCCATCCCGACAGCGGTGTGGATATGCGCCTGCATATTCCCACTCACCCGCTAAACGCCAAGCACGCCGTTACCAAGGACGTTAACTGGTACGCGCGCACCCATACGCGTATCAGCGAATACTTCCAGGAGGCTTTATTCGACGATCCACCGGGCGACAGCGGCGATCCTTGAT
>JAKDRW010000038.1 GCA_030454225.1 Vreelandella subglaciescola | reverse complement strand
GCATTTATATCGCAGAAAACCCAGCCAACCGGCTGGGTTTTTTGTGTGCGTGGAAGAAAAATGGCTGGAAGAAACCTCTGGGCACTGGCAAGCAGTGAGCCAATATAGACAGAAAGCGAGTGAGAGCACGCAGTCTGTGGGAAAGTGCGTGCGGCTGCAGTGGTCAAGTGTTTTTGGTCACTACAGCCTGTAGAGGCAAGGCGAGAAAGGCTGGCATGAAAAGACGGCCGAGATGCGACACCCCGGGAGTTAAACTCAGTCAGGCTCCCGGAGTGAGCTGGATTTTTCTATAGCGTAAAATGCTTGAACAGAAGATCGGAGGCGTGAGGTTAGCGGTGGTATTGCTGCTCACGCTCGGGCTGCCAAAGGATGGCATCAATACGTAAGCGAGCCGTGCCGCCATTGGGTAACGGCCAGTCGGCGACATCGCCAACCTTCAGCCCGATCAGTCCGGCACCGATTGGCGCCATGACCGAGATGGCATCTTCTACGCTTTCCATCGCGTGTGGATAAACGAGGGTGCGAGTCATCTGACGGTTGCGTTCCACGTCGGTAAACTGGATTTGACTGTTCATGCTGACAACATTATCGGGGACGCTGTCGGGGTCGACGACTTCGCCCCGAGCCAACTCTGCCTCAAGTAACTCAGCAACAGCCAGATCCTTTTCGGGAGCATCGTCAATCAGGCGTTGCAGGCGCTCGGCATCGAGCCGATTAATCAGGATAGACGGACGATATCCCATGTTGCTCTCCTTGGAATAGAAAATGCAAACGCGTAATAACCAATAAAAACAGTCCTTCCCCATAAAGTGAGGAAGGACTGTTACCGCCATCTAGTGTACGCCATTTACGCTTATAAAACGATCAGACAACACCGTGTTCGATCATGGTGTCGGCGACCCGGCGAAAGCCGGCAATGTTGGCGCCGAGCACCAGATTGGTGGGGTCGTCGAATTCGGCTGCCGTATCGGCACACTGCTGGTGGATGTTGGCCATAATTGCCTTGAGCTTTTCATCCACTTTTTCCAGCGACCACTGTTCCATGCTGCTGTTCTGCGCCATTTCCAGCTGGCTCGTCGCAACTCCGCCGGCGTTGGCGGCTTTGCCCGGGCCGTAGGCAATTTTGGCATTGATGAAGCAGTTAACGGCATCCGTCGTAGAAGGCATGTTGGCGCCCTCGCTGACGCAATTTATTCCGTTTTTCAACAGCGCGTCGGCGTCGGCTGCGGTCAACTCGTTTTGCGTAGCGCAGGGGAAGGCGATATCGGCATTAATGCGCCAGACGGCATGGTCATCGGCGGGGTATTCATCAGCAGTAATATAGTGCGCGTTATCGCGTGTTTTCAAGTAGTCCTGGAGCGATGTGCGCTGTACTTCTTTGAGCTCCTTAAGCAGCGCCAGGTCAATGCCGTCGGGATCGTGGAGCGTGCCGCCCGAATCAGAGCAGGTAATCGGCTTGGCGCCGAGCTCGATCAGTTTTTCAATGGTATAAATGGCAACGTTGCCGGCCCCTGACACCAGACAGGTTTTTCCCTGGAGTGTCTCAGCGCGTGCGGTGAGCATATTTTGGGCAAAATACACGGCGCCATAGCCGGTGGCTTCTTTGCGGCCAATGGAGCCGCCCCAGTTCAGGCCCTTGCCGGTAAGAATGCCTTCGTAGCGGCCTGTAATGCGCTTGTATTGCCCGTACAGGTAGCCAATCTCACGCGGACCTACGCCGATATCACCGGCAGGAACGTCAGTTGTCGAGCCTATATAACGATATAGCTCGGTCATGTAGGCCTGGCAGAAGCGCATGACTTCACCGTCAGACCTGCCTTTGGGATCAAAGTTGGAGCCGCCTTTGCCGCCGCCGATAGAAAGCCCGGTCAGGGCGTTTTTAAAAATTTGCTCGAAGCCCAAAAACTTGATGGTGCCGGACGTGACGCTGGAATGGAAGCGCAGCCCGCCTTTATACGGCCCCAGCGCTGAGTTGAACTGTACGCGGTAGCCTTTATTGACCTGCACTTTGCCATTATCGTCCGTCCAGCAAATGCGGAACATGATCTGGCGTTCGGGCTCAACGATGCGCTCGATGATGTTGTGTTCAAGGTAGTGCGGACAGCGTTGAAACAGGGGGCGCAGGCACTCAAGTACTTCTTCGGCGGCCTGATAAAATTCTGTCTGGGCGGGGCTGCTTTGTTTCAGGTTGTTGAGCGTGTCGCGTACGTAGGGCATTGTTGTATTTACCGTGTCAGTGAATGGGGGTGTATCCTTCAAAAAGGAGGGGGCTTGATGTAGCGTGGCTTATTGGCCGCTATTATGTCTTTGATGCATACCCCATGTGTTAAAGGGTAGCCGTCAAGGAGGTAGGCGTGCAACCAAAGTATATTTTCGGCACACAATGCCTTTCACCTTTGTTTTGTCGCGATCGAGTTATTAACGTGCGGGTATTGCTTAGGGTGGGGGGATGGGCGTGTTAAAATGCACGGTCATTTGATACTCGAATGGGGTAGCTTGGTGAGCCAAACAGTTCCAGCAACGTGGCTAGTGTACTGCCGAGCAGGCTTTGAGCGCGATGCCCAGGCAGAGCTTGAGCATCATGCCGAGCAGGGTGGTATCTGCGTAAAGGGCCACACGGGCGAAGGGTGGGCGAGCGTAACGCATATAAATGGCGACACTATTAACCTGCTGCAGCGCGACGTGCCTTTTGCGCAGCTAATTTTTGCGCGGCAAAGCCTTGTGGCTCTGCCGGCGCTGACGCTTTCCCGGGAGGATCGTCTTAGCGCGATTGCAGGACAGGTGAGCGAAGCCGGATGGAACTTTGAAAGTATCTGGCACGAAACGCCGGATACCAATGAAGGGAAGTCGCTGGTTCGCCTGGCAAAAGCATTGACGCGGCCGCTGGAAATCATGCTGAAAAAGCGCGGCGGATTGCGGCGTAAAGCGGGCGGGAGGCGCCTGCATCTACTGTGGCTATCGGGTGATCAAGTACAGCTGGGAATGAGTTTTCCCGGCAATCGCAGTGAGCTTTCGGGGGGAATTCGACGGCTGCGGTTTCCGTCGCGCGCGCCGAGTCGTTCGACGTTGAAGCTGGAAGAGGCCTGGCATGAATTTGTGCCGCGCGATGAGTGGGACGCCTGTCTGGCCGAGGGTATGCAGGCGGCGGATCTGGGGGCGGCGCCCGGGGGCTGGACATGGCAGCTGGTGCAGCGTGGCATGTACGTCTATGCCATTGATAATGGCCCCATGGACAAGGCGTTAATGGCCACCGGGCAAGTTGATCACCTGGCAGCAGACGGTTTTGTTTGGGAGCCGCCGCAGCGCCTGGATTGGCTGGTCTGCGATATTGTCGACAAGCCATCACGCGTACTGGCGATGATGGAGCGCTGGCTGGTACGCCGCTGGTGTCGTGAAGCGATATTTAATTTAAAACTGCCGATGAAACAACGCTGGCAGGAAGTGCAGCGCGGATTAGGCGCGCTGGAGCATGCGCTGAAGCAGGCCGACGTTAACGCAACCGTTGCGTGTCGCCACCTGTATCACGACCGTGAGGAGGTGACGGTGCATGTGCGGCTACTGGATAACCGTTAGGCCGGTGTCCAAGGCGAGAGACACTGGGCGCGGTTTGCCTTTGGCAAAATATGGCATGGTCGGCCGCTCGATAACAGTCTCCACAATAATGTTGATCATGCGTTTTTTTGAGCGAGATCCCCAATGGCGAAACAAGCAGAGACCTTACCCGATTTCGATGCGCTGCTGGATACCAGCGGGCTTTATTGCCCCGAACCGATCATGTTGATGCACAACAAAGTGCGCGATATGGCGGCGGGTGGCGTACTGCAGGTCATCGCGACCGACCCCGCTACGGTTCGTGACGTGCCAAAGTTCTGCCAGTTCCTCGGCCATGAGTTAATTGAGCAGCATACGGCCGAGGAGGTTTACCGGTATTTTATTCGTCTGGCATCCTGAGTGGGTGCCATCGGTTAGGACGACGGCATGACCATCAGCGACAGCGCCTCAAGCGTAGCAGGGTCTTCCTCCAGGATGCGGTGCGCAATTTGTCGTTGAAAAAAGTACAGTCGTGGATGGCGTGCGCGCGCGTTGTACAGGCAGTCGTCGCCGAGCAGCACCGGGGTCATCGTGACCTCTTCTTCATCAGCCAGCAGGGCGTCAATGCTGCCATCGCTATACAGCGACCAGCCGTGAACGGGTTTCATCTGCCAGGGCATGTCGGGTGTGTTCATGCATAGTGCGTGAGTGCCCAGAGTGTCGGGCAGCTGTTGAGTGAGCGTAATGCCGTTGGACGCTTCGTATTCAAAGTACTCAGCGGCGGCAAGGAGTTCGTCGTGTTTATGCTCGGGCGGGGCGGTAAAAATTTCTTCGGTTTCCGGATCACGGTAGCCGACAAAGTGCCCGTTTTCCCGACTATCGATGTGCTGACAAGGGGTTAGCGTTGCCATCCAGGGCACTAGCCCGACAACGCCGCCGTCCTGGTTGAGCCCCCAAGCCAGCAGGGGAATGCTGTAATAGGTGTCTGCGTCAGTCTCGAGCTGATACAGCATCTCTAGCCCGTCGAGTTCAGGTGCAAGACGAACCAGCTGCTGTTGCGCCCGGTGGCGCTGACGTACCGTATCCAGATCGATGACCTGGGCAGAGCGGGGTGACAAGGATGCGCCCATGATAACCCTCCTGATGCTGCATGGTCTCGATATCGGCAAGGCACTACGCTGCAGAGCGCTATGCTTGCCGTCCCGTTCACCAATAGCATAGCTGGGTATGAAGGTTAAGCCTTAGCTGATTTTTTGTGACGGTTTAGGTGTTACGGCACAGCGGCGGGCGCAAGGCGCTGCGTTTTTGCGCTGATGTAGCGCAGTCGCGCGCCTAAGAGTACGGCGGCGGTGCTTAACCCGGCGATCAATCCCAGCCAGTAGCCGTGCACGCCAAGCGGGGCGATAAACGAGCCGATTCCCCGCGTGCCCAGCCAGTGCCCGCTGCCAAGCCCCACGCACCAATAAGACAGCACGGTAATGAGCATGACGATACGAGTGTCTTTATAGCCGCGTAAGGCGCCGGCCAGGTTAGCCTGCAATGAATCCGATACCTGATAAAACACCGCCAACGCGAGCAGCGAGGCGGCCAGCTGCTGTATGTCCTGGTTGGCGGTATAAAGCGAGATGACCCATTTGCCACTGAACCACAAAAGCGTGCTGTTGATAGCGGCGGTCACCAGGCTGATCGCAATCCCGTTCCACGCCACTAGTCGCGCCATACCGGGACGCGCCTGGCCCAGCGTGTTACCCACACGCACGGTTAGCGCCATACTCAGCGATAGCGGCAGCATGAATAAAATGCCGGTATAGCTGAAGGCAACCTGGTGCGCGGCGACGGTAATCTCGCCCAGGCTGGCGATAAATAGGGCAATCAGGGTAAACAGCGTCACCTCGACAAAAATGGCAATGCCGATGGGCAGCCCTACAATTATCAGCTCGCGCAGGCCTTCCCACTGCGGCCAGGTGATGCGCTGCCACAGATTAACCCGCCCATAGGTGCGCCCGCGCCGCGTGTAGAGCGCCATCGAAAGCGCCATGGTCCACATCGATAACGCCGTGGCAATACCGCAGCCGAAGGCTCCCAGTGCGGGCAGGCGCTGGATAAAACCGGGCAGCCAGGCGCCGAATAAATCGACCAGACCCTCGCCGCCATAAATTAGCAGGTAGTTGCTGGGAATATTGACGCCCAGCCCGATCAGGCTAATCCACAGCGCCGGGCGGGTATGGTTCATGCCGTCGGAAAAGGCACGCAGCGCTTGAAACAACGCAATGCCGGGCATGCCAAAAGCGAGAGCGGCGAGGTAGGCGGATGACGCTAGCGCCACGTCCGGGGGGACGCTCATCAGCTCGAACACCGGCATTACCGCCAGCCATAAAAGCCCCGCAGAGATAATGCCTAATAGCAGCGCCACCCATAGCGCCTGATGTACCGCCGGGCGAATAGCGTCGTGGCGCTGGCCGCCCAGCAGCTGGGCGACGATTGGCGTGACGCCCATCAGCGTGCCGGTCATAAATAGCATCAGCGGCACCCACAGGCTGGAGCCGACCGAAACCGCGGCAAGCGCGGTGGCGCTTTGCCGGCCGGTCATCATTACGTCAACCACACTCATGCCGGCCTGAGCTAGCTGGGCGCCGCAAATAGGCAAGGCCAGGCGCATCAGTAAGCGCGTTTCGGGCCAGTGAAGCGTTGTTAGCCAGTGAGCGATACGACTCAAGGCGGTCTCCAGGAAAGATAAGGGGAGGCAATAAAAGCGCCGCACATGGCAGTCGCTACGGCGGGGCCATATTAACAGCCCCGTGCACGCCGCGCGCCGTTTGTTGGCGGCGCTTAGCGCCGCCGGCCATCAACGCTATACTCATGGGATTATGGTTAAAGGAGTCGATGTGGAGCCAGCAGTTACAGTAGCGCACGAGCAGCGCTTTACACTCGGAGATATTGTCGCGCTGTTCGACGGTGTGTTTGCACAGACCTATCAAACCCGCTTGATCCGCGGCGGTGATGAGCCGTTGTACCAGCCGGCGGATAGCGATACGCCGTACCACCGGGTGATTTTTGCCCGCGGCTTTTATGCCAGCGCGCTGCATGAAATCAGCCACTGGTGTATTGCCGGCGAGGCGCGCCGCCGGCGTGAAGACTACGGCTACTGGTATTTGCCCGACGGGCGCAATGCCGACCAGCAGCGCGCGTTCGAGAAAGCCGAGCTCGCGCCGCAGGCGCTGGAATCTCTTTTTACCGCGGCCAGCGGGCGCGAGTTTAACGTCAGCGTGGATAACCTTGACGGTGACGCCGAGGTTGATCGCACGGCTTTCGCCGCTAAAGTGCAGGCCAGAGCCCAGCGCTATCTTGAGGAGGGTCTGCCCGCCCGCGCCGCGGCGTTTCGCCAGGCCCTATGTTGCTATTACCAAGCCGCGGTGACGCTTGAGCAGGCCTGCCTTGCCGGGCGCGACGTGCTGGCGTCTGGCGCGAGCGGGGGCGTCAAGGCGTATGAATGCGCTGATGGACGTTAAGCATGACCTCGACTTCATGCTCGGGACGCATGGGCTCAAGTCCCAACTCGCTGAACATTTCGCTGCGGCTGAGCTGCCATTCGCTGGGGCTGAGGTTGTCGTAGAGCACCTCGGCCGGCGCCAGCTCGACGAATGGGTCGATCCCGTAGGTATCGAACAGACGCGTTAAGGCGCGTTCGTCTGCGCCGCTGTCGTTGGTGTAGAGCGTTGCGCTGAAGTGATCATTTTCCAGCTCGCGAATAACGTCGAGCGGGCTGACGCCGAGGCTTTCAAGCTCCTCGATGCTGTATTCGCCCATGACGTTGGATTCGTCGTTGATCCAGCTATCGTCGGGCTGGATAAGGGTGTGCTTGATGCTCCCGTCGGGGCGGGACCAGGCAATGGCGAGCGGCAGGCCGTCGTCGTCGCCGGTTTCAATCGCGATAAATCCCGGGATGTCACTCATGGCTATCTCCAGTGGCCTGCGGGTCGGCCGTGATGGCCGGCAGGCGAAAAAAATCAACGGCGGTCTGGGTGCTGGCAGCGGCCAGCTCGGCATCGTTAATGCCGCGCCAGTGGGCAATTTCACGCACAATCCACGGCAGCAGCGCTGGCTCATGGCGCCGCCCCTTGAGCTTGGCCGGCAGGTTGCGCGGGAGTAAATAAGGGCAGTCGGTTTCTACCATCAGCCGGTTTAGCGGAATATCATTGACCAACGGGCGCAAGTGGTAACCGCGACGCTCGTCGCACAGCCATCCGGTCAGGCCGATGTGCAGGTCCAGGTCGAGATAGCCGTAAAGCGTATCCTTGTCAGCGGTGAAACAGTGGATCACCGCCTGGCTAATATCGTCGCGCCAACTCTTGAGTATATCGCGCATGCGCGGGCCAGCGTCGCGCTCGTGCAGAAAAAGCGGCAGGCCACTTTGCGCGGCAAGCGCCAGCTGAGCTTCAAAGGCGTGCTCCTGCTCGGCGGGGGTGGAAAAATTGCGATTAAAATCCAGCCCGCACTCGCCTACGGCGACGACCTTTGGGTGGTCGTAAAGCGTGGCCATTTGCCGCGCAAGCGTCGGGGTCCAGCCGCTGGCATCGTGGGGGTGAACGCCGGCGGTGGCATAAAGCCCCGGGTAGCGCTCGGCAAGCGCCGCCGCCTGTTCGGCGTGGGCCAGATCCGTGCCGGTGAGAATAAGCCGGGTGACGTTAGCGGCGCGTGCGCGCTCAAGCACCGCGTCAAGATCGCGGTGAAAGCTTTGGTGGGTCAGGTTGGCGCCAATATCCACCAGCGGCGACGGTGCACGCAGCTGCAGCGCATCGGGTAACACATCGTCAAAAGAGGCGTTTTCCACACAAGGCTCCTGTGCAAGCGTGAGTGAGAGGCATCAAGCGCTCAAGCCGCCACTAACAACGCGAGCGAACAACCATGATGTACTCAGGGTGGCGTAGTGTAACGCCTGGCATTCGCCTCGGCGAGAGCCACCACCTGGGCGGCCGCATGCGTTACACTACGCGCCCCGCATCGGAGGAGGAAACCGCGTGACCTTGTTACGACTTGAACAGCTACAGCTGGCTTACGGCACCCATGTCCTGTTGGATAAAGCCGATTTAACCATCGAAAAAGGCGAGCGATTGGCGCTGGTCGGGCGTAACGGCACGGGCAAATCGACGCTTTTAAAGTTGGTTTCCGGCGAAATTCTGCCCGACGACGGCGTTATCTGGCGCGCGCCGGGGCTTAAAATTGGCGTGTTGGCTCAGGAGCTTCCGGAATCGTCGGGCATGACGATCTTTGACATGGTAGCGCAGGGCCTTCCGGAAGCCGGCGAGCTATTGTCGGAATACCACCACCTGATAAACGACCCCGCCCCCGACATGAACCGCATGGCCACGCTGCAAACGCGGATCGAGGCGATTGACGGCTGGCTATTTCATCAGCGCATCGACGTGATACTGACGCGGCTGGGGCTGCCGCCCGACGCCGAGATGAACGCGCTATCCGGGGGCTGGCGCCGACGTGTGGCGCTGGCGCGTGCGCTGGTGGCCGAGCCCGACGTGCTGCTGCTTGACGAGCCCACCAACCACCTGGATCTGGATACCATCGCCTGGCTTGAAGAGCAACTGCTGGCCTTTAGCGGCGCGGTGCTGCTGATTACCCACGACCGCGCGTTTTTATCCAAGCTTGCCACCCACGTGCTGGAGCTTGATCGTGGTCAGTTGGGACGCTATCCCGGCAACTACGAGGCGTACCAGGAGCGCAAGCAGCACGAGTTGGAAGTGGAGGCGCGGGAAAACGCCGAGTTTGATAAAAAGCTCGCTCAGGAAGAGACCTGGATACGCCAGGGTATCAAGGCGCGGCGTACCCGCAACGAAGGTCGCGTGCGGGCGCTTGAGCAAATGCGTGCCGAACGCGGGCAGCGCCGCGAGCGTCAGGGCACGGCCAACCTGAGCGTAGATCGAGGCGAGCGCACCGGCAAGCGGGTGGTTGAACTCAAGCACCTGACCCATCGCTTTGGCGATGAAGCGATCATCGATGACTTCAATATTGAAGTGCAGCGCGGCGATCGCATCGGCTTTTTGGGGCGCAACGGCGCGGGTAAGACCACGCTGCTGAAAATCCTGCTGGGCGAGCTTGAGCCCACCGAGGGCAGCGTCCACCTGGGCACTAATCTCAACGTGGCCTACTTTGATCAGCTGCGCGCCGGGTTGGAACCCGAAGAAACCGTTTATAACAACGTGGCCCAGGGCAGCGATCGCGTCTCGGTGGGGGGCAAAGACCGCCACGTCATGAGCTACCTGCAGGACTTCCTGTTTACGCCGGAGCGGGTACGTCAGCCGGTGAAGGCACTGTCGGGGGGGGAATCCAACCGCCTGCTGCTGGCCAAGCTGTTTACCCAGCCGGCCAACGTGCTGGTGCTGGATGAGCCGACCAACGACTTGGACATGGAAACGCTGGAGCTGCTCGAAGAGCTGCTGCTGGATTTCGACGGCACGCTGCTGCTGGTCTCCCACGACCGGACGTTCATGGATAACGTCGTCACCAGCGTGCTGGCCTTTGAAGGCGAAGGGCAGGTACGCGAGTACGTGGGCGGCTATACTGACTGGATGCGCCAGGGCGGCACGCTGCCACCGGCACCCTGGGAAGGGGCGGCGCGCCAGCAGACCGAGCCGACCCGAGCGGCTGCGCCCGCAGCGGCAGAAAAACCCGCGGCTCCGGCGAAAAAAAGCGTCAAGCTCTCGTATAAACTGCAGCGCGAGCTGGATAGCCTGCCGGCCGCTATTGAGCGGCGGGAGCAGGCCGTAGAAACGCTGGAGGAAACGACCGGCGATCCGGCGTTTTACCAGCAGCCGGCAGACAGGGTCGCGACCAAGCTCAAAGAACTGAGCGACGCCCAGGACGCGCTCGAGGCGGTAATGGAGCGCTGGATGGAGCTCGAAGCGATGACCGACGGGTAGCTGGCTGAGAAGGGGCTAGCGGTGAGGTAAAAAAAGGCGCCTCAGGGCGCCTTTTAACACTGGCTCGACGGGTATTATTCGTCGGCTTCTTCGCCTTTTTTGCCCACGCGAACGGCGAGTACGTCGCACTGCGCGCCGTGCAACACGCCGGTTGAGGTGGAGCCCAACAGCAGAGCAAAGCCGTGGCGGCCGTGGGAGCCTACTACGATTAAATCCACGTCATTGTCGGCGGCAAAGCGCTGAATTTCGGTATCCGGCATGCCCACCACGACGTGCTGGCGGTCTTCGGCAACATGCGGCGCCGCAATTTCGCCCAGGCGTGTTTTCGCATGATCGTCCAGCTGGTCCTGAATGCTGGTTAAATCCATGGGGATATCGCCGCCGTAGGCGAAGCCCAAGGGTTCGAGCGTATGCATGATTGAAATTTTGGCATGATCGTTACGCTCGGCAATGAGCATCGCGCGTTCGAGTACCTTGTGCGAATCCTTGGTCAAATCAACCGCCACCAAAATATGGTTATAGCTCATGTTGTCCCTCCGCCGTGGTGATATTAATGCTGGGTAAAAGGCAGCGTACCTGGCCTTACTTTAGGCCGAGCGGTGCAGTTTAACAACGGCTTGCGCTCGTGATAGGCATAATTGATGGTCTGTTGTGGAACGCGTTTTGCCAATAGCGCGGTATACCCACGGGGTGTTTTCAATCCGCACTCAAAAACCTGAAGTCGGGCGCTAAAGCTTAGGCACGGCCGAGTTTGGCAACAACCATTGGCAACAACCAAGAGGCGAGAGCATGGAATGGTTAATCATTGGGTTTATCGTGATGATGGTGATCTCGCCGGTCATGTGGCTCAAGCCCAGCCCGCGCCAGCATCGGCATACGCAGCTGCGCGCGATGGCACGCCACAAAGGCGTTGAGGTAGCAAGGCAAGAGGTGGCGCTGCATGTAATCAAGGGGAAAATGCCCGCCTACCGGCTACGCTACCCCGGCGAGCACCCGGGGCCCGACTTTGTGCTGGTACGCGACGCCGTTGCCAGTACTGCGCTGGCCCGCTACGTCGAGGGCTGGCGCTTTCGTATTGCCCCGCTGCGCCCGCTGCCCGAGGCCGCCCAAGGGCAGTTAGCGGTGCTGGTGGCGCTATTGCCCAGCGACGTGTTGATGGTGCAGTCAAGCGAGGTGGCATTGACACTTTGGTGGGGGGAATCGGCAACCGCCGAGCGCTTTGCGCCTTGCATCGACGCGGCCGGAGCCCTTCGCGATGCCCTGAGCGGCTACGCTGATCGCTCCGGCGTCAAGCCGCTAACAACGCCCAGCGTGGCTTCCAGGTCTCGCTAGGAGGCGTTAAATAAGGCCGTTAATCGCCCGCGCCGCCGGCCTGGTCGCGCGCCTGAAGCGCGAGTCCATTATTTTCGATCACCGCCAGCCAGCGGTCGAGTCGCTCGATATCGTCTTCGTTCAGGCCGGCGAGCATTTCCTGACGCGCCTCATCGGCAACGCGACGGATATCTTCCAGCAGCGGCATGGCCTTGGCGGTCAGATACAGGCGTTTAGTGCGCCGGTCGCTTTCACAGGCGCGGCGTTCGATTAATCCCTGCGCTTCCAACTGCCCCAGCGTGCGCACCAGCGACGGCGCCTCGACGCCGATCGCGCGAGCCAGGTCACACTGGGGCTGGCCGTCGCCCATTCGCCAGAGGTGATACAGCGTGACCCAGCGCGTCTGGGTAAGCCCCAACGGCGCCAGGCGACGGTCCAGCAGCGAGCGCCAGAGGTGGGGGAGGCGGGCAATGCGAAAACCAAGAGACGTAGCCATGGGTGCCAAACTACCTAAACAGAAACGATCGTGAGAATTGTCATCGTGGGGATGACGGAATGCAAGAAAAGTTAAGCATCGTCGTCGGGCTGGCCGGGAACAAAGCGGCGCAGGTGTAGCCGGCTGATACCGGTCGGGCGAATCTGGCTGTCCGCCCGGGTGGCGCGATTGGGGTTATCGGCGACGTGAAAGCGCAATAGCCCGAGGCGCTGGCCACCGTTGGTCATGATGTCCACTCGCCAGTCGCCGCGCGGGTCGTCGGGGAAGTTTTCCTTATGGCTCCAGGCGCGATACCCCTGCTCGCGTCCGCCGGCGATATCCAGCGCAATGCGGTCAAGGCGCTTGCCGTTTTGATACCAGACGTGGGTGATGGTTTCGCTCAGGCCGCGCGGCGCACGAATCGCGCTGTAAATATACAGCCCTTGCTCTTGCAGGGCGTCGGGCGTCAAGGCAATTTCGCCTTGGGGGGTGCGCCGCTGAATATCCAGCGCCGGTGAAATAGCGCTGCCGGTCATCCACAGGCTTGCCGGCGGCACCCAGAGCCGGCCCATGTAGCCGCCTAGTGAGAGCAGCAGAGCGATGGTCAAAAAGGCCAGCCAGCGCCCCGGCGAGCGTCGCTTCAGCAGATGCAGGAAGCTGGGGATGGCGATGAAGAGCGTTGCCCCGAGGGCCAGCCGCAGGCTTTCACCGGTGGTCAGGTTGAGCATGATCGGCAGCGTGACCAGCACCACCAGAAACACGCAGTGGGCATGAAAAATAAAATACAGGCTGCGAAAACGCCCGGCGAGCTTGTAATACAGCGGGTCGGCGATGGAGATCACCGCCATAGCCATGACCAGCAGGGTATAAATGCTCTGGCCGCTGTTCCAGACGGTGGTAGCAAGCACAAACGGCAGCGTGAAAAACAGCGTTTCCTGGTGAATCATCTGGGCAATAAAGGTACTAATGCCGCGGGGCAGCGTCGGGTAGCCACGCCTGGCCAGAAAACGCCCGATCAGGCTTTCCGACAGCAAAAAAAGCCAGGCGAGCAGCAGGCCAAGCGCCAGCGCCGCGCCCAGCCACTGCTGACGGTCCACGAGAAAAAAGCTGCCGAGCCCGGCGCCAAATGCGATGGACGGCCATAGCCAGCTCCAGGGTTTCAGGCGCGCTACGAGCGACTGCGCGGACGCTTGCAGCCTGGCGATGCGTTGGGGGGTGAGAATAGCATGCATGATCGGGCTGCCCCGCGATGGCAAAAAAAGCATACTATTCATAACCGGCCACAAATAACAGGCGCGGTCTGCCGGCGGTCAGCGCAAATGCCATGCCGATAATCACGTCACGGCCAGCGGCCTGTCCTGAGATGCATGTCCCAAAGGCATGTTTAAACAGGGGGCGGTTAGCCTAAGGTCGAGGCTTGACGTCACTTGGTATCTCAACCAAGCTTACCCGATCAAACGATCGTATGAATATGACTTTGTGGAGCAGCGCGGATGATCTATCAAGGTAATGCCATTACGGTGGCGCGCGGCGATGGCGATATCGCAACCCTCACTTTTGATGCGCAGGGCGAATCCGTCAATACGCTTTCAAGCAAGGCGGTGACAGAGCTTGGCGAGGCGGTCGCCGCACTGCAAGCCGAAAACGGCCTGCAGGGGCTGATTCTTGCCAGCGGCAAAGAGGCGTTTATCGTCGGGGCGGATATCACCGAGTTTCACAGCCTCTTTGATAAAGGCGAAGACTATCTGGTCGAGATGAACCTCAAGGTTCACGACATCTTCAACGCCATCGAAGACTTGCCGTTTCCCACGGTAGCCGCCATCAACGGGCTGGCGCTGGGCGGCGGCTGTGAGATCCTGCTGGCCGCTGATTTTCGCGTGATGGCCGACGGCGCCAAAATCGGCCTGCCCGAAACCCAGCTGGGGATTGTGCCCGGCTGGGGCGGCTGTGTGCGCCTGCCGCGTCTGATCGGGGCCGACAACGCCATCGAGTGGATTGCCGGCGGCACGCAAAACCGCGCCGATGCGGCGCTGAAAATGGGCGCGGTAGACGCCGTGGTGCCCAACGACGAGCTGCTGGCCGCCGCGCGCACGCTGCTGGACCGCGCCAACGCCGGCGATCTTGACGTGACCTCGCGCCGTGCCGAGAAAAAAGGCCCGCTCAAGCTCAACGCCATCGAACAAATGATGGCGTTTGAAACCGCCAAGGGCTTTGTCGCCGGCAAGGCCGGGCCGAATTACCCGGCGCCGGTCGAGGCGATTCGCGTCATCCAGAAAGGCGCCGGTGAAGAGCGCGCCCGCGCCCAGCGTATCGAAGCGCAGAGCTTTGCCAAGCTGGCGCTCAGCGACGTGGCGTTTAACCTGGTCGGCCTGTTCATGAACGACCAGGTAGTGAAGAAAAAGGCCAGCGGCTACGCCAAGCAGGCAGACAACGTCGAACAAACGGCGGTGCTCGGCGCCGGCATTATGGGCGGGGGTATCGCTTACCAGAGCGCCTCCAAGGGCACGCCGATTATCATGAAAGATATTCAGGGCGACGCCATTGAGCTGGGCCTGAAAGAGGCGCGCAAGCTGTTTGCCAAGCAAATCGAGCGCAAAAAGCTGACGGTTGAGCAAATGGCGGAAAAGCTCAGCAATATCCGCCCGACGCTGTCTTACGGCGACTTTGGCCACGTTGATCTGGTCGTTGAGGCCGTGGTGGAAAACCCCAAGGTGAAAAGCGCGGTGCTGGCCGAGGTGGAAGAACAGGTGGGGGAAAGCACTATTTTAACCTCCAACACCTCGACGATTTCGATCAACCGTCTGGCGCAGAACCTGAAGCGCCCGGAAAATTTCTGCGGCATGCACTTTTTCAACCCCGTGCACCGTATGCCGCTGGTAGAAGTCATTCGCGGTGAAAAAACCTCCGACGCCGCCGTTGCCGCCACCGTCGCCTATGCCCGCGCCATGGGCAAAACGCCGATTGTGGTCAACGACTGCCCCGGCTTTCTGGTCAATCGCGTGCTGTTCCCGTACTTCGGCGGCTTCAGCTTCCTGGTGGAGCAGGGCGCCGACTTCCAGCGCGTTGATAAGGTAATGGAAAAGTTCGGCTGGCCGATGGGGCCGGCGTACCTGCTCGACGTGGTCGGCATGGACACCGCCGTTCACGCCAACGCGGTCATGGCCGAGGGCTTTCCCGAGCGCATGGCGCGCGAGAGCAAAACTGCCATTCAAGTCATGTTTGACAACGACCGCCTCGGGCAGAAAAACGCCAGGGGTTTTTATGCCTACGAGGAAGACAAGAAAGGCAAGCCGAAAAAGGTCAGCGACGAGGCGGTCTACACGCTGCTGAAAGAGGTGGCCGGCACGCTGCAGGAATTCTCCGACGACGACATCATCGCCCGCATGATGGTGCCGCTGTGCCTGGAAACCGTGCGCTGCCTGGAAGACGGCATCGTCGATTCGCCGGCAGAGGCCGACATGGCGCTGATTTACGGCATCGGTTTTCCGCCGTTTCGCGGGGGTGCGCTGCGCTACATTGACGCGCTGGGCGTGGCCGAGTTCGTCAAGCTGGCGGATACCCTGGCCGACGAGCTGGGGCCGCTTTACGCACCGACCGAACAGCTGCGCCAGATGGCGCAAACCAACGCCCGCTTTTACGCCGCCGAGTAAACCACCGCGCAAAGGAGAGAAAGATGAGTTTGAATCCGAGAGACATCGTGGTGGTCGACGCCGTACGCACCCCCATGGCCAAGGCCAAAAACGGCGCGTTTCGCCACGTTCGTGCAGAAAATCTGTCGGCGGCTACCATGCAGGCGCTGTTTGATCGCAACCCCGGCCTTAATCCGGCCGAAGTGGACGACGTGATCTGGGGCTGCGTTAACCAGACCCTTGAGCAGTCGATGAACATCGCCCGCAACGCCGCCATCATGACCGGGATTCCGCGCAGCGTGCCGGCGCAAACGGTCAACCGCCTGTGCGGCTCGTCGATGACCGCGTTGCATATCGCCAGCGCCAATATCAAGGCCGGCATGGGCGATTTTTACCTGATCGGCGGGGTCGAGCACATGGAACACGTGCCCATGGCCCACGGCGTTGACGTCAACCCCGCCGCCAGCAAGTACGCCGCCAAAGCGGCGATGATGATGGGTCTGACCGCCGAGCTGCTGGGCAAGATGCACGGCATCTCGCGTGAAGACCAGGACAAGTTCGGCGTGCGCTCCCACCAGCGGGCCCAGGCGGCCATGGAGCAGGGGCTTTTCGACAACGAAATTATCGGCATTGAAGG
>JAKDRW010000074.1 GCA_030454225.1 Vreelandella subglaciescola | reverse complement strand
GATTTCAGTCGGCGTGCCACCGAGTTTAAAAATGCCGACAGGACTCGAGCATATAAGCCAGCAGCGGTTGAGTGTGCAGCAGGTGACCGATTTGGTCATGCACGTTTTGCCAGCCGGACTGCGGGAGGGATTCGAGCAAGACCGGGAGGCCAACTTTGCCTTGAGCCTTCACGGCACCGGGCGTTTTCGCGTCAGCGCGTTTCAGCAGCGCAACCAGATGGCCATGGTGATTCGCCGCATTGCGCTTGAAATTCCGCCGCTCGCGACCCTTTGTGTGCCGCCGGCACTGGCGGATCTGGCGCAAAAAAAGCGCGGCCTGGTGCTGGTGGCGGGCGGTACGGGAACCGGTAAGTCAACGACGCTTGCAGCGATGATTCAGGAGCGCAACGAAACGATCGGCGGACACATCATCAGTATCGAAGATCCGATTGAGTTCTTGCATCAGCATAAGCGCGGCATTGTTAATCAGCGCGAAGTAGGCATCGATACCGAGTCTTTTGAAGTGGCGTTGAAAAACGCCCTGCGCCAGGCGCCCGACGTTATTTTGATCGGCGAGATTCGTACCCGCGAAACCATGGAGCACGCGCTGACGTTTGCCGAAACCGGCCATCTATGCCTGGCCACGCTGCACGCCAACAATGCCAACCAGGCGCTGGATCGGGTATTGCACTTTTTTCCTCACGAGCGCCACGAGCAGATTTTAATGGATCTCTCGCTTAATCTGCATGCCATTGTCGCCCAGCAGCTGTTGCCGACACCTGAAGGCGGGCGCTGTGCCGCGATTGAGATCATGCTGCATTCGCCGCGTACCGCGGATCTGATTCGTAAAGGCCGTATCAGCGATCTCAAGGAAGCCATGGCCGGCTCGCGAGACGGCGGCATGCAGACCTTCGACCAAGCGCTGTGCGATCTTGTGCAGGCCGGTCAGATCAGCGAGAACGTCGCGCTGGCGCATGCGGATTCGGCCAACAACCTGCGCATGATGCTCAAGTTCGAGGCCGGGCAGGATGCGGTGAAATCCGGCGTTACCCTAAGTAGCCAGGTGCCCGAAGGCCTTGCGCTACGCGACGTCGACGATTTCTAGCCGGCTTTTGATGCCCGGCGCCCGCCGATAACAATCGCGTTATGGCGCATAGACTCCGCCGAGTACGCGCTCACCCGCCGCGCCGGTAACGCTTGGCAGGTTACCGGGTAGATTGCGCAGGCGCCGATACGCCAGCCAGGCAAAGGCGCCGGCCTCTATCCAGTCGGCGGGAAAGCCCCAGTCGCTCGCCGTTCGCAATCTCGCCGTGGGCAGTCGCGAGGCGAGTCGGCGACACAGCTCGGCGTTATGTGCGCCGCCGCCGCCGATGATCAGCGTAAGAGGGCGCTCGCCCAGCAGCTGCCGGACTCCCTGGGTAACGCTTTCCGCCGTCAGTTCGGCAAGCGTCGCCTGCACGTCGGCGG
The DNA here is from genome assembly GCA_030454225.1 of Vreelandella subglaciescola. GTDB lineage: Bacteria > Pseudomonadota > Gammaproteobacteria > Pseudomonadales > Halomonadaceae > Vreelandella > Vreelandella subglaciescola_A. The sequence goes on along the minus strand of JAKDRW010000074.1, from coordinate 2,241 downwards.
GTTGCTCTTCACCGCTCAAGTGGCCTTTCAGCCACTCAAGATCAAACAGTTCCCGGCCGGTACTCCGGGGCGGAGGCTGGTGAAAGAAAGGCTCGCTCAGCAGGCGTGCAAGTAGTAACTCATTCACGTGTCCGGATGCCGCCCAGGCACCGTTATCATCAAAGTTGCCGTGGCCGTGCCGTTGGCACCAGGCGTCAAGCAGCACATTAGCCGGGCCGGTATCAAACCCCAGCGGCGCGTCGTTCTGTTTTGAAAGCCAGGTAATGTTGGCAAACCCGCCCAGATTAAGGATGACGCGCTCTTCTGTATCGCTTTTGAATAGCGCCCGATGAAACGCCGGGGCAAGCGGTGCGGCCTGGCCACCGGCTGCCAGATCCCGGCGGCGAAAATCCGCCACCACGCAGCAGCCGGTAAGCTCGGCCAAAAGGCTCGGGTTGTCCAGCTGCAGCGTATAGGCCGGCCCGCCCTGATGACCGTTGGGGGCGTGTTCGACGGTTTGGCCGTGGCTGCCAACGGCGCTAATGGCGTCGGCGCCGATCCCCTGCTGCACCAATAAAGCGGCTACGGCGCGCGCCTGCAGGTGGCAAAACGCATCTTCTGCGGCGGCTAATTCGACAAAGCTGGCCGACTCGGCGTGGCACAGGATTAAAAGCGCTTCGCGCAGCGCGGCCGGCATGGGTTCGGCATGGGTGGCCAGTAGGCGCGGCGGGGCGTCAGGCGTGATTTCTACCAGCGCGGCGTCGACACCGTCGAGGCTGGTGCCCGACATCAGGCCGATGTAAAGATTTGCAGTATTTTCCATAAGGCGGTTCATTTCTCCCGGGCGAAAGCTCAACCACAGCGAATGAGTATGGTAACATCGTGCGCTATTTATCCCCTTCGCCTGCGATCGGGCGACCTAGAAAGCCAATGGAGAAAGACCAATGAGTGAGGTGGATCAAGCGTTTGCGCTACTTGCGCGCGGCACCAACGAAATACTGCTGGAAGACGAGCTCAAGCAAAAACTCGCCTCCGGTCGCACGCTGCGCATTAAAGCGGGCTTTGATCCTACCGCGCCGGATTTGCATCTGGGGCACAGCGTACTATTAACCAAAATGCGCCAGTTTCAGGACCTGGGGCATACGGTCATCTTTTTGATCGGGGATTTTACCGGCCGCATCGGTGATCCGTCGGGCAAGAACGTGACGCGCAAGCCGCTGACCGAAGAAGAGGTCAAGCGCAACGCCGAGACCTACAAAGAGCAGGTGTTTAAAATACTTGACCCGGCGAAAACCGAGGTGCGCTTTAACGCTGAATGGTTCAGCGAGCTGTCGGCGGCCAAAATGATCGAGCTGGCCGCCCAGAGCACCGTGGCGAGAATGCTTGAGCGCGATGACTTTGAAAAACGCTACCGGGCCAACCAGGCCATTTCGCTGCACGAATTTCTCTACCCGCTGGTACAGGGGTACGACTCCGTAGCGCTTGAGGCCGACATCGAGCTTGGCGGCACCGATCAGAAGTTTAACCTGCTGATGGGGCGCGAGATTCAGAAGCACTACGCGCAAGAGACGCAGGTGGTGATGACTATGCCGCTGCTTGAGGGACTCGACGGCGTGCAGAAGATGTCAAAGTCGCTGGGCAACTATGTCGGCGTCGATGAAGCGCCGGGGGCCATGTTCAGCAAGCTGGTTTCCATGCCCGACAGCCTGATGTGGCGGTATTTCGATCTGCTGTCGCTCAAGTCCAACGAGGCGATTGACGCGCTCAAGCGCCAGGTAGATGAAGGTGCCAATCCGCGGGATATCAAGATGGAGCTGGCGCGCGAACTGATCACGCGCTATCACGGCGAAGAGGCGGCGGCTACGGCGCACAGATCGGCGGGCAACCAGCTGGCCGACGGCGAGCTGCCCGATGATCTGCCCGAGATAGAGGTGAGCTTTGACGGCATGGTTGAAGCGCCGATTGCCTCCGTACTCAATCGCGCCGAGCTGACCAAAAATAGCGCCCAGGCCAAAGACATGCTGAAAAATGGCCGCGTTAAAGTAGACGGTGAAGCGGCCGCCAAAGACACCATGCTGGCGACCGGCAAGGTCTACGTGATTCAGGCGGGCAAAAAGCGCTATGCCCGCGTCACGCTGACGTGATATATGGCGTCTTGGCACGCCGTGCGCGCAAGCAAAGTGGGAAATGTAAAAATAATTGAAAGACCCCTTGCCAACGCGGCGTCCAGGCCGTAAAGTGCGCACTCGCTGCCCACGACGC
>JAKDRW010000037.1 GCA_030454225.1 Vreelandella subglaciescola | reverse complement strand
TCGAGGCGGGAAATGGCGGCAACGGCTGTCTGAGCTTTCGCCGCGAAAAATACGTTCCCCGGGGCGGCCCCGACGGCGGCGACGGCGGCCACGGCGGCAGCGTCCACCTGATTGGCGACGACTCGCTGAATACGCTGATCGACTTCAAATACCAGCGTTTTTACAAGGCGCAAAACGGCCAGGGCGGCATGGGACGCCAGATGAGCGGCCGCGCCGGCGATGACCTGCACGTCAAAGTGCCGGTGGGCACCACGGTGATCGACGAAGACACCCTTGAGGTGATCGCCGATGTGACCGAGATCGGTCAGGTGGTATTGGTGGCCGAAGGCGGCCGTCGGGGGCTGGGCAACATTCACTTCAAGTCGTCGACCAACCGCGCGCCGCGGCGCACCACAACCGGCACGGAAGGCGTGCGCCGCAACCTGCGCTTTGAAATGAAGGTCATGGCGGACGTCGGACTTTTGGGCCTGCCTAACGCCGGCAAGTCGACGCTGATTCGCGCGGTGTCGGCGGCCAAACCCAAGGTCGCCAACTATCCGTTTACCACCCTGGTGCCGAACCTGGGCGTGGTCAAGATCGGCCTGCACGAGCACTTCGTGATGGCCGATGTGCCAGGATTGATTGAGGGCGCATCGGACGGCGCGGGGCTGGGGCTACGCTTTTTGAAGCACCTCACGCGCACGCGGTTGCTGCTGCACGTGGTTGACGTGGCGCCTTTTGATGAGTCCGACCCGGTAGAATCGGCCAAGGCGATCGCGCACGAGCTTAAGCAGTTCTCGCCGGCGCTGGCCGAACGCCCGCGCTGGCTGGTACTCAACAAGTTTGACCTCCTGCCCGAGGACGAACGCGAGGCTCGCGGCCAGGAGATTGTAGCGGCGCTTGGCTGGGAAGGGCCGGTCTTTTGTTTGTCGGCCATCAGCAAGGACGGCACCCAGCCAATGGTGCAAACGGTGTATCGCTGGCTGGCCGAGCAGCAGCGCCTTGAGCACGAAGACGAGGCGGTATACGCCCGCGAGCAAGACGTACGCCGGCGTATGGAAGAAGAATCGGTGGAGCGCACCGAAGCCCGCCTGGGCCGCAAGCGTAAACGCCACGACGACGATGACGATGATTTCGACGATGGCGACTACGACGTTGAGGTAGAATACGCGCCCTAAGTTCTGGAGAGTGACTCTTGAGAGCGTTTCTTGAGAGCGGAGCAACGATTAACGCCGGCTGACAGGCAAGGAGCAATGCAGTGAGCAATGAGCAGGGACCCGGGCGCGACGCGCTTGGCCAGGCGCGGCGGGTGGTGGTGAAAATTGGCAGCTCGCTGTTGACCAACGAGGGTCGCGGGCTGGATGAAGCGGCCATCGGCCGCTGGGTCGACCAAATCGTCGCGCTGCACCGGCGCGGCGTTGAAGTCGTGCTGGTGTCGTCCGGCGCGGTGGCTGCCGGCATGCTGCGGCTGGGCTGGCAGGCGCGCCCCAGCGAGGTGCACGAGCTGCAGGCCGCCGCGGCGGTAGGGCAAAACGGCCTGACCCAGTGCTACGAACAGCACTTTGCCCGCCACGACATCCTCACCGCGCAAATCCTGCTGACCCACGATGACCTGTCCAACCGCAAGCGCTATCTGAACGCGCTGTCGGCGCTGCGCACGCTGGTCGATATGCGCGTGGTGCCGGTCATCAACGAAAACGACACCGTGGTCACCGATGAAATCCGCTTTGGCGATAACGACACCCTGGGCGCGCTGGTGGCCAACCTGCTCGAGGCCGACGCGCTGCTGCTGCTCACCGATCAGGAAGGGCTTTTTGACGCCGACCCGCGCGATAATCCCGGCGCGACGCTGATTGCCGAAGGCCGTGCCGATGATCCGCGGCTGTCGGCGGTGGCCGGTGGCGGCGGGGCGCTGGGACGCGGTGGCATGAGTACCAAGGTGCGCGCCGCGCGGCTTGCCGCGCGGTCGGGCGCGGTCACGGTGATCGCCAGCGGGCGCCAGCCCGATGTGCTCACGCGGCTGATGGACGGCGAGGCGCTGGGCACGCTGCTGCGCCCGGTGCACGCACCGCTTGCCGCGCGCAAGCGCTGGCTGGCGGGGCAGCTGCAGGTGCGCGGTACGCTGACGCTGGACGCCGGTGCCGTCAAGGTGCTGCGCGAGCGCGGCTCCAGCCTGCTGGCGGTGGGCGTGAACGCGGTGCAGGGGACGTTTCGCCGCGGCGATATGGTCGCCTGCGTCGACGAACAGGGCGCGCTGGTCGCCAAGGGGTTGATCAACTACGGAGCGGCCGAGGCGCGCCAGCTGGCGGGCCAGCCCAGCCACCAGATCGAGGCGCTCTTGGGCTACGTCGAAGCGCGCTCGCTGATTCACCGCGATAATCTGATAGTGATGCGCCTGCCGAGCTAGTCGGTGGGCACGGGCATCAGGCCGCAATGGCGGCTTAGTCGGGCCAGTCGGGTAGGGGCGGTAGCGGCATTTGCCGCGGCCAGTCGTCGGGCACGATAAACACGCGCCGGGTCCGCTGGGTTTCCGGTGCGTAAACCATGAGTTGCTGGGGCACCGGGCGTTCTTCAAGCTGCGCGTGCGCGGTGTTGGCTGCCTCATTCAGCGGAGCAAAGGCCGCCAGCGGCGGCGGGGCCAGCCAGCAGGGTTTGGGTAACCATGCGCCCAGCGCGCTGGCGCCAAGCGATGCCTGCAGCGCCGGCCAGTCGCGGGTATGGCACCAGAGCCCGCAAAGGTGCCCGGGCGCGCTGCCGGCAGGCGCCGGCAGGCGCCGGCAGCCGCGCATGCCAGGGGTAAAACAGCACGCCGGGCATGGCGAACTGCGGGCGCAGCGGGGGCAGTACTTCGCCGCTGTCGCGCGGCGCCAGCCAGTGGCGCAGGGTTCGGCGCGCGGCCGCGCTGGCGGAAAATGCCAGCTGGCGGCGCGCCATGTGCGCGCTCTTGCGGGCTAGACTGTCGATGCCGCTGGGGCCTATCCAGCGGTTCGGGCTTGCCACTGTGCCGGGCCCTTCGGGCACGCCCAGATAAAACTTGATCGCGACCTCCAGGTGCACCGGCGCCGGATCGCTGCAGGTGCGGTAGATCATGTCCATCTCGCCCAGCGTCTGGCGGCGCTGAAATACCCGCACGTTGCGCGCCAGCAGCCGCGTATTGGGTGCATGATTCAGCAGGTAGCGCCACAGCCGCTCGTGATAATACCCCATGCGTGCGCAGCGCAGCTCAGCCCATCGCGAGCCAGCCAGCCGCGCTGCATGCCGCCCAAGCCAGGCGGCCTGTACGGCGGGCTCTGCCACCCCCAGCGCCCCGCAATCAGGGCGGCCCGCGTAGCCGGGTAGCGCGATGAGGTCGGGCGCCTGGAGTAACCAGGCCATATCGCGCAGCGCCGGTGTCATCAAGGCCTCGCTAACGCCCTCAAGGTTTGCCGTTGGCGTGTTCGTTGGTCGTGTCACTCGGCGTCTCCCTTGCCTGTACGATGTCGGGTAACGGGGTGCGTGGCGCCACTCAGGGTCGCTGGCCCCTTCCCTCACTATGACGTATATCAATCCTTTGCTCATTAGTAAGACTAAAAAGACTTAGACTGATGTTTAACGTTACACTCAGCTACAGTTAGCTAGCATTTCTTTATTACCCTGTTTCTAACGCGTTGGCATTACAGGAGAGCGGCGGCGATGATGGAACCATCTCTGCATCAGGCGTTTAATCAGGCAAGAGTCAGCGGCGAAGCGAACTTGAGAAAGCGCTTCGAGCAGCTTTATAACGCCGTGGAACAAAGCCCCGTGGCGACGGCGATTACCGATGCGCAGGGCCATATCGAATTCGTCAATCAGCGCTTTCTGGCTATCACCGGCTACGGCCGCGACGAGCTGCTGGGCAAGCCCCCGGCGCTGATCCAGTCGGGGATGACGCCTGACGCCGTTTACGATCAGCTCTGGACGACGCTGCACGACGGCCTGGCGTGGGAAGGCGAGCTGTTGAACCGGCGCAAGAGCGGCGAGCTTTACTGGGAAGCGCAAACCATTACGCCGGTCACAAACACCGCCGGTGAGGTGGTCAGCTTTGTCACCGTCAAAGAAGATATTACTCGGCGTCGCGAACAGGAAAACGAACTGCGCCTGATGGCCGCCGCCTTTGATACCGGGCAGGCAATCCTGATCACCGACCCTGATATGGTGATTTGCCGAGTGAATCAGGCCTTTATCGATATTACCGGCTATCAGAGCCACGAAGTGGTGGGGAAAACGCCGCGGCTATTTCAGTCGGGGCGTCACGACGCCGCCTTTTATCGCCGGCTGCGGCAGGCGCTTAGCGACACCGGCCATTGGCAGGGAGAAATCTGGAATCGCAATGCATGCGGCGATATTTATCCACTGTGGCAGTCGATTAGTGCCGTATACGCCGCCGACGGCCAGGTGCGTCATTTCGTTTCCGTGTTTCACGATATCGCCGAGCGCAAGCGCATGGAGCGCGAGCTTGAGGTCCAGGCGATGCACGATCATTTAACCGGCGTGTATAACCGCCGTGCCTTTGACGCCGCGCTTGCCAGGCGTGTCGCCGGGAGCGCCCGCGACAAGCAGCCGTTTACTTTGCTGATGTTTGACATTGACCACTTCAAACGGGTAAACGATACCTACGGTCACGATCAGGGCGATATTGTTTTGCAGCGGCTGGCGCAGCGTATTAAAGGCTGTTTGCGGGCCAGCGACGTGCTGGCCCGTTGGGGCGGCGAAGAGTTCACCATTTTGCTCCACGGCACCGGGCACGAGGGCGCCTGGGTGCTGGCCGAGCGGATGCTGCGCAGCGTGCGCGGCCAGGCCTTTGGCGGGTACTGGATTACGATCAGCATTGGCGTTGCCGAGTATCTTCCCGGCGAAACGCACGAGGCGCTTGTCCGGCGTGTGGATCAGGCGCTGTATGACGCCAAGCATCGCGGCCGCGACAGGGCCGTTGCCTCAGGGCCGGTGTCGGCTTGAGGGGCGCTATCGTGCGGCAGACGCAGGTCTAAAATCGCCATCTGCCTGCTGGCCGCGCAGTGACGGAGGCAGCAGGCATCCGGCAAGTCAAGGAGCAAAAGGCATGTGCCAATCGACGTTAAAAAGCCGGCTGTCGGGCAACGATGATGCGATGGCCCAGACAGTTTTCTCCCAGGCGAATGAAACGTTGATCATTACTGACGCCAGCAACCACGTCACTCCGGCTTTTACCCAGCTGACGGGATTTCTCCCCGAGCGCGCAGCCCCGGCACCTGCGCCAGCTGCCGGTCAGTTTGATCAAAATCGATCAGAGCTTTGTGCGCGATATGCTGGTCGACCGTGACGATATGGCGATTGTCGAAAGCGTGATTTACATGGCCAGCCGGTTTCGCCACCCCATGCTGGCCGAAGGGGTCGAATCGCTCGACCATGCCAAAGCGCTGCTGGCGCTTGGCTGCACGCTTGCCGACGGGCCCAGGCGCGAAGACTGGCGGGCGCTGGCCTTTGTGGCGCTTTTGTAGGAGGCGCTTGCGCGCGTTATCCTGGCATGCCCACCATTGACGTAGTGATTGACCTGACGTATGACGAATGCCTTGCCTACTATACGGGCAGCGTTGCCCACGTCCGCACGCGTAGCCTGGACGGGCGGCGGGTGGTCTTTCCTGCCGAGGCGCTGCGCCGCGTAGTAAGCCGCGATGGCGTACACGGCGTGTATCGGCTGACCTTTTCAACCGCGGGGCGCTTTCAGCATATTCAGCTGCTCGCGCGTCGTTAGCCCGGAGTTTGTATGATTCGCCTTCATCATCTGGAAAAATCCCGTTCCCACCGCATCTTGTGGCTGCTGGAGACGCTGGAGCTCGACTACGAGCTGGTAGAGTATCCGCGCGACCCCGACACCCATCTTGCGCCCGAATCGCTCAGGCGTATCCATTCGCTGGGCAAGTCGCCGGTGATTACCGACGGCGAACAAACGGTGGCCGAGTCGGGGGCGATTATCGACTACCTGCTGGCATATTATGGCGAGGGGCGCTGCCAGCCCGGCGCTGGAGATACGCGTGGGTGGGTCGACTACCGCTACTGGCTGCACTACGCCGAAGGCTCGCTGATGCCGCTGTTGGTCATGCAGTTGGTATTCGGCCAGCTGCCAAAGCAGTCGCCGTGGCTGATCAAACCCATCGCCCGGGGCATCAACAAGGCCGTTAACCAGCGCTTTCTGGCGCCGCAGCTGGCCCGCCACATGGCGATGATCGAGGCGTATCTGGCCGAGCACCGCCAGTTTGCCTCGCCCTGGCCGAGCGGTGCGGATATCCAGATGAGCTTCCCGCTGCAGGCGCTTGCCATGACGCGTCCGCTGGACGACTACCCGGCCATCGCCGCGTTTGTCGAGCGCATTGAGGCCGATGCCGCCTGGCAGCGCGTGGTGGAGCGCGTCGGCCCGCTCAGCCTGCCCGGCTAGCCGGCAAAGCTGGCGGCATTCAGCCACAGGTGCACCAGGATGCTGGCGATGTAGCCGAGCAAAATAACCGGCATCCAGCGCAGATGTCCCATAAAAGTGTAGGCGCCGCGCGCGTGGCCCATGACCGCGACCCCTGCCGCTGAGCCGATGGACAGCAGGCTGCCGCCGACGCCCGCGGTCAGGGTGATCAGCAGCCAGTGCCCCTGCGACATATCCGGCTCCATGGTCAGTACCGCAAACATGACCGGAATGTTGTCCACCAGTGCCGACACCGCGCCCAGCGTAATGTTGGCCCAGGTCGCGTCCCAGCCGCCGTAAAGCGCTTCCGACAGCAGCCCCAGGTAGCCCATGAACCCGAGCCCGCCAACGCACATCACTACGCCGTAGAAAAACAGCAGGGTGTCCCACTCGGCGCGCGCCACGCGGCCGAAGATGTCAAAAGGCACGACGCTCCCCAGCTGCGCAAGCTTTTTGTTATCGCCCCGGCGGCTGTAGCGTACGCGCTTGCGTTCGAGCGAACGCGGCAGGCTGCGGCGCAGGTAGTAGCCAAAAAACTGCAGGTAGCCAAGCCCGGTCATCATGCCCAGTACCGGCGGCAAGCCCAGCAGCGTATGGCACAGTACGGCGGTGGCCACGGTCAGCAAAAACAGCAGCACAATGCGCCGCGCGCCGCGTTTGAGCCATACGTCTTCGTAAACGCCCTGGGGTTGGGTGTCTTTGATGAACAGGCTCATGATGACCGCCGGGAGCAAAAAGTTGACCAGCGCGGGCAAAAACAGGATGAAAAACTGCTGAAATTCCACCAGACCGGCCTGCCATACCATCAGCGTGGTGATGTCGCCAAACGGGCTGAAGGCGCCGCCGGCGTTGGCGGCAATCACGATATTGATGCAGGCCAGATTGATAAAGCGGTTGTCGCCTTCGGCAACCTTGGTGATCACTGCGCACATCAAAAGCGCGGTGGTCAGGTTATCGGCAATGGGCGAGAGCACAAACGCCAGCCCGCCGGTGAGCCAGAACAACGCCCGGTAAGTGAAGCCCTTGCGCAGCATCCACGAGCGCAGCGTGTCGAAGACGCGACGCTCCTCCATGGCGTTGATATAGGTCATCGCCACCAGCAAAAACAGCATCAGCTCGGTAAATTCCAAAAGCGTCATGCGAAACGCATGCGCCGAGGCCGCCGACATGCCGTTGTGCATATAAACCCAGCCGATCAGCCCCCAGATAATGCCCGCCGCGACCAGCACCGGCTTGGATTTGCGCATCTGGAGCTTTTCTTCGCCGATAACCAATACATACGCCAGCACAAAAATAGCCACGGCAAGCATGCCCACGCCCGTCCCGGTCAAGCTAAGCTCGCCGGTCAGCGCCCAGGCAGGGAGGCTGGCAAGCAGCAGAGGCGCAGCCAACAAAAAAGGCCAGCGGCGATGTGATCGCGGCTGGCCAAGTGCTGTATATAGCTGATTCATGGTGACGGTTTCCTCACGAGTGGGCGTCAAAAAGAAATGCCTAATATTTAGGCAATATATTATCAGCTTGAATAGCGGTGCTATATAGAACAAAAGTGAGGCAGATCAGGATATTTGCATATATTTTTGTCGCTTCCCGCCTATGTTTCCATATGCGTTAAACGTGGCGCTATAAGATGGGGCGCGTACGGCCTGGGATATTTAAGCCTCCGTTGCGAGTCAGTAGGGCTTTGCCGTGTCCGGCTCCAGAGAGCGCTAGCCAGCCAATAAAGTGCGTGCTAGACTACGCCATCCTCTCAGACATGCCCGTGTCAACAGGCCCGTCAAGCGCTTGGCCTGTTGCAGTTTTTTGGCGAGACGCTGCGTCTGCCATCTATAGCGGATTTATACAGCGCCGCCCACGCGGCGTATATCGAGTTAACCCGTTGTCGCCCGTCGGCAACCCTATTCTCTAAGGAGATACCCTGTGGCGAACACCAAGCAAGCCAGTAAGCGCGCCCGTCAGGCCGAGAAGCGTCGCGTCCTGAAATCCAGCCAGCGCAGCATGGTGCGTACCTACATCAAGCGCGTGGTAAAAGCGATCGGCACTGGTGATCACGCCGAGTCGATGGCAGCGTTCAAGGCCGCGCAGCCGGTGATCGACCGCATCGCCGACAAGGACGTGCTGTCCAAGAAAAAGGCCGCACGCCTGAAGAGCCGCTTGAACAAGCGCATTAAGGCACTGGCGGCGTAAGTCGGCAGACGCCTAGAAAAAACCGGCTACGGCCGGTTTTTTTGTGTCCGGTAAACGGAGCAATGACGATACCGCCAGACAGGTAAGCGTAGAAGGCAAGCGAGATGAGCACAGACACACCGGCAAAAACTACCTCGCCGCCGGCGCCCAGAGGGCTGATGGGCTCGGGGCTGGTGGTGAGCTCGATGACCATGCTCTCGCGGGTCATGGGGCTTTTACGCGACGTGGTAATCGCTGCGCTGCTGGGCGCCGGCGGCGGGGCGGATGCGTTTTTTGTGGCCTTCAAGATTCCCAACTTTCTTCGCCGCCTGTTTGCCGAAGGGGCGTTTAACCAGGCCTTTGTGCCGGTGCTGTCGGAGTATTCCACCCAGCGTACCCGGCGTGAAGTGCGCGAACTGTTGAACGCCACCGCCGGCAGTCTGAGCGCACTGCTGGCGCTGTTGACGGCGCTGGCCATGCTCGCCGCACCGTGGCTTGCGTGGCTGTTTGCACCGGGCTTTGGCCGCGACCCCGAAAAGCTCGCGCTGACCACGGATATGCTGCGGCTGACGTTTCCGTACCTGCTGTTGATTTCGCTGACGGCGTTTTCCGGCAGCGTATTGAATACCTACAGCCGCTTTGCCGTACCGGCGTTTACCCCGGTGCTTTTGAACCTGTCGCTGATTGGCGCAGCACTTTTATTAATGCCGCTAATGCAGGCGCCGGCCATGGCGCTGGCGTGGGGCGTACTGATCGCGGGGGTGGCCCAGCTGGCGTTTCAGGTGCCGTTTTTATGGCGGCTGGGGCTTTTGCCCGCGCCCTGGCCAAATTTTTCGCACCCCGGCGTCAAACGCATTTTAAAACTGATGGCGCCGGCGCTGTTTGGCGTCTCGGTCTCGCAGATCAACCTGCTGCTGGATACCGTGCTGGCCTCTTTGTTAACCGCCGGCAGCGTCTCGTGGCTGTACTATTCCGATCGCTTGGTGGAGCTGCCGCTGGGGGTATTCGGGGTGGCCATCGGCACGGTGATTCTGCCCGCGCTGTCCAGGCGCCATGCCGAGCAGTCACAAACGCACTTTTCGGCGATGCTCGACTGGGCGATTCGCATGGTGCTGCTGCTGGGGCTGCCGGCGGCGCTGGCGCTTGCGGTACTGGCCGAACCGCTTTTAATCACGCTGTTTCACTACGGCGCGATGACCGAGCAGGATATCCACATGGCGGCAATGAGCCTGCGCGCCTATGCGTTCGGGCTGCCCGCCTTCATGCTGATTAAAGTGCTGGCACCGGGCTTTTTTGCCCGCCAGGACACCAAAACGCCGGTCAAGGTGGGTATTATCGCCATGGTAGCCAACATGGTGTTCAACCTGATATTGATTTGGCCGCTGGCGCACGCGGGGCTGGCGCTGGCGACAGCGCTGTCCGCGTTTTTGAACGCCGGGCTGCTGGCCTGGCTGCTGCGCCGCCAGGGCGTGCTGACCTTTCAGCCCGGCTGGTGGCGCTTTGCCGCGCAGCTGGTGGGCGGCGGCGGCCTGATGGCCGCCGCGCTGTACGCGCTAGCCCCCGGCGCGGCGGCGTGGTTTGATTTCGGCCTGGCTCAGCGCGCGGCCTGGGTTGCGCTGCTGGTGGCGGTGGGCGCCGGCCTTTACTTTGCCTGGCTGGCGCTACTGGGACTCAGGCCGCGACATCTGCTGATGCGCGGTTAGCGAGAGGCCGGCAACGCCGCGCCGAGTTGGTTATAATCGGGAATTTTACGCAAGATAGAGAGTATATTCGGCGACACAACGGCTGAGGTGGCATGCGCGTCATACGAGGTTTGCACAATTTACAGGCGTCTCACCGGGGCTGCGTGGCAACCATCGGTAATTTCGACGGCGTGCACCGTGGCCATCAGGCGATCCTGCAGCAGTGCCGCGAGCACGCTGCGCGTCTTGGGGTACCGCTTACCGTGGTGGTGTTCGAGCCCCAGCCGCGGGAGTTTTTTGCCGGCGCACAGGCCCCGCCGCGGCTGACCCGCCTGAGCGAAAAGGTCCGCCTGCTCAAGGCCCACGGCGTTGACCAGGTGCTTTGCCTGCCGTTCAACGATGCCCTACGCAGCCTGACCGGGCGCGAATTTATTGATCAGGTGCTGCTCGACGGGCTGGGCATCAAGCACCTGGTCGTTGGCGATGACTTCCGCTTTGGCTGCGACCGGCGCGGCGATTTCACCCTGCTGGAAACGGCCGGGCGCGCGCAGGGCTTCAGCGTTGAGCATACCCGCAGCTTCAACGTAGACGGCGAGCGCGTCTCCAGCACGCGCGTGCGCACCTTGCTTGCCAGCGGCAACTTTATCGGCGCGGCGCGGCTTTTAGGCCGGGCGTATTCGCTGGCCGGGCGCGTGGTACGCGACCAGCAGCTGGGGCGTACCATCGGTGCGCCTACGGCCAACCTGCCGCTGCTGTCGCAGCCGCTAACGCTGCGCGGGGTGTTTGCGGTGGTGGCTGAGCTTGAAAGCGGCGCGCGCTACCCGGGCGTGGCCAACCTGGGCTTTCGCCCCACGGTGGGCGCCAAGCGACCCACCCTCGAAGTGCATCTATTTGGTTTTAGCGGCGACTTATACGGGCAGCGGATGACGGCTTACCCCTGTACCAGGCTGCGTGGCGAGGTGAAGTTTGACGACTTTGCCGCGCTGAAAGCGCAAATTGCCCGCGACCAGGCGCGCGCGCAGCGCTATCTGGCCAGCGGCGCCATTGACGACAGCGACGCTTTACCGCTGGCCTCGGCCCCGCTTGGGCGTGAGGCCGCTGCTGCTTCCCCCTTTGATTCTTCCTCGGCGGGTAATGCCGCCGATACTAACGACGGCTGACCGGACTATGGATTATAAGCACACGCTAAACTTGCCTGAAACCGATTTCCCCATGCGCGGCATGCTGCCCAAACGCGAACCGGGGCGCGTGTCGCAGTGGCAGGATCAAGACATTTACTCACGCCTGCGCCAGTCCCGCGCGGGCAAGCCGCTGTTTGTGCTCCACGATGGCCCCCCCTACGCCAACGGCAGCATCCATATCGGCCACGCCGTCAACAAGATTCTCAAAGACATTATTGTCAAGTCCAAAAACCTGGCGGGCTTTGACGCGCCCTACGTACCGGGCTGGGACTGCCACGGCCTGCCCATCGAGCACAAGGTTGAAACCACCCACGGCAAGCATTTGTCGCCCGAGCACGCCCGCACGCTGTGCCGCGACTACGCCAGCGCGCAGATCGAAACCCAGCGGGGGGATTTTGTCCGCCTCGGCGTCATCGGCGACTGGGACAACCCCTACCGCTCGATGGACTATGCCAACGAGGCCGGCGAGATTCGCGCGCTGGGCGAAATGGTCGAAGCCGGCTACGTGTTCAAGGGCCTGAAGCCGGTCAACTGGTGCTTTGACTGCGGCTCGGCGCTGGCCGAAGCCGAAGTCGAATACGCTGACAAAAAGTCCGACGCCATCGACGTCGCCTTCCCCGTGGAAGATGCCGACAAGCTCGCCGCCGCGTTCGGCCTTGAAGCCTTGCCCAAGCCCGCCGCGGTAGCCATCTGGACCACTACGCCCTGGACCATCCCCGCCAACCAGGCGCTCAACGTCCACCCCGACTTCACCTACGCGCTGGTGGATACCGGCAGCCGGCTGCTGCTGCTCGCCGAAGAGCTGGTTGAAAGCTGCCTTGAGCGTTTCGGCCTGCAGGGTGAAGTGATCGCCACGGCGCAGGGCAAGGCGCTGGACCTGATCCGTTTTCGTCATCCGATTTATGCGCGGCTGGCGCCCGTTTACCTGGCCGACTACGTCGAATGCGAAGTGGGCAGCACCGGCATCGTGCACTCGGCGCCGTCCTACGGCATGGACGACTTTCTGACCTGCCGCGACCACGGCTTGAGCTTCGACGACATGCTCAACCCCGTGCAGGGCAACGGCGTCTACGCCGACGACCTTGAGTTTTTCGGCGGCCAGATGATCTGGAAAGCCAACCCCCACATCGTCGACAAGCTGCGCGAAGAAGGCGCGCTGCTGGCGCACATCCCCATTACTCATAGCTACATGCACTGCTGGCGGCACAAAACGCCGGTAATTTACCGCGCCACGGCGCAGTGGTTTGTGGGCATGGACGTCGCCGGTAAAGACGGCAAAACGCTGCGCGAACGCGCGCTTGAAGGCGTTGACGCCACGGCGTTTACCCCGGGCTGGGGGCAGGCGCGCCTGCACGCGATGATCGCCAACCGCCCCGACTGGTGCATTTCCCGCCAGCGCAACTGGGGCGTGCCGATCCCGCTGTTTCTGCACAGGCAGACCGGCGAGCTGCACCCGCGCACCGTAGGGCTGATCGAAGAAGCCGCCAGGCGCGTGGAGCAGGGCGGCATCGACGCCTGGTTTGCCCTGGAGCCCGCCGAGCTTTTGGGCGCGGAAGCTGACGACTACGAAAAAGTTACCGATACGCTCGACGTCTGGTTTGACTCCGGCACCACCCACCGCCACGTGCTGCGCGGTTCGCACCCCCACGGGCACGAAAGCGGCCCGCGGGCGGACCTCTACCTGGAAGGCTCGGACCAGCACCGCGGCTGGTTCCACTCGTCGCTTTTGACCGGCTGCGCCATCGACGGCCATCCGCCGTACCGCGAGCTTCTCACCCACGGCTTCACCGTGGATGCCAAGGGCCGCAAGATGTCCAAGTCCACGGGTAACGTGGTCGCCCCCCAGCAGGTAATGGACAAGCTCGGCGCCGATATTCTGCGCCTGTGGGTGGCCTCTACCGACTACTCGGGCGAGATGGCCGTCTCCGACGAGATCCTGAAGCGCACCGCCGACGTCTACCGCCGGATTCGCAACACCTCGCGCTTTTTGCTTGCCAACCTCAACGGCTTTAATCCCGCGAAGGACGCCGTGGCGTTTGACGATATGCTGGCGCTTGACCGCTGGGTCGTCGACCGCGCCGCACAGCTGCAGGCGCGCATCGAGACGGCCTTTGAGGAATACCGCTTCCTCGATGTCTACCAGCAGGTGCACAACTTCTGCGCCGGCGAGCTTGGCGGCTTCTACCTCGACGTGATCAAGGATCGCCAGTACACCACCCAGACCGACTCGCTGGCGCGGCGCAGCGCGCAAACCGCGCTTTATCACGCGGTGCAGGCGCTGTCGCGCTGGGTCGCGCCGATTCTTTCGTTCACCGCCGAAGAGATCTTCGAGCACATTCCCGGCGAACGCGGCGACAGCATCCTGCTGGAGGAGTACTACACCGGGCTTGAGACGCTTGCCGATGACGCCGACATGGGCCGCGCGTTCTGGGCGCAGCTGCTTGAGGTCAAGCACGCGGTCAACAAGTGCCTGGAAGACGCGCGTAACGCCAAAGTCATCAAGGGCAGCCTCGCCGCCGAGGTCACGCTGTACGTCGATGACGCGCTCCACGCTACGCTGGCCCGGCTGGGCGACGAGCTGCGCTTTGTGATGCTCACCAGCGAAGTAATGCTCAAGCCGCTGGCGGATGGCCAGGGTGATGGAGAGGAGGCCGAAACCACCGAGCTTGAGGGGCTGAAGGTGGCGGTCAGCGCAAGCGCCAACGCCAAGTGCGAACGCTGCTGGCACCACCGCCCGGACGTCGGTCAGCACCCGGAACATACCGACCTGTGCGGGCGCTGCATCGCCAACCTGCCCGAGGGCGAAGGTGAGACACGCCGCTATGCCTGATCAGAACACAGCGCCCAACGCCTCGCCGGCGGAAACGTTACCGCCCATGCAAAGCCCTATGCGTTGGCTGTGGCTATCGCTTGCCGTAGTGGCGCTGGATTTGGCCACCAAGTACGCAGCCAGCAGCCTGCTCGGCTATGCCCGGCCGGTAGAAGTGACGGCGTTTTTCAACCTGACGCTTTTACACAACACCGGCGCGGCGTTCAGCTTTCTGGCCAGCCACCCCGGCTGGCAGCGCTGGCTGTTTGCCGCCATTGCCGTGGCCGCCTGCGTGGGGCTGGGTATTTGGCTTTGGCGTCTGAAAGCCGATGAAAAGCGCCTGGCCGCAGCGCTTGCGCTGATTATCGGCGGGGCGCTGGGCAACCTGTTTGACCGGCTGGTGCACGGCTACGTGGTGGACTTTCTCTCGTTCCACGCCGGTGGCTGGTACTATCCGGCGTTTAACGTGGCCGACATCGGCATTACCCTGGGCGCCATCGGGCTGATCTGGGAATCGATGGTGGGCGAGCGGCGGCGCAACAAGGCGCGGGCCGCCTGAGCCGCTTTACTCCGCGCATTCACTAAGCGAGGCATTGGCAATGAGTGATGAGCTCAACAAGTACGCGATTGACGAAGGCATGGAAATCACCCTGCACTTCACGCTGAAACTGGAAGACGCCACGGTGGTGGATTCCACCAGAGATAAAGAACCGGCCACCTTCGAATTTGGCGACGGCAATCTGCCGCCGGGCTTTGAACACCCGCTGAAAGGGCTCGTTGCGGGGGCGCATGAAAGCTTTTCGATTCCCCCCGAGCACGCTTTCGGCCAGCACAACGAGCAAAACATCCAGACGCTGAAGCGCGCCGACTTCGGCGACGAAGAGCCCGAAGTCGGCCTGATGCTGTCGTTTGCCGACAAAGCCGGAACCGAGCTGCCAGGCGTGGTCAAAGAGATAGACGGCGACCGCATCGAGGTTGACTTCAACCATCCGCTGGCCGGGCGTACCTTGACCTTTGAGGTCGAAGTCATCACGGTAAAGCCCGCCGTCACCCATTAACGATGCACTGTCATCAAGGCGACACCATGCAAACTGATCCCGTGCAGATACACTCGGCACCGGCCGACGCGGCAGAGCCCCGGCCGGTGACCATCAAATTGGCCAACCCGCGCGGCTTTTGCGCCGGCGTGGATCGCGCGATTGATATCGTCAACGGAGCGCTTGACGTGTTTGGCCCGCCCATTTATGTCCGCCACGAAGTGGTGCACAACCGCTTTGTGGTGGAAACCCTGCGCGAACGCGGCGCGGTTTTTGTCGAAGAGCTCGACGAAGTGCCCGACGACGTGATCGTGATTTTCTCCGCCCACGGCGTATCGCGCGCGGTACAGCAGGACGCCGAGCGCCGCGGGCTGAAAGTGTTTGACGCCACCTGTCCGCTGGTCACCAAGGTGCATATGGAGGTGCTGCGCTACGCCAAGCGCGGCCACGAATGCATCTTGATCGGCCACCACGGCCACCCGGAAGTGGAAGGCACCATGGGGCGTTACGACACCGCCCACGGCGGGCGCATTTATCTGGTGGAAGACGAAGCGGACGTGGCCAACCTCAACGTCAATCATCCGGAAAAGCTGGCCTTTGTGACTCAGACCACGCTGTCCATGGACGATACCGCCAAGGTGATCGACGCGCTGCGCGAGCGTTTCCCCGAGATTCAGGGGCCGCGCAAGAACGACATCTGCTACGCCACCCAGAACCGTCAGGACGCGGTGCGCGAGCTCGCCGCCGACAGCGGCCTGGTGCTGGTGGTGGGCAGCCCCAACAGTTCCAACTCCAACCGCCTGCGCGAGCTTTCCGAGCGCATGGGCACGCCGGCCTACCTGATCGACAACGCCGAACAGATCGACGCCGCCTGGCTTGAAGGCATCGAAAAAGTGGGCGTTACCGCCGGTGCCAGCGCGCCGGAAGTGTTGGTCAAAGGCGTGATTGAGCGCCTGCAGCACCTCGGCGCCAGCGTTCCCCAGGAGCTGGCCGGGCGCGAGGAAGACATCACGTTTTCCATGCCGCGCGAACTGCGCCCCGAGGTGATTGCCAAGGGTTGATTGCCACAGGCGGATGTAATACGTAACGGTTTGCGACATACTGAAAAAGTATGAGCCGACCGCAAGGAGCATCCACCGTGCCTTACCCTCCCGCCTTTTCCCGCGCTGGCCGTCTGCCTGACCGCCAGCGCGGTTTTACGTTGATCGAGCTTTTGGTCGTGCTGGTGATCATCGGCATTCTGGCCAGCATTGCCTATCCCGCCTATACAAAATACGTCGAGCGCGGCCAGCGTGCCGATGCCCAAGCGGTGATGCTGGAGATCGCCGGCCGGCTGGAGCGCTGCTATACCAGAACGTACAGCTATACCGACTGCCAATCGGCCACAGACAAGGCCGATGACGCCACAAGTGAGCTGTACACCGAGTTTGTTCCTGAAACGTCAACAAGCGGCGATGCTTACACAGTGATTGCCAAAGGCGGCACTCGCGCCAAAGAGGGCTGTGAAACCCTGAAACTTGAAAGCATTGGCAAGCGCACGCCGGCGGAGTGCTGGTAAATGCGACGGTCTCACGGCTTTACCCTCATCGAACTGCTGGT
>JAKDRW010000004.1 GCA_030454225.1 Vreelandella subglaciescola | reverse complement strand
TCTGGCAGGGCCGCATCAGCACCAACCGCGACTGGGGCGAGGAGCTCGAGCGGCGTTTTTCCGTGGGCGTCGGGCCGGGTTACCAGCTGTGGGATAACGAGCGCGGCGCGTTTTCGCTGTCAGCGCTGGTATCGCGCGACCGCTATCAGTACACCACCCAGGCCGATGAAGACTTCGAGGCTGGCGTGCTGCAGTGGCAGTTCAACCGCTACCTGTGGGATAAGCTGTTCGAGATTTATACCAATGGGCGCGCCGGCCGCGCGCTGTCCAACGCCACAAGCTTTTTGCTCGATGCAGACGCCGGCGTGCGCTATCCGCTGACCGACTGGGCGTCGCTGCAGATGTCGGTCGAAACCGACTGGGTCGAAAACAGCGCCGAAGACCTGAACGACACCACTTATAACCTCGGCATTGGCCTAAACTGGTAGCTCCAGCCGCTGGCTGAGCGCGCGGTGGCGTGTTTTCAGACCGTCAAACAGCGCGTGGCGCAGCCAGCGGTGGCCGGCATCGGCGTGGTGGCGCTCGTGCCACACCAGCCAATAGGCAAAGGAAGGCACCTCCAGCGGCAGCCGGCGCAGCGCCAGCGGCCAATGGTCGGCCACACTGGCCGCCAGGCAGCCCGGCACGCAAAGTAGCAGGTCGCTGTGCTGGGTGGCCGAAAAGCCGGCCAGAAAATGCGGCTGGCGCAGGCTCACCCGGCGTTTCAGGCCGCGTTTGGCCAGCGCCAGATCCACCGCGCCGCGGTCGTCTCCGCCCATGCTGATCAGCTGATGGTCGGCGTGCAAAAATGCCTCCAGGGTAAAGTCTTCCTCCGGCTGCCGGGCCAGCGGATGATCCTCGCGCATCACGCAGACAAAGTGATCGTGGCCGACCTCGCGGCCGTGCACGCTGGCCGGCACCCGCTCACCGGGCACGCACAGCGCCAGCTCCGGACCGCCGTCATCCAGCTGTTGCTCTATTTCCCCGCTGCCGGAGTGCACGTCCAGGTGCATATGCGGCGCCTGACGCTGCACGATGGGCCACTGCGGTGCGACAAAGGCGTGCATGCCGTAGTCGGTGGTGGCGATGTTGAAACGCCGCGTGGTGCTCGCCGGGTCAAACTCGGGCGGTGCCAGCAGCGCGCCCAGCTCTTCCAGCAGTCGGGCCAGCGGCGGTCCCAGTGCCTTCGCTCTCGCCGTGGGGCGCAGGCCCCGGTGGGTGCGCACAAACAGCGGGTCGTCAAAGGCCTGGCGTAGCCGCGCCAGCGTACGCGAGACCGCCGGCTGGCTCAGATTGAGCCGCTGGGCGGCGCGGGTCACGCTGCGCGAATCGAGCAGGGCGTGCAGCGTGACCAGTGCGTTGAGGTCGTGGCGGGCAAGGTCGGCAAGGTGCATAGCGGTATCGTCTTGAGGTCAGAGTGGGCCGTTTCAAGGCGTATGTTATCAGCATAATGCATAGTGCTTTTGAGTCACTTGCATTGGTGTGATATGACGCCGGAGCATAAAGTGGGGGCATCCACGCGGCGCCGTACCCACTGAGTTGGCGTGCCGCGTTCGAAACGGATGCCAATGCCACAGGAGTGAGCCATGCAAAGCCGCTATTACACCATCCACGAACACCCCCAGGGCCTGCCGTCGCGCGAGCTGTTTGCGCTGGAGCAGCACGAGCTTGCCGCGCTTGGCGAGGGCGAGGTGCGTATCCGCAACGCCTGGCTGTCCGTCGACCCTTACATGCGCGGGCGCATGGACGGCGTGACGACTTACATCGAGCCGTTCATTCTGAGCGCGCCGCTGGAAGGCGCCGCCGTGGGTGAGGTGATCGAATCCCGCGATGCGCGCTTTAAACAAGGCGATAGGGTGCGCCACATGGGCGGCTGGCGCGATATTGCCCAGCTGCCGGCAGAGCAAGTCGAGCCGCTGCCTGCGTTTGACGTGCCCGAGCAGGCGTATCTAGGCGTGCTGGGTATGCCCGGCACTACCGCCTGGGTAGGGCTCAACGTGATTGCCGATATGCAAGAGGGCGACAACGTGCTGGTGAGTGCGGCAAGCGGCGCGGTGGGTTCGCTCGCGGTACAGCTGGCGAAGGCCAAAGGCGGCACCGTGGTGGGCATTGCCGGCGACCAGCACAAGCTCGACTGGCTGGAATCCAAAGGCATCAAGGCGGTGAGCTACAAGGGCAAGAACGCCGCCGAGCTGAGCGCGGCGCTGCAAGACGCCTGCCCCGAGGGCTTCGACGTCTACTACGAAAACGTCGGCGGCGACTGCCTCGAAGCCGCGCTCAACAACCTGCGCGTAGGCGCGCGCATCGCCGTGTGCGGAATGATCGCCCGCTACAACGACGATGCCCCGGCCGCCGGCCCCGGCAACCTGGCGATGATTCTGATCCGCCGGGCGCGGATGCAGGGCTTTATCGTCTTCGACCACTGGGAACACCACACCGACTTCATCAACGAGTTCGGCCCCCGGGTGGCCAGCGGCGACATCGACTATCAGGAAACCGTCCACGAGGGGCTTGAAAGCCTGCCCGATGCGTTCCTCGGTCTCTTCTCCGGCGGCAATCAGGGCAAGATGCTGGTCAAGCTCTGAAAGCAGGCCGGGAACGGCCTGCGCCTGATCGTTTACGCGGCCCGCCTCTATCGGGGCGGGTCCGGTTTTTTGTTACCTGTTTTTCTGTTACTGACTTTTCTGTTTCCAAGGACGCTTTATGGCACACGAATCGCTACTTACGCCGGTCAACCTCGGCAGCCTGACGCTGCCCAACCGCATTATCATGGCGCCGCTGACCCGCGCACGCACGCCCGACAGCGTGCCCGGCCCGCTGCAGCAGACCTACTACGGCCAGCGCGCCAGCGCGGGGCTTGTCATCAGCGAGGCGACCAATATCTCCCCCACCGCCCGGGGCTACGTGTACACCCCGGGCATCTGGACCGACGCTCAGGAAGCCGGCTGGAAAGCCGTGGTCGAGGCGGTTCACGCCAAGGGTGGGCGCATGGCGCTGCAGCTGTGGCACGTGGGGCGCGTCTCCCACGAGCTGGTGCAGCCGGACGGTCAACCGCCGGTAGCGCCCAGCGCGCTGAAAGGCGAAGGTGCCCAGTGCTTCGTGGAGTTCGACGACGGCAGCGCCGGCCAACATCCGACCAGTACGCCGCGCGCGCTTGCGACCGATGAAATTGCCGAGGTGGTGGACGACTACCGCCAGGCCGCGGTGCGCGCCAAACGCGCCGGCTTTGACATGATCGAGGTGCATTCGGCCAACGCCTATCTGCTCAACCAGTTTCTCGCCACCGGCAGCAATCAGCGCAGCGACCGCTACGGCGGCACCTTGGAAAATCGCGCGCGCTTCCCGTTGGAGGTCATCGACGCCGTGGCGGAAGTGTTCGGGCCCGAGCGCGTGGGCGTGCGCCTGTCGCCGTTTATCGAAATCTTCGGGCTGACCGACGACGAGCCCGAGGCCATGGCGTTTTACCTCGCCGAGGCGTTCTCCAGGCGCGGCCTTGCCTACCTGCACATCAACGAGCCCAACTGGGCCGGCGGGGATATCACGCTCAACGACGACTTCCGCCGTGGCCTGCGCGAGCGCTTTAACGGCAGCCTGATGTTCTGCGGTTTTTATGACGCCGAGCGCGCCGAGCGGATCATCGACGCGGGGCTCGCCGACGCCGTGGCCATTGGCCGCTCCTACATTGCCAACCCGGATCTGGTCGAGCGCTTCCGCGTGGGAGCCGCGCTCAACGAACCCGACCACGCCACCTTCTACGGCGGCGGCGCGGAAGGCTATACCGACTACCCGTTTCTGACGGACTAGCCTTTTGACCGGCTTTTAAATCAAACCTGCACCCCGCTACGGCGGGGTGTTTTGTTTGGTGTCACTCTTTGAGTGCTTTCAGCGCCATTGCAGAAGCTGAATGCAGATGTAGTGGTTCATTCAAACCGCCCTGCGCGAGTGGGCCTATGCCCAGTCTTATGAAAGTTCGGAGGAGCGAGGCATCCTGTAGTGGTCAAGTGTTTTTGGCCACTACAGGATGCTCGACTCGGGAAGCAGGTCTGAGCAGGCCTCGACCAAGCCAGCCAGGCCGTCGGCTTGTTTTAGTTCAGCCCTGACAGCCCCCATGACCATTTCACGTATCCACGCCTGCCGTGAAGCATACCCTCGGTGTGCGGCAAGATCCGCTACCAGATTGAGCAGATAGAACTCCTGCTCGTTGAGCCGAAGCAGCGTTGCCTCCGTTCGCTTTCCGCCACGACAGTCAGCTAGCGCATCAAGGTGCTGCTGGACTTCAGTGGAATGCTTGGATGCGGTCATGCCATATCACTCCGTTCACTGTCACGTTCAATGATAAGTCGTTTCCGCATGTCCATGCCCATTTTCATGGCTGGGTGGCGGGCAAGTACGGTGGCCTTTTCCATGTCGGTCAAGGGGGTCAAGAACTCATAGAAGTCTCGAAACGTCACTGCCATGTTTTCGACCACAATGTGCGGTTCGTGATGGCGCAACCACTGGTCAGCGGCCTCTTGCAGCCACTCAACCTGTTCTTCCTGATCGTCGTCCCAGCTATCCAGGTCAGTGTCCCAGAACAGCATGTCATCACCTGTGCCCTGAAGGGGCAGGAACCCGGGAATGTGCGCCAGCATGCTGCAATCAGCGTGCTCCGCCTCGTCAGGGGCTACGTCATGCATGACGGCAAGCAAGGCGGATGCCTTCGTCGGCAATCCGGCGTTGCGCAGATGTGACTTGCAGGCGTCGATGGCCGCCTGACTCAACGCATGCGGTGCCGGGGAGGGCGTTTCAGCGTCCTGGACTTGCTTATGCTGGTCACCTGGCTCTCCGGCGGCCGGCGCGGCGCCAGATTCCGGTGGCCACGGGCCCAGTTCGGTGTCCCAATACAGCGTGTCGCGACCGGACCCCTCAAGCCGAATAATGCCGTTTGCCTCACGGATCTGGTTATAAGCAATGCCGATGCCCCGTACTTCGGCCAACGCGCTGACGAGTTCATGGTGGGTCAGAGGGCGGCCATGCTTGCGAAAAAGGTGCTTGTAGAAATCGACGGTTTGCATACGACTTTCGGTATCCGGCTCGTCAGTCCACGGCCCATGCATCCATGCAAGTCGCCCCATGTTGCGTGTGTTGGGCAGCCGGGCATGAAGCAAGATGACCTGGGCGAAGTTCTGGGTGGTTATGCGAGGATGCCCGGGCCAAGCACTGGTCCACGGAAAGTCGGGAACGCCTGATTTCTGTAGAGCTTCTGCCAGTTCACGAATAGCAAACTGGCGATCGGGGCGGGCTTCCATGATGGAGGCCATGTATTGGGCGCACTCCACCAGGTTGGCGTTTTCCAGCCCAATTTGCTGCACCGTGGCAATATAGGAATTGTTGATAAGGACCGGGTAATGAATGTCGTCACTGCGCAAAACGTCCTGCATGTCCTTTACCCAGCGCATAGCCTGGGCTTCTGGCCGATCAAGGCTGGTGTCATCGGGGCGAACGATGTTGTAAATATCGTCCACGACGTGCAGGGGGCGTTTCGCTGCCCGAATGATGTCCTGAACTTCCATGCGTTCCCGCTTTGGCGTGCTTACCGAATGGGCCGTGCTCACTTTTCCTTCCTCGTCTAGGGACATCCAATACCGCAACGCACCGGATGCCAACAAGTCGGCAGCGCCGTCGGGCAGCCCGTGCTGGTGAAGACGATCCCGCCCGACACTGCGGGCCACGTAGGGCTCCAGTCCGCTCATACTCGGTATGAATTTTCTTTCGATGTAGTCCTGTAGAGCCTGTCTTTCAACCTCATGCGGGAGAGCAAGCACAAGGCGCTCGTTCGGCACACCGGCGCGCAAGGGGGCGCCATGAGAAAACGTGCTGACATAGCCCGGCCAGGCCGGGTGAAGCGGATGCATGGCGGCTACGGCTGCCTCAAAGATTCCGGGATTGCGAATACTGTCCTCATTCATGGCCGGCCGATCCACCAGCAAAGACAGTAGGGCGAGATCAACGGCTTGGTGCCTCTCGGATAACGACGCTTCAATGGCCAGCATGACAGAGGCCAATGCCTCAAGAGGACGGCGAACGGAAGGATCAAGCTCGGGTATTCCGGGATCGTCTTCGCGCGCTTTGATCTGGTTCAGCACTTGGCGATAGGCTCCACCCGCGTGCTTGCACAGCCTGCCTTCCATCTGCCGTATCCGCTCCCGGGTGACGCCGAAGTGCTGTCCGCAGGTCTCCAGCGTGTCGCCACGCAGGCGCATGACAAGAGCCTCAAGTCGATCAATCGGTTTCAGGTCAAAGGTGGCGATAGCTTGCGGCAGAACATGGATCGTTTGGATCAACAAGCCGTGTAGCGATAACGGCAATTGCTTATCGTCCACCACATTGCCCAGGGGCGGCACATCCTTGTGAGTAAACCTCGGGATGGACCTGTTGCGCCGGGGCGCCCCTTTATCGTGACTGGCCAAATCGACCATGGCGGAGGGGTCCGTCAAGGCGGACAGGAGCGTGCGAAGGCTTTTGATGCCCATATTATCCCATCCGACCATACGTTCAGACGAGATGGATGCCAGTTGTTGTGGCCCATTGGGTGCATAACGCAATAGCACATTGTGCGTGCGCCTGTTCAACAGCGGCAGCAGGGATTCCCATGAATCAACCCAGGGCGGAAATCCGTCCGCCGCTTTGATACACCAATGCGCTATATTCGTACTATCGTGGTCTGTCACGCTGGACATTGACTGATCCACGGCGTCCAGGGTTAGCCGTTGATGGAAGTATGCCGCTGTCCTGGCGGCAGACGCCGGAACGTCGTTCCAGCGTTCACGAAAATCTCCCATGTTAAGCACGTTGGCGTCTTGCAGCGCGGTGGCGATGGATGGCGTCTGCTGTATCGCCAGTTTGAAGGCCGGGGGAAGATCATCCAGAGGCATCTTTGCCGAACCTGCTGCTGACGCTGCGGAGGCATGAGACGGTTCCCCAAGGAGCGTGCCGTCCTGCGCTTCATTGTCCTGCTCCATGCGCTCCGGTGCCAGATGGTAGCGGCGCACGATGGCCGCGGTCACGGGGCACAGCACAAGGCCATTGCTGGCACCTTCCAGCGTCTCCGATGCAATCAGCACCTCACGCGCCGGAGGCTTGAAGTCGGAAAAGAGAAGCCCGCCATCCTGGTGGCTGCTTAGGTGCTCTTCCAGCGCGTCAAGGGTGCTAAACCGGCCGCCAAACTGTAGGGCGCCTTCACCATGAAGATAGGTGTAGGCGTAAGTTTTGATGCCGGTCATACAGACTCCTCAGCCCCGTCCAGCAGGGCTTCGCCTTTTTTCACCAGATGGGCCAGATCAAGGTCATCACCCTCAAGCTCTGCCTCCTCAATCCATTTTTGGATTTGGGCCAGCCCCCACTCTGCATGGGCGCGAACAATGCGGGTGAGCCTTTCTTTCTGCACGGTGTCAGGCGCCAGCAGTTTGACAGTGCTGATGAAGGAGGGTGCGCTGGTATCCAGCGTGCCGACGTTAATCACGGTCTGGGCGTTGGCATCGCGTCCATCAGCCAGTGGCGGCATCGTATCGCCGTGATAGCGAAGTCCGAGCAGACAGGCAAACCGGATCGCTTCGGTGTCCGTTTCAAACAAGGGCAGGTCGATAGCGCCTATCGTCACGCCGGTTGCCATCTTGAGCGTGGCCCGAGCCCGGGCGGACAGGCTGACGGTGCGGCCCATATCGGCTTGCTGTGTCTGTTCGTTGAAATCACTCATGGTCGTCACCTCCTGAGAACGCCGCACTCTGCTTGGGCACCAGCCGGGAAGAGCTTTCGGCGCTACCCTTCGAAATTTCGTATTCCTTGCCAATCTGCCCCATCTTGGCGACGCGCTCGTAGGTCGCCTTGTCAATCTCGCCGCCATGGTAGAGAAGCACGACCTGGTGGGTGTGCTGCGGCAGGTAACTCAGCACTTTGATGCGGTGACTGGGATCAAGGCGACCCAGCGGCGTATCCATGACCAGAGGGCCGATCTTCCGGCCAATCTGGCCGAGAGAGATAATGAGCGCCAGCGCAAGAATCTGGGTCGCGCCCGAGGAAGGACGAGTGACGGGGTTGTTCTCATCATCCAGGATCGTCATGTTGAACGTGCCTGGCTCGATTTTGACGGCTGCATGGTGGGTTTCATGCGTCATGGCCCGATAGGCATGACTGGTGTACTCCTCGACTTTCTTGCGCATCGCCTCAGCCTGGCGATTCTTGGCCTGGTCGATGACCGATTCCATGTGCGCCAGCCGAGAGAGGACGCGCTTGACCTGCTTGGCTTCTTCGTCATGCTCGATGGTGCTTTGCATGCGACTTAGCTGCTCGTCCTTTTCGATCTCCAGGTCTTTCTGGTGCTTCAGAGCCGTTTTCTTATGCTCTTCCAGAGCGGCTTGCTCTCGTGTCAGCGACAGCACCTTTTTCCTTGCCCCCTCAATCACATCCGGCGAGATGCTATTTGCCTCGCTTTTGATGTGATCGATTTCGGAGAGGTTTCGCGCCTTGGTGCTCACGATTTCCTTGATGCGCTCCGTCCGCATTTCATATTCGGTTTTGATCGGCGTCATGGCCCGACTAAGCCGCTCCACCTCTTTCCGCTTGGCGATCAAGTCCTCGTAGTCGTCGGTCTTTTGCTGCCTAACTTCACGGTCAGCGTCCAGCGCATCCAGCATGCTTTTGACGGATGCCCGGGCGTCCGGCTTGAGGTGCTGTAGACATACCGGGCAATCCTCCTCATCCAGCAGGGCGCGTCGAAGTTCTTCCAGGTGATCCCGCTTCAAGGTCTGCTGGCTTTGCTGGTGCAGCGCATCGCTTTTCGATACCAGGCTGTCTAATTGGCGCTCCAAGGTCGGTTTCGCCAGGTCGTGCCACACGTTGCTGCTGGCCTTTGCCAAGGTGGTCTGGTTCCTGGTGATTTCGGCATCCAGGTCGGCGTTGTGCTTTTCCAGCACCGATATCTGGTTCAGATCAGCTTCCGTGGCGGCGTAGGACTTATACTCCGCTTCCGCCGCGGCCAAGCTGTCACCCAAGGCGTCCAGTTGGTCGTCAATTTCTGCGCATTCCTCGGTGCAGCGCTCAAGGTTGCTCTCAAGGCCTTTGATGCGCTCCACCAAGCCTTCGGCGCTTTCCCCGCGGGCCAGGGTCATGTTTTTGCGGTCGGCCTCTTTCTTGGCCGCCTGCAGCACGCCGGCTGCCTTCTCCAGAACGGGGAGCCCCAGCACGCCGCTAATCGCTTCTCCCAGCTTGGGGTTGCTCCCGGCACTACGAGACACCAGCGTTTCGTATTCGCTCAGCAGTTCACCATCGAACAGGAAGAAGCGACCAAGCACCGGGGGCGCGATGCGGCGGATAAAGCGCTCGGAATCTTCCTCGCTCAACGGCTGGCGGGAGCCGTTCTCGTCGAACTGCGTAATGGTGAAGCCTGTGGCCACCTCCTCATACGAGCGGGGCCGGGTCTTGTCGTATAGCCACTTGGCCGTCCGGTTGATAATGATCGGCTGGCCGTTGTATTCCGCCTCTATGGTGACGCTCATGGGGTGAGCCGAGCCTTTGGCCAGTGCCTTGCGGTTATACAGCGTAAACGGGTCAAGCAGACCTTCGTGGCTGGTGCTGATCTGGTGAAAGAGGCACCACTTCAGGCCGTTGATGAAGCTGGTTTTGCCGCCGGTATTGTTGCCATGAATCATCATCATGTTGCGATGGCCGCTCGGGAAATCCACCGTGTGCTCGCCGAAGTAGGCGCCGATGTTTTCGAGCGTGACGTGCTGGAACGAGAGGGATGGCTTGGCCATGTCAGGTATCCTCCGAGGTGGGTTCATTATCAGCATCTTCGGCCATCAGGCTGGCAAACAGGGACTTCCCGCGCGTCGTCATTAGCTGATTCATGGCCTTGCGGCCTTCCAGTCCGCGACTGGTGCCCAGGGCTTCCAGTTCAATGGCCTCCGCGGTCTCATACAGCCGGATCACGTCGTTTTCCAGGCGCGTATCGCTGCCATCTATCTCTGCGCAAATATCCTTCAGCGTGCGAAAGGCAATGTCGCTACCCGTGATTTCCTCTAGCTTCTGCGTGCGTTGCTCTTCCTGTTCCTGGAAGGCTTGGGGGTCAAAGCTCATGACGGCTCTCCTTTTGTCCTGTTTCGTCCTCTGCGTCTTCATCCGCGGCATCAACGGATGCCGGCCGTTTATTAGCCCGGTGACGCCCTCCGTCTGGCACCAGGGGGACATCATCGGTGTTGCCGAAAGCGCATGGCCCGGGCAGGGCATAGGTGGTCTTGTCGTAGCGCAATACGTTCGGGGCATCGGGGGCAAAACGCGAAAGCGCCCCTTGGATGTAATCGCGCTGCACTTCCGTGCCTGCCCATTTGCGGCCCAGTTCTTCACATACGCGGCCGGTCAGGAATGACCCGGCAAATGGGTCGAACACCTGATCGCCCGGGTCGGTCAGCATGCGAATGAAATACTCGGGGAGCTTGGCGGGGAACCGCGCTGGGTGGATGGGATACCCATGCTCCCGGCAGTACGCCGAGTAGTGCGAGCTACTCTCGGTATTGGCGATGGCCAGCAGGTTCGATGGGATGGCCCCTTGCTGGCGCTCGCTGAAACGCTCACTGATGTCATGCCCGCTAGGGCGCTTGCGCCCCTCATAACCTTTACGCAGCAGGTTTTCCATGGAGTCGGAGTAGGGCGACAGCACGCGCTTGTTGCTCGCCTTGGGGAAGGGCGTCTTGGATAACCACCAGACGCAGTTGACGGCATCCTTGGGGCGTATGCGCCGGATCGTGACCCACTCGGCCGGGCTAGGCAGCTTTGAGGGGGAGAACCAATAGTGCTCCAGGCATAGATAGAACCCGAACTCGCGCACCAGCATGACCAGCAGATCGTAATGATAGAGCGAACGGGTCGGCTGCCCCTTCTCCCAACTCCCGCCAATGTCGATCACCAGGCTACCGGTATCGCTGAGCAGTCGGTACATCTCCATCGCAAAGGGGCGGAACCAGTCGCAATACTCCTCTGCGGCGGCGTTGCCGTAGGCCTTCTTTCGCACCAGCCCGAATGGCGGCGATGTCATAATCAGGTCAAGAGAGCCCGCCGTCTGCTGCTGCATGTAGGTCAACGCATTGCCTTCGTAGAGGGTGCCGTGGGTCGTTCGCTGAACAGAGTACAGCGGGGCATGGCGCGCCTCTGTCAGTGTGGCTTCGATGGTCGAGTGCCTTTGCTCCATCTGTTCGAGATACCTCATGACTTCGGGGCAAGCATGGGTATTGGCGACAGAGCGGAAAGCGGCAAGTGCTTCCGGGGTCAGTCCTTGTAGGTCGTGAGGGGGTGGCATGGCGTATCCTCATGGGCATCAGTTTTACCAGCTTCTTATATGATATGATATCACAAGTTCACTGAGGCGTAGACCAATGAGCACAGCGAAGCAGGGAGTAGGCGCCGCGGATCTGGCCGAAAAGACCTGGGAGACATCCTATCGGTCAGGTCGCAATAATCTCGCCGCGGATTTTTACGCGCCAGCCATGGCCGCGAGTCAGGTAATTCAGCGCACGTCGGGGTATTTTCGATCCACGGTATTCGCCCTGATGTACCCCCAGCTAACGGATTTCCTGGTGCGTGGTGGGCGGATGGAGCTTTTGATCTCTCCTTACCTGTCCCGCGATGACAAGGACGCCCTTGCTGGCGCCGTTCAATCTGAGGCACGCGGGAATGGTGAGGCCACGGCCGCGCTGACCAACATCAGTCGAGAGGCATTTCTCCGAGAAGTGCAGGCGCTTCAGCGCGACGCCCAAGGAGAATGGCACCACGCTTTGCTGGGCGGCCTGATTCACCACGGATTCCTCGATGTACGGATTGCCCTGTTGCGCGGCGGGGATGGCCTGTTTCATGAAAAGATGGGGCTGTTCCATGACGCCCAGGGCAACACCCTGAGCTTCAAGGGCTCGGTCAATGAGACCTATAGCGGCTGGGGCCTGCAAGGCAACATTGAGTCCATCGACGTGTTTTGTAGCTGGCGCCAAGCCGATGGCCCGCGTGTGCGCGATCATCAGCACGACTTCAACGAGGTCTGGGAAAACCGTTATGCCCGGGTGGAAACGGTGGCTCTGGATCAGGCCATGCGGGATTCCGTCATCCAGGCGGCGCCGGATGACCCCGAGGAAGTGAAGGCCATGCTGGCGCGGTATCAAGAGCGTCGCCGGGCTACCGTCATTGCTGCTGGCTTGGATACACCACTGCCCGAAGAGGACGCATACCATGAAGAACAAGATGCCGAGGCCGTTTGGCCCAGCAGGCGGGTGGCGGAACCCCATCAGCGTCAGGCGTTGACGCTGTGGGAAGAAGCCGGCCGGCGGGGGATCTTCGTTCATGCTACCGGGTCAGGAAAGACCTTCACCGCGCTGCACGCGATACGGGATCATTTGCGTGAAGTGGGCATCGTGCTGGTCGTGGTGCCCAGCCAGCTATTGATGAAGGGCTGGTATAGCGAGATCAGGACAGAGATTCCTGACGCCCACATATTGCGCGTGGGAGGTGGCCATGACCGATGGCGGGAGCCGATGGTGCTAGAGGCTCAGACTGCCTCACCCAATCCCAGGTCACCCATGGCCATTCTGGCGACCATGCAGACAGCCTCAACGCCCGCGTTCTGGAAGCGCTTGAAGAAGCCACGTAACTTGCTGCTGGTGGCCGACGAGGTTCACCAGACGGGAAGCCAGAAGCACCAGCAGCTATTTCGCATCAATGCCGGGTTTCGCCTAGGCCTCTCTGCCACCCCGAAGCGCTTTGGTGATCCTGACGGCACCGAGGCGCTGATGATGTACTTTCAGGGGATGGTGGGAAAGCCCTTCACGCTTGCCGATGCCATGGAAGCAGGGCGACTGACCCCTTACCGCTACCATCCCGTCACGGTCAGCCTGAATGCCGAAGAATCCGAACAATGGGAAGAGCTGACGGATCAGCTGCGTCGCGCCATTCAGCGTGGCCCAAGGGAGGCGGATGGAAGCCCCAAGGACAGCCAGGCCATTCGGCTCTTGAAGATCAAGCGATCCCGGGTCGCCAAGAAAGCGGCTGCCAAGGAGCGTATCGCCGGGGATGTACTGGAAGCGCACTATGAGCCCGGCCAGCACTGGCTGGTCTACTGCGAGGATCAGGAGCAGTTGAAGCAGGTGGTGCAGCAAATTGCCGAAGGCGGCTTCCCGGTCTGGACGTACTACTCGGACATGCCTGGCGACCTTGATGCCACACTCGCGGACTTTCGCGCCAGCAGTGGGGTGATGGTGTCCATTCGCTGCCTGGATGAAGGGGTCGATATTCCCGAGATTTCTCACGCCATCATTTTGGCGTCGAGCCAGAATCCGCGCCAATTTATCCAGCGTCGCGGCCGCGTGCTCCGAAAGGCGCCGGGCAAGGTGCGGGCTGAAATCTGGGATGCCCTGGTGGTTCCGCCGGACATGGACAAGGACATTCATGGATCTTTGACGCGCTCCGAATTATTGCGCGCGCTTGAGTTTGCGGACCACGCCATGAATCAAGGTGGGGATGTGTCCCGGCTCAGACAGATGGCCTCGGATCTCGGATTGTCGCTGGATGACATCTACGGCAGCGAGGGAGACGGCGACATGGAGGAAGACGAGTGAAGACAATCAACACCCACAGCGCGGCGGTTCTGGAGACGCTTGAAGCGTTAAAAGACAGAATGAGCCCGGTGATTACGCGCAAACATGCGATTATCCGTACTTGCGGAAACGAGCCAACGGTTGAGTTTGACCCAGCCGAAGGAGCTTTCCATCGCAAGCTCAGTGCAAAACCACCGCGGTGGATCGTTCGCATTGAAGGCCCCCTCGATCAGCCGGATGCTCTTGTCGTGGAGCCGGAGGGCACGATAGGGCAGTACAACATGACGCAGCCGGTAGGCATCGTGGTTGCCCGGGTGCTGTTCCTGCACCGTAAAAACGACACCCAATCATGGGAGGCCGTGCCGCATTACGAATGCCGCGTGGTGATCATTGTTGATCCGCCACTGCCCCTGGGGTCTTCCAGCGTGGCGTTGCGCACGGTGCCGGCATCACCTCCGGCGTCTGGGCTGGCGCCATCCGTTGCCGTCACCCGCCGCGGCAGCCCAACGCAGACCATATCCATTCATCAGGCGCTGCTGATTTCGCCACCACCGGACAACACGGAATCGATAGCAACTCAATCACAACGGTCGGCAATGGAGTCGGCGCTTCTTCGTGCTCTGGAAGCATGGCCGATGATGACGGTGTGCGAAGCGTCAGATCAGGCAAGCCAGATGGCCTTTGCCCGAGTGTTCGACCGGCTCGAAACGCAGTCGATCACCCACCAGATTCTAAGCACCTCGACACTGCCGGAAGTGCATGTCTCGCCGGACGTGTTTCGACGGCTGAGCCTGGCGGTTGAGGCCGGCTTCAAGCGGTTCGTCGTGGTGGCCCGGGAGTTGCAAGCGCGCCATGGGGTCGCAGAAGCGGCTGGTGCCGCAATCAAGGATGCCGGGAGCCAAGACCCCATGTTGACGCTGATCGCAGCAAAGGAGAGTGATCCAGCGCGTGAGACATCCCGCCTACAGGCTCTTTTGAACGATGCCCCGGGATGGGTGCTGCTGGCCAGCAGCCGGGCTCAGGCATTGTCCAGCTTTGATGGTGGCATGCCGCCGCCTGACGCCTGCATGCTGTCAGTGTACCAGGAGGTATCCGGTCGGCAGATGCTCCAGCAGGCCTACCGGAATGTCGGCATGACCCCTCCGGCCGATACGGACGACTTGAGCCGACACTTGCTGTTTATCACCTGGCAGGTATTGGATCGCATAGTGCCGGAGTGTTTTGACTTGGCACAGATGGATGCGCTTCTCCAGCTATGTTTGCGACTGGCCCCCGGCAATACAGCATGGGAAGTGCCGGTGAATGATGATACGCAGCGGCTCTGGGCGGACGCACTTTCTCTGACGGTGCCTATGTGGCTGATGAGCGCGGGGCAGAATCGCAAAGAGGAGATTTCCAGGCGATTGGGCGATGCAGCCGAACTGTCCGAGCAAGAGGCATTGAATATTTACCATTCACTGTGACAGAAGGTTTTTCAAATCACGCGGGACCTGACATGTAGTAGTCGATAATGATGATGAACAGGACGAGTGATACAGCTTGCATCCACCATAAGTGGCTTCTTTGCTTGCTGGGTATCTCTCCAATAATGATCACCAAATCAGCGACTATACGCCTGATAAACGACAAAATATCTATTACTATAACCTCCTTGTCGTGGCGCTCAGCGCCCTGTATTACATGCTTTGCTTACATAGCGAGCCATTCCCATGGCGAGCACGCCGCAAAGTAGCAGGCACCCTATGAACCTGCCAGACTTCCGATTTGGGGCGCGTGAACGGGATTGTCGCATATGGGCAGGCGACAGGGAGGAGTCGACGATGGGGAAAACGCTGATGGCGGGGTGTTGGGCGCTAATGCTTTGGCTGGGCGGCCAGGCGGCGGCGTCGCCCGTGGGGTTGAGCGTGGCGTTACCCATGCAGGTGATTCATGACGGGTTGCGCTTTCGCGTGCCGGCGGGGCCGCTGTATGTGGCGCATCCGGGCGGCGGGGCAGAGATGCTGATCCTCAAGTACAGCCACGTCAAAGGCGCTGACTATATTACCTTTGCCAACGAGCTGACGGTTGGCGGTGCCGGCTGTGCGCCGGAGGCGCTTTTTCAGCAGGTGATAAAAGCCGCCGATACCGACACAGCCACCGCCAACGCCGGCTGCGACGAGGCCGTCGCCGTGTTCCAGACGATGTTCGCCCGGGGGCGCGACGTGGGCGTGTGGGCCGGCGACACGCACCGCTTCTACTACTTTCTTCAGCCGCCGGCGTTTATCTTCCGCGATGCCCGGCGGTCGTTTGTGTTTATCACCGCCGGCGACGGCTCGGTGGTCAAGATGGAGTCCGACTTTCTGGACAAGCCCGGCTTCCGGCGCGCGGTATCCGGCTATTTGCCCTGATGCCCTGACGGCTACTTTTTCGCTCGCTCGAGCATCGGCGCGAGAAAGCGCCCGGTGTGGGAGGCCTCGACGGTGGCGACTTTCTCCGGCGTGCCTTCGGCGATGATCTGGCCGCCGCCGGCGCCGCCTTCTGGGCCCAAGTCAATCAGCCAGTCGGCGGTTTTGATCACGTCGAGGTTGTGCTCGATCACCAGCACCGTGTTGCCGTGGTCGCGCAGGCGGTGGAGGACCACCAGCAGCTGGCGGATGTCCTCGAAGTGCAGGCCGGTGGTGGGCTCGTCGAGGATGTACAGGGTCTGGCCGGTATCGCGCTTGGCCAGTTCGCGGGCGAGTTTGACCCGCTGGGCTTCGCCGCCGGACAGCGTGGTGGCGCTTTGGCCCAGCTTGACGTAGGACAGCCCCACGTCGAGCAGCGTTTGCAGCCGCCGGGCAATGGCCGGGACGGGGCTGAAGAACTCCAGCGCCTCTTCCACCGTCATCGCCAGCACCTGGTGAATGGTCTTGCCTTTATAGTGGATGTCGAGGGTTTCGCGGTTGTAGCGCTTGCCCTTGCACACGTCGCAGGGCACGTAGATGTCGGGCAGAAAATGCATTTCCACCTTGATCATGCCTTCGCCCTGGCAGGCTTCGCAGCGTCCGCCCTTGACGTTAAAGGAGAAGCGCCCGGGCTTGTAGCCCCGGGAGCGCGCCTCCTGGGTGCCGGCAAACAGCTCGCGGATCGGCGTGAAAATGCCGGTGTAGGTTGCCGGGTTGGAGCGCGGCGTGCGCCCGATGGGGCTCTGGTCAATGTCGATGACTTTGTCGAGCTGGTCGAGCCCGTGAAGTGCGGTGTACGCCGCGGGCTTCAGCGTGGTGGCGCGGTTGAGGTCGCGCGCGGCGATCGGCATCAGGGTGCCGTTGATTAACGTCGACTTGCCCGAGCCGGACACCCCGGTGACGCAGGTCAAACACCCCAGCGGCAGCGTCAGGGTTACGTCCTTGAGATTGTTGCCGGTCGCCCCCTCGAGCACCAGCTGTTTTTCCGGATTGCCGGGAATGCGGTATGGCGGCACGGCAATTTCGCGCTCGCCGCGCAGGTACTGGCCGGTGAGCGAGTCGGGGGCGTTCATCACCTCCTCGGGCGTACCTTGGGCGACGATTTCGCCGCCGTGAACGCCGGCGCCGGGGCCGATATCCAGCACGTGGTCGGCCGAGCGGATGGCGTCTTCGTCGTGTTCGACGACGATCACGGTATTGCCCAGATCGCGCAGGCGCTCGAGGGTTTGCAGCAGGCGATCGTTGTCGCGCTGGTGCAACCCGATGGACGGCTCGTCGAGAATGTACATCACCCCGACCAGCCCCGCGCCGATCTGGCTGGCCAGCCGAATACGCTGGGCCTCGCCGCCCGAGAGAGTGTCGGCGCTGCGCTCAAGGTTGAGGTAGTCCAGCCCGACGTTGACCAGAAACTCCAGCCGCGAGTGAATCTCGGTGACAATCTTTGCGGCAATTTCACCGCGCCGGCCGGAAAGCTCCAGCTGGGCAAAGTAGTCCCAGGCGTCGCCAATCGGCAGGCGCACCATGTCGGCAATGGTGTGATCGTCAACGAAGACGTTGCGCGACTCCTGACGCAGCCGCGAGCCGTGGCAGCGGGTGCAGGGCCTGACCGCCACGTAGCGGGCCAGATCGTCGCGCACCATGCTGGATTCGGTTTCGTGGTAGCGGCGTTTGAGGTTGGGTAGCACGCCTTCAAAGGGGTGCTCGCGCGTGACCTTGCGCCCGCGGTCGCTGACGTAGGCAAACGGCACGGCCTCGTCGCCGGTGCCGTTGAGGATAATCTCGCGCTCGTTCGAACCCAGCTCCTGCCACGGCGTTTCCAGGGCAAAGTTGTAGTAGCCGGCCAGCGCCTGCAGCTGGGTGAAATAGTAGATGTTGCGCCGATCCCAGCCCTTGATCACGCCCTCGGCCAGCGACAGCTCGGGGTGGCTGATGAGCTTGTCGGGATCAAAATACTGCTGCATGCCCAGCCCGTCGCAGCCCGTGCAGGCGCCGGCAGGGTTGTTGAACGAGAACATGCGCGGCTCGAGTTCGGCCAGCGAATAGCCGCACACCGGGCAGGCAAAGCGCGAAGAAAACGCCAGATCTTCCTGCCCGCCGTCCATGTAGTGGATCATCGCCGTGCCGTCGGCCAGGGTCAGCGCGGTCTCGAACGATTCGGCCAGCCGCTGGGCGATATCGTCGCGCACCTTGAAGCGGTCGACCACCACGCTGATGTCGTGCTTTTTGCGCTTGTCCAGCGGGGCGATGTCGTCAAGCTCCAGCACCTGGCCGTCGATCAGTACGCGCACAAAGCCCTGAGCGCGCAGCTCGGCAAGCAGCTGCAGGTGCTCGCCCTTGCGGCCCTTGACCACCGGTGCGAGCAGCATCAGCTTGGTGCCGGCGTCGAGGTTCATCACCTGGTCGACCATCTGCGAGACGGTCTGCGCTTCGAGGTCTTCGCCGTGCTCGGGGCAGCGCGGCGTACCCGCGCGGGCAAACAGCAGGCGCAGGTAGTCGTAGATTTCGGTGATGGTGCCCACGGTGGAGCGCGGGTTGTGCGAGGTGGATTTTTGCTCGATGGAAATAGCCGGCGAGAGCCCTTCGATGTGGTCGACATCGGGCTTTTCCATCATCGACAGAAACTGGCGCGCGTAGGTCGAAAGCGACTCCACGTAGCGCCGCTGGCCTTCGGCGTAAAGCGTATCAAAGGCCAGAGACGATTTGCCCGAGCCGGAAAGCCCGGTGATCACGATCAGCTTGTTGCGGGGCAGCGTTACATCAATCTGCTTGAGGTTGTGGGTACGGGCGCCCCTGACCAGAATGCTTTCCATCAATACCTCATAACGCGCGGCAAAAGAGCAGTATACGGTTTGCCGAGGCGTTGGGGCAAAGCACATTGGCCTGTGCGGCGTGTCGGCGTTTTCAGCGACGACGAAGCGCGCTAGAATGGAACACTTTTCCGCATTATTTTTGCGCGCGACGCGGTGGTACGTTACTGGCGCTCGCGCCTGATTCATCAACGTCGAGGCACTATGGCCAAGGTTTCTGCACTGTTGCTGCCCTCTGAACGCCGCGCGATCAGCGGTCTGGCGGGGCTTTATGCCTCGCGCATGCTCGGGCTTTTCATGGTGTTGCCGGTGCTGGCGCTGTATGCCGATGGGCTGGCCGGAGCGACGCCGCTGCTGGTGGGTCTGGCGCTGGGCATTTACGGGCTGACCCAGGCCTGCCTGCAAATTCCCTTCGGGCTGATGTCGGATCGCTTCGGGCGCAAACGCATCATTGCCATCGGCCTGGTGCTGTTTGCGCTGGGCAGCACAGTGGCGGCGCTGTCCGACTCGATTGTCGGGATTATTGCCGGGCGCGCGCTGCAGGGCAGCGGGGCGGTGGCAGCGGCCATCATGGCGCTGCTGGCCGACCAGACCCGCGAGCAGGTGCGCACCGCGGCGATGGCGACCATCGGGCTGTCCATCGGCGTGGCCTTTGCCGTGGCCATGGCGCTGGGGCCCTGGCTTGCCGCCGAGGCCGGGCTTTCCAGCGTGTTCTGGTTTACCACCGGGCTGACCGGGGTGGGGCTTTTCGTGCTGTGGCGCTGGGTGCCGGCCGCGCCGCGCCGCGTGAAACACCAGGACGTGGGGATGGACCGCCGCCAGCTGCGCAGCGTGATTACCCGGCCTGATCTGTGGCGCATCGATCTGTCCATCTTCGCGCTGCACCTGGTGCTGATGGCAAGCTTTGTCGCGGTGCCGCTGCGGCTGGTGGATGCGGGCATCGAGGCGTCCTGGCATGGTCTGGCGTATCTGGCGATCATGGGCGGGGCCTTTGTGCTGATGGTGCCGCTGGTGATCGTGGCGGAAAAAAAGCACTGCATAAAGCTGATCTGCCTGCTGGCAATCGGTACGATCACGCTTAGCCTGGCGGGGCTGGGACTGCCGCTGTCTCACGGGACGGGGCTGTTTGTGCTGCTGCTGGCGTTTTTCACCGGTTTTAACCTGCTGGAAGCCACATTGCCGTCGATGCTCAGCAAGCTGGCGCCGGCGGGCGCTAAGGGTACCGCCATGGGCGTGTATTCCACCGGGCAGTTTCTCGGCGCGTTTCTGGGCGGTACCCTGGGCGGCTGGCTGTCTCACGCGTTCGGGTTGGATGCGGTGTTTCTGGGCTGCGCGGCGTTGGCGCTGGTCTGGTGGGTTATCATGTGGTCGATGCCCAAGCCGCCGCCGCTATCCAGCGAGATCGTGTCGCTTGACGCGGCCCACGGCGATGCGCTGGATACGCTGCTTGAGCGACTGGCCGAGGTGGCCGGCGTGGAAGACGTGATGCTGGCCTCCGAAGAGCGTCTGGCCTATCTCAAGGTCAACCGCCAGCAGCTCGACGAAGCGGCGCTGTCACGCCTTCTGACGCCGCCGCAAAAACATTCGTGATGCGTCCCGGCAACGCCGGTGCGCCACCCCTACATGACTCGTCAAGGAGCACCTGATGGCTCGCGGTATTAACAAAGTTATTCTTATCGGTAATCTCGGCCAGGATCCCGAGGTGCGTTTTACGCCCTCGGGCACGGCCGTGGCCAACTTAAGCGTTGCCACTACCGATACGTGGATGGATCGCCAGAGCGGGCAGCGCCAGGAGCGCACCGAGTGGCACCGCATCGTGCTGTTCAACAAGACCGCGGAAATTGCTCAGCAATACTTGAACAAGGGCTCCAAGGTCTACATCGAAGGGCGGCTGCAAACGCGTAAATGGCAGGATCAGAACGGCCAGGACCGCTACAGCACCGAAGTGGTGTGCAACGATATGCAGATGCTCGATTCGCGCGGCGGCGGCGGCCAACAGGGCGGCGGCTATCAAGGCGGTCAGCAGCAGGGTGGCTATCAGGGTGGTCAGCCCCAGCAGCCTCCTCAGCAACAACAGCCGCCACAGCAACAGCCTCAGGGCTACCCCAACCAGCAGCCTCAGAACGCCCCGCAGCAGGCACCCCAGAATGCGCCCCAGCAAGGGCAACAGAGCGGCGGCTTCGGCGCGCCGGATCCGGGTAATTTTGACGATTTCGACGACGAAATCCCGTTCTAATTCGGACTGTTCGGTGGTGTTGTAGCGACAACGCAGCACAATGCAAAAGCCCCCGCTCAGGTTCTTGAGCGGGGGCTTTTTTCTGGCCTTAGGTGCGCGTTCGAGGCGTGCTATCAGCCAATGGCGATATCCGCCGGCTGGCTAACGCCGACGACATCGGCATTCTCATTTGCTGCGGTGACAAAATCGACCAGCATGTCTTCGCGGTCAACGCCGCTTTCCAGCTGATTGGTCCAGGCGTCAAGCTCCTCGGCGCCGGGTGCACGCCCCAGCAGATGATCGAACGACTGGCTGACGAAAGCCTGATCGTTGTCGGTTTCAAAGCGGGCTTCGTACTCGTCAAAGTCGAGGAAGTCGTCGGCGATGTCGGCAAGGTTGTCGCCGTCGGCAAGCTCATGGGCCCACTCGGTGTGCTCGGCGTTGTGCAGCGGGCGGTCCAGCACGGCCTGGAACAGATCGCTCAGCAGTGACGCGGTTTCGGCGTCGATGCTGGCCTGATGACCGCCGTCTTGCTGATTGTCATCGCCGTCGACGTCGTCATCATCGCTGTCTTC
The DNA here is from genome assembly GCA_030454225.1 of Vreelandella subglaciescola. Classification (GTDB taxonomy): domain Bacteria; phylum Pseudomonadota; class Gammaproteobacteria; order Pseudomonadales; family Halomonadaceae; genus Vreelandella; species Vreelandella subglaciescola_A. Next base: position 49,649 of record JAKDRW010000004.1, on the reverse strand, counting down.
GTCTTCGTCTTCGTCTTCGTCTTCGTCTTCGTCTTCGTCTTCGTCTTCGTCGAGATCGTCGTCGCTATCAGTATCGGTCTCGTCGTTTTCTGCTTCGTCGTCAGCGTCGTCGTTGCCGGTCTCGTCGTCGTTGATGAAGCCGCTCAGGTCGAGCCCTTCGTAGTCGGTCTGAGCCAACTTCTCGTCATAATTGAGTTCGTGCCAGGTTTGCTGCTCCTGCGGGCTCAGGTGGTGCTGGGCGGCGGTGGCAAATGCCTGACCGATGTCCGCGTTATCGCTGGCATCACCGGTTAGCTCCGCCGCTACCTCGTGCAGGTCAAGCTGAGCAAGTTTGGCGTTGATGGAGAGCTGGTTGAGAAACTGCACCGGGCTGAGATCGGTTTCGCCGAGGGTTTCCATGGCCTGAGCGGTGGGAATGTTGCCCAGACCTGTCAGGCCTTCAAGCGGATGGCTGCCCGGACCAAAGTGCTGGCCATACGCAGGGGCAAACAGGGCCTGTTCCATCTGGCCTTCAAACACCTGTTGCCCGCTGGCATCGACGAAAGACTCAATACGCCCCTGGCCGCGCCAGTCCAGCACCAGCACGTTGTCGCCGGTCTGCTGATTGCTCAGCAGCAAATGGCGGTGGCCGACAAGGCCGGCGGAATAGTCGGAAAAGACGCCGGAAAGCGTCAGCTGATCAAAGCCGCCTGCATCGGCAAAGTGGCCGTTGGTGGCATTGAAGCGGTCGTTGCCGTAGCTGCCGTCGGCAAAAGGATTCTGGTTTGTTGGTGTCATATGCCGTCTCCGTTTGGGGTGAGCGACATTAGTTTAATTGTATACAAAAAGGGGAGCCAGTGTTTACATGCTGCAAATTGTCGTGCCCGTGTAATGGGTTTGCGTAATCTTTGCACCACTTTTTGGCACTGGCCGAACGCGGCGCTGGATCACGCCTCAGGCGGAATGCGCGGCGTGGCCTTGCGGGTATGGCAATAGCGCTTGAAGGCGTCAATATCCATCGGCTTGGCGTACAAATAGCCCTGCCCCAGCGTGGCCTGGTGCTTGCGCATCAGCGCTTCCTGCGCGGGGGTCTCAATGCCTTCAATCACGGTGCGGCAGCCGAGCTCGCGGGCCAGCGTCAACACGGCGCGGCACACCCGCAGGCTGTTGGCGTCTTCCGGCAGGTCCTTGACGAACTGGCGATCGATCTTGAGAAAGTCAAAGCCGATAAACAGCAGGTACTCGATGGAGGCGTAGCCGGTGCCAAAATCGTCCAGCGAGAAGCTCACGCCGAGATCGCGCAGCCGGCGATGATTGTCCTTGAAGGCGTGATTATTGATGAGCTGGGTGGCTTCGGTAATTTCCAGTTCCAGCCGGTTGGCGGGAAAGCGGTAGTGTTGCAGCATTTGCTCCAGCCGGTGGCTGAAGTCGGGCTCGACCAGCTGCTGCGGCGAGATGTTGATGCCTAGCCGGAAATCATCGTCAAGAGCGGGCAGCAGCGGGGCAAAGTCGGTCAGCGCCCGACGGATGATTTCCAATCCGAGCGGGATGATAAGCCCGGTAGCTTCAGCTTCCTGCAGCAGCTCGTAAGGGGCCGAGAGCTCGCCCCGGTTCAGGCGGAATAACGCTTCGCAGCCTTTGAGCGAGCCATCCTTCAAGCACACCTTGGGCTGGTAGGCGAGGGCGAAATTGCCGTCGGCAAGGCGTTCTTTCAGCAGCAACAGCGCGGCGACCTTGCGTTTTTGCCGCTCGCCGGCCTCGGGGGAATAGGTGCGCAGGCACTGTTGCCCGGCGTGCTTGGCATTGGCAAGGCCGATGTGGGCGGCATGCAGCAGGGATTCCGGCGTGGCGGCATGCTCAGGTGCCAGCGCCATGCCGGCGGATAGCGTCAGCTCGATGGTCGAACAGCTTTTTTCGGCTTCAAGCGTGGTCTCGACGCGGAGTGCATCCGACAGCCGCGTCGTCAGGTGGTCCATATCGCGGGGGCGAAAACACATGGCGAAGATGTCGGCCTGCAGGCGGTACAGCGGCGCGCCGTCGCTGAACGCGTGGCGCAGGCGCGAGGAGACCTCTTTCAAGGCGGCGTCGCCGATGTCCTGGCCATAGCGGTCGTTGACGCGGGAAAAGCCGTCAATATCCCAGATAACCAGCGCCAGCGGCTCGCTCCCCGATTCCAGACCGGCCAGCATCGCGGCAAGGCGCCGGACCAGTTCGCGGCGATTGTAATCCTGGGTCAGCGGGTCGCGCCGGGTTTGCTCGTCGAGTACGCGGTTGGCCTCGGTCAGCTCGTTCAAATAGCGCTCGCCACGGCTGGCGTGTTCGTTGTAATGGCGCACGAGCCGCTTGAGCTCAAACCCGGAGACGTCCAGATCAAGGGTGGCGAACGGCTGCCCGCGCCGCGCGTGACGGCGAATGGTCCGGGTAATGGCCTGCAGCGGGCGCCCCACCGAGGCGTAAAACACCGCGGCTACCAGAATACCCAGCACCAGCGCCTGAATGCAGGTCAGCCAGAAAGTCGTGAACAGCGCCGCGGTGGCCTTGTTGATAATGTGGTCAAGATCAAAGTCGGCCTTCAGGCGGCCAACGTAGATCCCTTTCCGGGTATTAAACTGCGAGACGTGAAACAGGCGCTCGTCACGTGCGGCCGGCAGGTCGTTAAAAAAGGCACGCTTGATCAGCGGCGTTAACAAAGCCGGTTGGGCCGGGGCATGGTTGACGTGGCCGAAGTTCTCTCCCTGGTCGCTAACCAGATCAATGCGGCGGTAGGCCGGATCCTGCTGAAAGCTTTGCAGCAGGGCGCGCACGGTTTCCGTATCCAGGTGATACAGGGCAAAGCGGGCCGGTTCCTGAATGAAATCAAGACGCTGGTTGGCGATTCGGTATTGTTCGTGGACTTCGTCGCGCATGCTGTCGTAGCCCAGCAGGCCGCCAAAGACGAGGCCGCTGACCACTGTGAGCATCACCACAAAAAAGGTGAAGCGCGCGGTCAGCGAGCAGGTATCCAGCCGGCGTTCAACGCGCTTCATGAAGCGTCCCGTGGCGGCGTGGAAAGCCGTTCAATACCGCGATTGATAAAACGTAGCAGCCGTTGGGCATTGGGCGCATGGTGCGACACCATGATGTAGTAGCGCTCAAGGCTGGCGCGGGGAATCGCGCGTAGTTCAAGCGCCGCCGGCCAGGGAATCCGGTCGCGTTCCTTGAGCCCTTGAATAATCTCGAACCGGGAAAGGGCGATATCGCAGCGCCCGGCGATCAGCTTATCGACCAGCTGTGGCAGGTCTTTGGCGTTCTGGTCTATGCCTTTGCCGGACAGGTTGAATCCGGCGTAGTTGAAACCGGCGACGCCGCAAACGCGATAACGATAGAAGTCCGTGGGGCGCGTGATCTCAGGGGTTGGCCGGTCGTCGCTGGCCATGTAGAGATACGCCGGCGTGTGCGAATAGTAGCTATTGCTGAAGTAATAATGCTTGGCTCGGGCAACGCTGTAAGTCGCGCTTAATACGGCCTGATGCTGCCTGCCTGCCTCGGTGCTTTGCAGGCAGCGCCGCCAGGGGACGGCGTCGAGCCGATAGCGCCACGGGCTATCGGCAAACAGCCGGTCAAGCACGTCGATGTCTTGGCCTTGCCACTCGCCGTCACGGAGATAAAAACGTGGCGGTCGATCTTCACTATCGTGGCAGAAGGCGATGGGTGTCGTGTTGCTGCCAAACGTCTGCGACGCGGTGAGTGCGAGCAGGGCGGCGATAAGCCAGCGGCGCATCCTTGTCTCCTGCAGTGCGAAAACGCACCGAGACTATAGCGCATTCCTGCCCTGCTACGCACGTTCCCGGCGTGGATGCGCCCCTGCCGGTTTAATCCAGCGTTTGCACGCCGCCGCCGTTAACGAACAGCACCTGCCCGCTGACCCAGCGGGAAATCGGCGCGGCAAAGTACAGCACCGCACCGGCGATGTCGTCGGGTTCGCCCAGCCGCTCAAGCGGGGTATGGGTGAGCATGGCTTTTTCGATCTCCGGCGTCAGGACCGAGGCCAGCGCATCGGTGCGCACCGCGCCGGGCCCCACCGCGTTGACGCGAATTTCGGGGCCGTAGTCGTGGGCGAGATTCGCCGTCATGTGATTGATCGCCGCCTTGGACGAGGCGTAAGCGCTGATCGCCGGGCTCCTGTTGACCGAGCTCATGGACGACATGTTGATAATCGAGCCGTCACCGGCCTTGCGCATGTGCGGCGCGCACAGCTGGCACAGCCGCCAGATGCTGAACACGTTGAGCTCGAAGACGCTGGCAAAGCGCTCAACGTCGATGTCATCGGGGCTTTCCTTGCCCGCGCCGCCGCCGCCGGCGTTGTTGACCAGAATATGGATGCCGCCAAAGGCCTCGAGGGTCTTGTCGATCAGCGCGCGCCGGTCGTCGTCGTCGGTGACGTTGCAGGTCACGGCCAGCGCGCGGCCGCCTTGAGCCTCGATTTCATCGGCGACGCGGGTGGCGTTCTTCATCTTTAAATCGGCAACCACCACGCTGGCGCCGTGAGCGGCAAGCATCAGGCTGCTGGCGCGGCCGATACCATTACCGCCGCCGGTAACGATGGCGACTTTGTTCTTGAGGCTAAGCAGGTCGTTAGGGCTCATGGAGCATTCCTGTTAACAAGGCGTATTAATACCGCTGGACTCGTACAGATCGACTAGTACAGCGCAACCGCTTCAAAGTGGGCGATCGGCTGGGCGTCGTCGTTGGACAGGGTCAGCGTGTTGCCGTCGATTTCCCAGGTATCGGTCTGATTCAGCGCGGTTAAAAAGGCACGTTCGGTATCGGCGCCGTCCTGGCAGGCCATCATCGTGGTGCCTAGCTGCTGGAAGGCAATCTGCTGATCGTCGAGCGCGTAGCTACCCATCAGCTGGTTGCAGCCCGTCGCACCGGCGACTCGCTGATTGTCAGTGTGCAAAACGAAATGCGCTTCGCGCTGGTTGTCCACGGTTTCAACCTGGCCGTTGGCAAGCTCGGTGAGCTTCCAGTATGTGTTGGCCAAAGCCACGTCTGGCGTGTTGTCAGACGCACCGTCGGATGAACCGTCAGGAGACTGCGTGGCACAGCCGGCTGCGGCAAGTGTCAGGCCTAATAGCAGTGAATATCCGGCAATTTTTTTCATCTTTTCCCTCGCGTTGGCTAACGTTATGGCAAGTATTATTGACTGAGTCTCAGCCAGTTCACCCGTATTAGAGTGCTTTAATGTTGAGAGTTCCGTGTGGATAGTTCCGTGGCTGGCCGTGTGGAATGGATTGATGGCATTAGCTTAAGCCTGCAGTGGCTATGTGGATATAGCTATTGTTGCCTGAAATCTGTTTAAAATCCAAACGTTATGTCACATGAGGCAGGTAGTAACGCCGTTCTTGAAAGCGCGCCCGAAGACAGTTGCCAACATGCCGTGGCTTGGCTTAGAGTAGCGTTTCTCGCTTGACGGGGTGCCGGTGATTCCGGCTGAGATAGCGCAGATGTACGCCATGTTGACATGGCCGCATCCCAAGCGCTGGTCCCGTTGAACCTGATCCGGCTAATTTCTTCATCGCGTTTCGCGCGGTTCGAGGAAGGGTACCGGCGTAGGGATCAAGCACTGGTGCACTTCTGGTTCGCTGTTTTTCCGCCCAGTCTCCCCTCGCCTCCCTGGCCATTACCATGGGAGCTTTCTGTATGTCTAAAACGTCGCATTTTCTGGCCGAAACGGCCCAGGTGGACGCCGCCGCAATTGAGCCGCTGCCCGGCTCGCGTAAAGTCTATGTTGAGGGTTCTCGCCCGGATATTCGCGTGCCGTTCCGCGAGATTTCGCTGTCGCCGACCACCACCTCGGGGATCAACGAGGAAAACCCGCCGCTGCTGGTCTATGACACATCGGGCCCTTACTCCGATCCGGACACCACCAACGACCTGCGCCAGGGGCTTGTTGAACTGCGCCGGGCCTGGATTGATGAGCGCGCCGACACCGAGTTTCTCGACGGTCCCACCTCGGAATACGGCCGCCGCCGGGCGAGCGACCCGATGCTGGCGCAGCTGCGCTTTGACCTGAGCCGCACTCCACGGCGGGCGAAAGCGGGCAAGAACGTCACCCAGCTGCACTACGCGCGTCAGGGCATCATCACGCCCGAGATGGAGTTTATCGCCATCCGCGAAAACCAGCGTCGTCAGGCGCTTTCCGCCGAGTACGCGGGCAGCGAAGAGGTCGAGCGCATTCTGGGCCATCAGCATCCGGGCGAAAGCTTTGGCGCCAACATGGCCGATGACATCACGCCCGAGTTCGTGCGTGACGAAGTCGCCGCCGGGCGGGCGATCATCCCGTGCAACATCAACCACCCGGAAACCGAGCCGATGATTATCGGGCGTAATTTTCTGGTCAAGATCAACGGCAATCTGGGCAACTCGGCGGTGACCTCATCCATCGAGGAAGAAGTCGACAAGATGACCTGGGGCATTCGCTGGGGCTCCGATACCGTGATGGATTTATCCACCGGGCAGAATATCCACGAAACCCGCGAGTGGATTATTCGTAATGCGCCGGTGCCCATCGGCACGGTGCCGATTTATCAGGCGCTGGAGAAGGTCAAAGGCGTTTCCGAAGACCTGACCTGGGAGGTGTTTCGCGACACGCTGATCGAGCAGGCCGAGCAGGGCGTGGATTACTTCACCATCCACGCCGGCGTGCGCTTGCGCTACGTGCCGCTGACGGCCAAACGCGTCACCGGGATTGTCTCGCGCGGCGGCTCAATCATGGCCAAGTGGTGTTTGTTCCACCATCAGGAAAGCTTCCTCTACACCCACTTCGAGGACATCTGCGAGATCTGCAAGCGCTACGACGTGGCTTTCTCGCTGGGCGACGGCCTGCGCCCGGGGTCGATCGCCGATGCCAACGACGAAGCCCAGTTTGCCGAGCTGGAAACCCTGGGCGAGCTGACCCGCATCGCCTGGCAGCACGACGTTCAGGTGATGATCGAAGGCCCTGGCCACGTGCCCATGCACCTGATCAAGGAAAACATGGACAAGCAGCTCGAGGAGTGTGACGAAGCGCCGTTCTACACGCTGGGGCCGCTGACCACCGACATTGCACCGGGCTATGACCACATTACCTCGGGGATCGGGGCGGCGATGATCGGCTGGTACGGCTGCGCGATGCTGTGCTATGTGACGCCCAAGGAGCACCTCGGCCTGCCCAACAAGGACGACGTCAAAACCGGCATTATTACCTACAAGATTGCCGCCCACGCCGCTGACTTGGCCAAGGGCCACCCGGCCGCGCAGCGCCGCGATAACGCGCTGTCCAAGGCGCGCTTCGAGTTCCGCTGGGAAGACCAGTTCAACCTGGGCTTTGATCCGGATACCGCGCGCGAATTTCACGATGAAACCCTGCCCAAGGACTCGGCCAAGGTGGCGCACTTCTGCTCCATGTGCGGGCCCAAGTTCTGTTCGATGAAAATCAGCCATGAAGTGCGCGAGTACGCCGCGGCCAATGGCCTGACCGGTGATCAAGAGGCGGTAATGGCGGGTATGGAAGAACAGGCGAAGAAGTTTCGTGAAGAGGGCGCCGAGCTGTATCAGGAAGTGTAGGCCGTGAAAGGCTGTCAGTGACCAAGCGCCGCCGGACATCCGGCGGCGCTTTCTTATGCTAGAACGCCGGCAGCGCAGGCGCGGGCTGAGTTTCGTGTGACGGTGGCAAAGACTCGCCGGCCTCGCGGGGCAGGGTAAAGCGTGCCACAACCTGGTTGAGGCGGTCGGCTTCGTCCTGCAGTTGCAGCGCGGCGGCGCTGGCCTGCTGCACCATGGCCGCGTTTTGCTGGGTGGTTTGCTCCATGTCGTTGACGGCGGTGTTGATTTCCTGAATGCCGCTACGCTGCTCCCGGGTGGCCACGTCGATTTCATCCATCAGCGTGGTGACGCGCCTGACCGAAGCGATGATATCGGTCATGGTCTCGCCGGCCAGGTCGGCCTGCCGGGCGCCGGCTTCCACCTGCCCGACCGAGGTATCAATCAGCTTGCGGATATCGGTCGCGGCCGTCGCGCTGCGGGTAGCGAGCTGACGGACTTCATTGGCGACGACGGCAAAGCCGCGCCCCTGCTCGCCGGCGCGCGCCGCTTCAACCGAGGCATTGAGTGCGAGGATATTGGTTTGAAAGGCGATGGAATCAATCAGCGCGATGATATCGGTGATTTGCTGAGAACTTTGACGAATTTCCTGCATCCGCTCGACCACGCTGTGGACAACCTGGCTGCCCTGTTCGGCCTTGCCGGCGGCTTCTTCGGCCACGCGGTTGGCCTGGGAGGCGTTGTCGCTGCTGCGCTCCATGGTCGAGGTCATTTCCTCGATGCTTGACGCGGTCTGGGTCAGGGACGCCGACTGGCGCTCGGTGCGTGCCGAAAGTTCCTGATTGCCCCGGGCAATGTCGCTGGCGCTGGCATAGACTTCGCCGCCGCTGGTGCGCACCGTGGTCACAGTGTTCAACAGCGAGTCCTGCATATGGTTGAGCGCCATGAGCAGCTGGCCAATTTCATTGTTGCCGCGATTTTCCATATGTCGGGATAAATCGCCTTTGGCCATGATTTCAAAGTGCTGAATGACGCGCTTGACCGGACGTATCAAATTGGCACCCACGCCCCAGTACACCAGTGCCGTGACCAGAATGGCAAAGACAAAGACCGCAATGATGGTGGCAGTGGCGAAACCGACCACGGTATCAAAGCGCTCAAGGCGCGTGTTGCCCTCGGCTTCAACGGCGTGGAAAAAGCCTATCGCATCCTGATAGAAGCGAGCGTAAGCACGCTCTGCAGCGTCGCGCTCGCGCTGATACGCGGAAGCGTTGCCCTGATACAGCGCTTTGGCCTCAGGCTGCACATGGGTAGTCAGCAGGGTCTCAAAGCTGGTTTTGATGGGCGCAATAAGCGAGGCATGTGCAGGGTTGGCTGGCAGGTCGAGGAAATTGGCGAACGCACTTTCGGCATTATTCAGCTGCTCGCTGAGCTCGTCTGCCTGGCGCTGTCTGTCGGCTGTGCTGAAAGACGTATCCTGCTCAATCAGCTCTTCATACAGGTGCGCCATGTCCAGACGGGCGCTTTGCAGCGTCGAGTTGGTACGGTTAAGCGCTGCCTGCTGGTTGACGTTGACTTGGGTCAACTGCTCGATGCTTTGCCGGCTTTGATCCACGGCATAAAGGCCAGTGCCGCTGAGTATCAACAGCAGAGTAAGAAACGCGAGCAGAACCAGTGTCCAGCTCATACGCATGGTCAGGTTGTCCCAAAATTGCATCAGCGGTGCCCTCCGGCAGCAAAACAGGGGTGGTAAACAGGGGAGTAACATAAAAAATGCCGCGAACGCGGTAGGCGGAAGAGGATAGCAGTATTAAGCCGGCTCATTCCGCCGCGCATTCACGGCATCATTGTCACTCACTTGTGCCAGCGCTTTCCTGCGCCGACACAAGGTTTAGCGTATCAGCTTGCGCCGTTCGTCTGCTTGGTTTGCGCAGCGGCTGCCTGGTTGGCTTCTTCATCCGCTTTGGCAATGGCTTCCCGTTCTTTGGCTTCATCGGACAGCGACTTGTTGGGCAGTACGATGTTAAGCACAAAGGCGGTGATGGCGGCGATAACGATCGGCGCGCCGCCAATGATGTTCTGCACGACCACGGGGAACTGCGCGATGGCTTCGGGGACGGCCGCAATGCCCAGGCTCAGCGCCAGTGCCAGACCCACGATGGTCATGTTGCGTGCAGACATCTCGTCCTTCACCAGCAGCTGAATACCGGTCATGGTGATCATGCCGAAGACCGTAATGGTAGCACCGCCGAGCACGGGGAACGGGATGGTGGTCATCACGGCGCTGAACTTCGGGCTCAGGCCGGCAAGAATCATGAAGGCACCGGCAATCACCAGCACAAAACGGCTGACAACCTTGGTCATGGCAACGATGCCCACGTTCTGGCTGAACGTCGAGGTCGGCAGCGCACCGAAGAACGAGCTCAGGGCCGTGGTCAAACCGTTGCCCAGCAGGCCGCCGGTCAGTTCCTTGGTTTCCAGCTCGCGGTTCATGCCGCCCACGGCTGTTGCAGACAGGTCACCGATTGTCTGTACCGAGTTGATCACGCAGATTACCACCATCGAGGCGATCGCCGCGGCGTGGAACTCCATCTGGAACGGCATGAATTCCGGTGCAGCGAACCAGGCCGCATTGCCGATGCTGGTGAAGTCGACCATGCCCAGTGCCAGCGCGATCAAATAGCCGACCACAATACCCACGATGATGGCCGAGAGCTTGACCACGCCTTTACCAAACTGCGCGGCGATCAATACCGTCAGCAGGGTAATGCCGCCGACCGCCCAGTTCATCAGGTCGCCAAACCCTTCAGCTGACGGGTTGCCGCTGCCGGCCATGTACTTGATCGCCACGTCGTACAGCGACAAACCGATAACCAGTACCACGGTACCGGCCACGACCGGTGGGAACAGGTGACGGATGTACTGGATGAAGTAGCCGACGACCATCATCGTGATACCGCCGATCAGCTGGGCGCCGAGGATACCCTCGATACCGAACTGGCCGCCTACCGCGATCAGTGTCGGCACGTAGGCGAAGCCCACGCCGAAGATGGCCGGCAGTCGGGCGCCGAACTTCCACACACCGTAAAGGTGGAAGATGGTGCAGATACCCGAAGCGAGTACCGCCATCTGAATGAGTAGCAGTTTATCTGCCGGCGAGGCGCCGACGACGCCGGCCACGATGATGGGCGGCGTAATAACGCCGGCGATCATGGCAAGCAGGTGCTGTAGCGACAGCGGCAGTGCCTTCAGAAATTTGGGCTGGCTATAGAACTCAAACAGGGATGTGCTTTTCGTCCCCGCCTGCTTTCCCAGCTCCGGAGACGCGTTGGTTTCACTCATGTGGGGTTCTCTCCTTTGTTGTTGTATGCAATACAAAGAGCAGGTTGTTTCGTTAGGGTCGGGCCACTGTACACAAAACGGTCGTAAAAAATAAATAAGTTTGACGCTTTTCTTTGCGCCTCCCAGCGGGCCTTGTTGACGGACCAGTGGTAGCTACTGGCCGCGGCATAGCGTCGCTGATGCGCTGTGCCCATATAAATAACTTGTTAAAACAGTATTTTAATATTTTTTTGTGGCCGTCTGGCCGCACTTTAGGAGAATTGTGCCGCGTCGTGAGAGGATGCACGATAGGCGTTATGCCGCGGCCATGAGGCTGATCATCCTTTAGTCTAACGGCGTTTTTTGTATACAAAAATATCTGATATTGTCTATTTTTGGTTATATATATTGTCGTCAGAACATCAGGTGTCTCAGTGCTTCAACCGCTCGCATTTCAGCAATAAGCCCCGCGCGAGGCGCTGCGCAGCACATCCAATAACAAGGCCAGAAGAACGCCGGGGAAGGCGATAAGGATACTGCTATGAAGAAGTCGCACGATCAGGGGGAAGAGCTGCCGGGACTCGTTCGCTCGAAACGCGTGGGGAAGAACGGCGACGGCGCGGAGCGCCACGAAGTCATCTATCACATCATCAGCGATGCCATTATCGAGCACCAGCTGCGGCCGGGCGCCCGATTGCGCGAAGACGCGCTGACCGAAGTGTTCAATATCAGCCGCACCGGCGTGCGCAAGATTTTGCAGCGTCTGGCGCTGGAGCAGCTGGTCACGCTTACGCCGCGTCGCGGTGCCAGCGTGACTCGGCCCACGGCGAATGAAGCCCGGGACGTGTTTGCCGCACGCCAATTGGTCGAATGCGGCCTCATGCCGGAGGTGGCCCGGCGTATTACCGCGGATGACGTGCGCGAGCTCAAACGCATGGCCAGTGACGAGCGCGAGGCGCTGAGCGTGGGAGAGCAGAGCCGGGCGATCAAGCTGTCCGCCGCGTTTCACGAGCGCCTGGCGGAGCTTTCCGGCAATACCACGCTGGCCGCTTTTGTGCGCCAGCTGTGTTCGCGTTCGTCGCTGATACTGGCGGTTTACGGCAATATCGGGCATCTGGGCTGCGAATCCCACGATCACGATGATCTGGTTGAGTATCTGGAGCGCCGCGAAGGGACGAACGCCAAGGCCTTTATGCAGCGTCACTTAAAGGAAATTGAAGCGTCGCTTTCGATTGTGGAAGAAGAAGCCAGCGCGCCGGATCTGCACCAGATCTTCGGCCTGGGAACCTGAGCAAGCGGGGTAGCCGATGAAACACCTGACACTGGTGAATGCCAATACCAATGCCGGTATGACCGACCACATGGCGCGGCTGGCCCGTGCACGGCTGGGTGATGACACGCGAGTATCTGCGCTGACGGCCGCGAGCGGCGCGGCGTATATCGGTTCGCCGCGCACCTGCGCAACGGCTGCCGAAGCCGCCGCCGGGCTGGTCGAGCAATGTCTGGCGCCACAGCAGGACGGCGCGTCACGGCAGCTGCCGGATGCGTTTTTGCTGGGGTGCTTTGGTGACCCGGGGCTGGCCGCCGTACGGGACATCAGCCCGGTGCCCGTGGTCAGCATGCTCGAGGCCGCGCTGCTGACGGCGCTGCAGCTGGGCGAGCGATTCGCCATCGTCACGCCGGGGCAACGTTGGCCACGCATGATCGACGACACGCTCACGCAGCTGGGCATTGCCCGTCACTGTCTGGGAATTGATGCCATCGTCCTGGATCATCTGCGTCTGCCCGAGCAGCAGGCGCTGGCCGTGCCTGAGCTGCAGCGGCTGGTTGACGCCCAGGCGGCCCGCTATGCGCCGTCGGTCATCATTATTGGCGGCGCCGCGCTGGCCGGGCTACACGGTGCCATTGTGGCGCCGCCCGGCGTGCGCCTGCTCAACGCGTTCGACGCCGCGCTAGGCCAAGTGGCAGGGCTGATGACGCTACCCGACAACCGCGCCGAATCAACCGTAGCGGCAAAATAAGCCATCGTCGCGAATAAATGCAGAGCCTCTTTAACCCGTTGATTTTTTAGCCAAATGTAGGCGGGTTTAAGAAGCCTTCGGTCGCGTTTTCAAATTAGTGGAAAATATTTCCACAAATTATTGACAGTTTTGCGTCGGACGCATATTTTTGAATACAAGTACTGGGTACGGTTGTGATTACAGCGCTTGGATACACTATTTCTGGATGCAACAGTCCCGGATGCAACTGTATTAACTACAGAATCAACTACAGAAATGTTCCTGACGATGGGGCGTTTTTCACCGAGGTTTCCCGGCCCGCGCGTATCTCAAGCGGCCAAAGGTTCCTGATTGAGGAGAGTTTTTAATGGCTAAGATGACTGCTGCTGAAGCCGCCATCCACGTGCTGAAAAAAGAAGGCGTGGACGTTACGTTCGGCCTGCCCGGCGCGGCGATCAACCCGTTTTACGCGGCAATGCGTAAAGTTGGCGGCGTTGATCACGTGCTCGCGCGCCACGTGGAAGGTGCTTCGCACATGGCCGAAGGCTATACCCGCACCGAAGCCGAGAACATCGGCGTGTGCCTGGGTACCTCGGGTCCTGCGGGCACCGACATGATCACCGGTCTGTACTCGGCCAGCGCCGACTCCATTCCGATCCTGTGCGTTACCGGCCAGGCGCCGGCCGCCAAGCTGCACAAGGAAGACTTCCAGGCGGTCGACATCACCGCGATTGCCGGCCCGGTCACCAAGTGGGCGACTACCGTACTGGAAGCGGCCCAGGTGCCGCGCGCTTTCCAGAAAGCCTTCCAGCTGATGCGCAGCTCGCGCCCCGGCCCGGTGCTGATCGATCTGCCGATCGACGTACAGATGACCGAAATCGAATTCGATCCGGACACCTACGAGCCGCTGCCGGCGTACAAGCCGAGCGCCAGCCGTCCGCAGATCGAAAAAGCGTTGGGCATGCTCAACGAATCCGACAAGCCGCTGCTCGTGGCCGGTGGTGGCATCATCAACGCCGACGCCGCTGCTCAGCTGACCGAGTTTGCCGAGCTTACCGGCGTGCCGGTTATCCCGACGCTGATGGGCTGGGGCACCATTCCGGACGATCACGAGCTGATGGCCGGTATGGTGGGTCTGCAGACCTCGCATCGCTACGGCAACGCCACCATGATCGAGTCCGATTTCGTCATGGGTATCGGTAACCGCTGGGCCAACCGCCACACCGGCGACGTCGCCAGCTACACCGAAGGCCGCAAGTTCGTTCACGTCGACATCGAGCCGACTCAGCTGGGTCGTATCTTTGGTCCGGACTACGGCATCGTATCTGACGCCAAGGCCGCGCTTGAGCTGTTCATCGAAGTGGCCAAAGAGTGGAAAGCCGAAGGCAAGCTGAAAGATCGTAGCGCCTGGGCGGAAGAGTGCCAGGAGCGTAAGCGTAACCTCACCATGCTGCGCAAGACCGATTTCAAGGAAACGCCGATCAAGCCCCAGCGCGTTTACCAGGAAATGAACAAGGCGTTCGGCAAGGACACCCGCTACGTCACGGCCATCGGCCTGTCGCAGATTGCCGGTGCCCAGTTCCTGCACGTCTACAAGCCGCGCCACTGGATCAACTGTGGCCAGGCCGGCCCGCTGGGCTGGACCATTCCGGCTGCACTGGGTGTGCGTCGCGCCGATCCGACCACCGAAATCGTGGGCCTGTCAGGCGACTACGACTTCCAGTTCATGATCGAAGAGCTGGCGGTTGGCGCGCAGTTCAACCTGCCGTACATCCACGTGGTAGTGAACAACTCCTACCTGGGCCTGATCCGTCAGTCGCAGCGCGGTTTTGACATGGATTACCAGGTTCAGCTGGCGTTTGAAAACATCAACTGCCCGGAAATCAACGGCTACGGCGTCGACCACGTCTCTGTTGTTGAAGGTCTGGGCTGTAAGGCGATTCGCGTTACCGATCCCGAAGAAATTGCCCCGGCGCTCGAGAAAGCCAAGCAGCTCAAGGACGAGTTCAAGGTGCCGGTCGTGGTAGAAGTGATCCTTGAGCGGGTCACCAACATCTCCATGAGCGGTAAAGGCTTGAGCAACGTCAACGAGTTCGAGGCACTGGCCGAGAACGAGACAGACGCGCCGAGCTCCATCGCTGCCCTGCGCTAAGAAACGGCTAACACCCGACACCGGCTTTGCCCGGTGTCGGGTGCTTTGACATACACGAAAAGACATAAGGAGATTTACATGGCTAAATTTGCCGCTAATCTCAGCATGCTGTTCTCCGAGGTTGATTTCCTCGATCGCTTCAAGGAAGCCGGCGACGCGGGCTTCAAGGGCGTTGAATATCTCTTTCCGTACGATTTCGAAGCCGCCGAGATCAAAAAGCGTCTGGACGACAACGGCCTCGAGCAGGTGCTGTTCAACCTGCCGGCGGGTGACTGGGGTGCCGGCGAGCGCGGCATTGCCTGCCATCCGGACCGCGTTGAAGAGTTTCGCGCAGGCGTGGACAAGGCCATCGAGTACGCCAAGGTACTGGGCAACACTCAGGTGAACTGCCTCGCCGGCATCCAGCAGGAAGGCGTCAGCGATGAAGAAGCTCGCAAGACGCTGGTGGAAAACCTGCGCTTTGCCGCGGACAAGCTCAAGGCGGCCGACCTGCTGCTGATCGCCGAGCCGATCAACACCCGCGACATTCCGGGTTTCTTCCTCAACCGCACCGAGCAGGCGCTGGCGCTGTTTGATGAAGTCGGCAGCGATAACCTGCAGCTGCAGTACGACATCTATCACATGCAGATCATGGAAGGCGATATTGCGCCGACCATCGAGAAGCACCTGAAGCGTATTGCCCACGTGCAGCTGGCCGACAACCCCGGCCGTCACGAGCCGGGCACCGGCGAGATCAACTATCCTTTCCTGTTCAGCCACCTCGACGGGCTGGGCTACGACGGCTGGATCGGCTGCGAGTACAAGCCCAAGGCCGGCACCAAGGAAGGACTTGGCTGGCTGAACGACGCGAAATAAGTCTTGGCGAGACGCTCGTCTTTCTGTAATACGATTACTGTGAAAGGAGAACCATTATGAGCAAGATCGGTTTTATCGGACTAGGCATCATGGGTCGCCCGATGGCAGGTCACCTGCTGGACGCTGGCCACGAGATCAACACCGTTGAGTTCGGTTCGTCGCTGCCGGCCGACCTCAAGGAAAAAGGTGCCAACGTTTGCGCCAACCCGAAAGAGGTTGCTGCGCAGTCTGACGTTGTTATCACCATGGTGCCGGATACCCCGGACGTCGAGCTGGTACTGTTTGGCGAAGAAGGCGTTATCCACGGCCTCAAGAAAGACACCCTGGTGATCGACATGAGCTCGATCGCGCCGATTCCCACCCAGGAATTTGCCAAGCGCATTCAGGAAGCCGGCGGCGAGTACGTTGACGCACCGGTATCCGGCGGCGAAGGCGGCGCGATCAATGCTGCGCTGACCATCATGGTCGGTGGCACCGAGAAAGGCTTTGAGCGCGCCAAGCCGATTCTCGAAGTGATGGGCAAATCCATTACTCACATCGGTGAAAACGGTTCTGGCCAGACGTGTAAGGTTGCCAACCAGATCGTTGTAGCGCTGACTATCGAAGCCGTGTCTGAAGGCCTGCTGTTTGCCTCCAAAGCCGGTGCTGACGTAGCCAAAGTGCGCGAATCGCTGCTCGGTGGTCTGGCACAGTCGAAGATTCTCGACGTGCACGGCGGCCGCATGATTGACCGCACCTTCGATCCGGGCTTCAAGATCAAGCTGCACCAGAAAGACCTCAACCTGGCACTGGAAGGCGCACGCACGCTGAACCTGTCGCTGCCGGGTACGGCCAACGCCCAGCAGCTGTTCCAGGCCTGTGCAGCCAACGGCGGCGCAGACTGGGATCACGCCGGCATCGTCCGCGCGCTGGAAAAAATGGCTGACCACGAAATCGGTCAGTAATCCGGCATTTTGCGGCCGGAGAAAGCGGCGTGTGCCCTGTTGCATACGCCGCTCAGTGCATGCGCCATCGCGTAGAACGCGAGGTGGCGTATGCACCATCACGGCAGGCGCCTTATCGCCTGCCGTTGTTCTATATGGCTGTTGTGTATCAGGGTTCCATGCGAACGCCCTGTACGCACAGCGACTCTTTCCCCGGCGTCAGGCGTTTTGTTCGCATTGCGAATGGCCTGATGCCGGTTTTTTTGTCCCTGCTTCTTTGTCGCCCTGGAACATTGAGTCGTGCCGGGTTCAGCCCGCACCAACGTTAACGATTTTTGCGCCATTCTGGTGCTGCCGAGGTCCGTATGAATAACAATGCCTATACTCCTATTCGCCGCACAAAAATTGTGGCAACCCTGGGTCCCGCAAGCGATCGCGAAGGCGAGCTCGAGCGCATGCTGCGTGCCGGCGTCGACGTGGTTCGCCTCAACTTTTCCCATGGCTCGGCCGACGATCATCGCCGCCGCCTGACCGAAGTGCGCGAGATTGCCGACCGTATCGGCAAAAGCGTGGCCGCGCTTGCCGATCTGCAAGGTCCCAAGATCCGCATCGCCCGTTTTAAAGACGGTGCCGTCGAGCTCGAAGAAGGCAAGCCCTTCGTCCTCGATATGGCGCTGGGTAACGAAGACGGTGACATCAGCCGTGTGGGTTGCGACTACAAGACGCTGGCCGAAGATCTGCACGTTGGCGACCGCCTGCTGCTGGACGACGGCCGTGTGGTCCTCGATGTGGACGCCGTTAAGGGCAAAGAAGTCCATACCAGCGTTGTGGTCGGCGGTAAGCTGTCCAACAACAAGGGCATCAACAAGCAAGGTGGCGGCCTGTCGGCACCGGCGTTGACCGACAAGGACAAGGAAGACCTGAAAACCGCGCTGGAAATCGGCGTGGACTACATGGCCGTCTCCTTCCCGCGCTCTGCCGCCGACATGCAGGAGGCGCGCAAGCTGCTGGGCGAAAAAGGTCAGGAAATCGGCCTGATCGCCAAGGTCGAACGTGCCGAAGCGGTAGCCGATGATGAAACGCTGGACGGCATCATCAAGGCCTCCGAAGCGGTCATGGTCGCTCGTGGCGATCTGGGCGTGGAAATTGGCGATGCCCAGCTGATCGGCGTGCAAAAGCGCATCATCAAGCACGCGCGCAGCCTGAACCGCGCGGTCATCACCGCCACGCAAATGATGGAATCCATGATCGAGTCGCCGCTGCCCACGCGTGCCGAAGTGTTCGACGTGGCCAACGCCGTGCTGGACGGTACCGACGCCGTGATGCTGTCGGCCGAAACCGCCGCTGGCGACTACCCGGTAGAAACCATCGAAGCGATGGACCGCGTGTGTCTGGGTGCCGAGCGCGAGCGCAGCACCCAGGAATCCGGTCACCGGATCCACCAGGGCTTTACCCGCAGCGACGAGACCGTCGCGCTGTCGGCAATGTACGCGGCCAACCACCTCGAAGGCGTGTCGGCGATTGCCTGTATGACCTCGAGCGGCTACACCGCGCTGATTGCCTCGCGCATTCACTCGGGCCTGCCGATCGTGGGGCTGGCTCACAGCGCCGTTGCCCAGCGCCGCATGGCGATGTACCGCGGCGTTGTATCCTGTGCTTTTGACACCAGCCGCATGGACGCCGCCGAGCTTCACGACAACGCCCTGACACTACTCGTCGACGAGGGCATTGCCCAGGTCAACGACCACATTATCCTGACTCGCGGTGATCACATGAACGCCCACGGCGGCACCAACACCATGAAAATCATCAGCGTGACCGCTGACCATCAGCGCGGCTAAGCGGCAGCGATTAACCGGCGATAGGGCAGCACTGCACCCCGGGGCTGTCTTTTTGGCGTTATTCGAGGCTAGAATGCGCTTTTTTTGCTGATACATGTGGAGAGCGGCAGGATGAACCCCGTCTGGCGTAAAACGCTATCGCAGTCTGCGCAAGAGCGTGGGCGCGTCAGCGATCAGGATATCGTTGACCATATCCGTGCGGCGGTGCTGATGCAGCGCTTGCCGCCGGATACCAAACTCCCCGAAGTGACGCTGGGCGACGTTTTCGGCGTCAGCCGTACGGTGGTGCGCAAGGCGCTTACTCGGCTGGCCTCGCAGCATGTGCTGGATCAGCGGCCCAACCAGGTGGCGCGGGTCAGGGCGCCGACTATCGAGGAAACCCGCGAGACGTTTGCCGCCCGCCGGCTGGTGGAAGGCGAAGCCGTGGCGCTGCAGGCGGGCAAGCTTGACGCCTCGTCGCTGGCCACGCTTGAGCACCACGTTGAACGGGAAAAGCAGGCCTACGCCGAAGGCGATGAACCTGCGCGTATCGAGCATTCGCTAAGCTTTCACCACCTGCTGGCGGCGCATGCGCCCAACCGCATTCTGAGCTCTATGCTTACCGATCTGATTATGCGCACGTCCATCGTGATCGCGCTATATAAGCGCCCGAGCCTGGGATCGTGCTACCTGGAAGGCGACCACGCGCGGCTTCTTGAGCGGCTGATAAGCGGCGACGCTGAGGCGGCCAGGGAAGGCGTACACCAGCACTTGAACAGTCTGGAGAACTTGCTGGATCTGTGCGGACGCCAGTCAGAAACCGATTTGATGGCTATTTTTGGCGCCAAGGCGGCGCTGAGCTAGCGCCATCGGCGTGCGAGTGGGGGAAACCTGTAAGCACAGGCGGCGCCTGCGCCCAGCGAAGCTGTATTCCGGCGTGGCGCATAAGAAACACAACTTATTGGCCGGGTTGTTGTCATTGCGCCGTCTTTTATGTATTTTTCCCTTGTATACAAAAACCAGCTGTGTAAAGTGTTGCTAAAGAAGCAGCATGAGACAGCAGCTGTGACCGAAGTTCGTCTCGCTCTGGCAGCGGGCAAGCCAAGGTACACAACGATGTACCAACGGCGCTGTTTGTCGCACTGACAATAAAGGCAATAATGCGGTGCAGCAGATAGTGAGACAGGCAGCGAACGCTGCGCTGGGCTCGACTCTTACAATAAAACAATAGGGTATTTGATCGATGTTTAACACCAAGCATTCCGTGGCCGCACTGGTCGGCGCAACTACGTTGGCAGCCTGTGCTTTCACCCAGGCGCAAGCGGCAACGTGGAGCGACTCCTTCATCGGCTATCGTTACGGCACCCAGTTCACCGAGCCGGGGCCGGGTCCTCAGGAAAACGGGGACAAGCATATTGAAAAGAATATTCTGCAGTTCAACTACGTCGGCGGCCACTCGCTGGGCCAGCACCTATTCAACATCGACCTGCTTCAGTCGGATAGTAACGACCCCGCCAGCGGCGGTGATTCGGGAGCTACCGAAGCCTACGTCATGTATCGTAACCAGCTGCACTACGGCAAGCTGTTTGGCGAAGAGCTGGCCTTTGGCCCGGTGAAAGACGTCGCGTTTACCGGCGGTGTCGACATGAACACCAAAAACACCGAATTTGCCCCGCGCAAGCGTCAGCTGCTGGCGGGCCCGACGCTCAAGTTTGACGTGCCCGAAGGTTTCCTCGACCTGAGTTTTTTCTACTCTCACGAGTGGAACCACAGCAAGTTTGACGGCGATCGCGAGTTTGACGACTACTACCAGGTCAACCTGGCGTGGGGGCTGCCCTTTGACGCGGGCCCCGTACCGATGAAGTTCCAGGGGTTCTTCAACTACAACGGCGCCAAGGGCAAGGGCGACGGCTCTGATGACACCAAGCCCGAGCGTCTTTCGCGCCCATCGCTGATGATGGACGTAGGCAAACTTGCCTTTGGCGAGGAAGACCGTCTGTGGGCCGGCGTGGGTTACGAATTCTGGCGCAACAAGTTTGGTAACAAGGGTGTCGATACCAATGCCACCACGTTTAACTTGGAATGGCACCTGTAAACAGGTTCCTTGCAGCAATGCCAAGCTCGCACTAGCTTGCTGACAAAAACGCCCCCGCTACCTTAAGGCAGCGGGGGCGTTCTCGTTTTTGGGCAACGATGTTAATCACCCCGGAGCGGATCATCGGCCTTAGTTACCGCGGTAGGTCGAGTAGCCGTAGGGGCTCAGCAGCAGCGGAATATGGTAGTGCTCGAGTTCGCCGTCGATGGCAAATACTACCGGAATTTCCGGAAAGAAGGTGTCGGTATCGTGGTTTTCAAACCATTCGCCGGTGTCAAAGGTGACGCGGTATACGCCGTTTTCCAGCTCGGTGTCTTCCGGATAAAGCGCGCTGATGCGGCCGTTGTCGCCGGTTACGGCGGCGTTGATCTGCTCCCACTGGCCGTCGTCGTGGCGCTGCTCCAAGGTGACGTCGACGCCGGGAGAAGGCAGACCGTTTTCGATATTGAGCACGTGGACGCTCATAGGGTTGTCGGCGGCTAGCGTAACGGTGGCCATAGTCGCCATCAGGGCGCCGGTGGCAAGCGTAGTGGTCAGTTTCATGTTCATTAGCAGACTCCTGGGGAAAGCGGTTTAAACGCCATATGCTGTACAGGCATTGTACTCAGGATGAATATTATAACACTTTTTCGATAGCATCCAGCGCGCAGTCTTCGTCAATGGCCGAGCCGCCGGCACCGGCCACGCCCACGGCGCCGATGACTGCGTCGTCCACCGTGACCGGCACGCCGCCGCCCAGCAACAGTAATTCGTCCACGGTGTTGAGGTTTTGCGATTCGGGATCGTTACGGGCAATTTTTGCCAGCTCGCGCGAAGCCGTTCCGGTGGACAGCGCGGGCGAACGCATCAGCCTGACCAACAAGGAGTTCGCGCTGTTGCATTTGTTGCTCAGCCACGCGGGCGAAGTGCTATCGCGCACGCTGATTGCCTCCCACGTGTGGCAAATGAACTTCGACAGCGACACTAACGTAGTTGATGTTGCCATCCGCCGTCTGCGCGCCAAGATAGACGACCCCTATCAGCCCAAGCTCATCCAGACCGTGCGCGGCGTGGGCTATCAGTTAACGGCGGTGCCATGAACAGGAACAAGGCGCCTTCGTTGAGCCTGCGCCTGGCGGCCATGTTCGCGCTGGTCACGGCGCTGCTGCTGCGCGAAAGACCCCAGCTGTATGCCAACATGCTGGGCAATACCGAACATTTTTTCTGGGTGCTGGATAGCACGGCAAGCCGCTGATCGCGGCTTCACGCATCTGTCGCGATTTTCCGAAGACCTGGCACACGAGATCCGCACGCCGCTGATGGCGTATGCTTTACGCTGTGGTTTCCCGGTGAGGCGGCGTAGCGACGGGCTCGCATAACGGAGGAGCCGGAGCGTCAGTGCGAGCCCAGGCGACGAATACCCTGCGCCGGATATTAAGTAATAAGGATTTAGAATTTAATTCGATTTGAACATAAACTGGGCATAGGGCTATGATGGAGGCCGTATTGATTCGCCAACCTCAGGAGCCAACGATGTCGCTACGTATTAATGCAACCGTGCCGGATTTTGACGCGCAGACCAGCCAGGGAGATATTAGCTTTCACGACTGGATCGGAGACAGCTGGGCCATCCTGTTTTCCCACCCCAAAGACTTCACTCCGGTGTGCACCACCGAGTTTGGCGCGGTCGCCAAGCTTGACGCCGAGTGGAAAAAGCGCGGCACCAAGGTGATCGGCGTGTCGGTTGACGGCGTGGAAGAGCACAAGGGCTGGGTCAAGGACATCGAGTCCTACAGCGGCAGCGACGTCGGCTTCCCGATTATCGCCGATGAAGCGCTCAAAGTATCCAAGCTGTTCGACATGCTGCCGGCCGAAGCCTATCTGCCCGACGGCCGCACCCCGGCAGACAGTGCCACGGTGCGCGCGGTGTTTATTATCGGCCCCGACAAGCAGCTCAAGCTGTCCATGACCTACCCGATGAACGTCGGGCGTAACTTTGGCGAGATTCTGCGCGCGCTCGACGCCTTGCAGACCGCCGGCCAGCACGGCGTCGCTACGCCCGCGGACTGGACGGTCGGCGAGGACGTGATTATTCCACCGACGGTATCCGACGGCGATGCCAAGGCCAAGTTTGGCGACTTTGATGCGCCGCTGCCCTACGTGCGCAAGGCAAAGCTGCCGCAGTAAGCCGGCCTTAGCCGCGGGCGTAATGTCCGTATAAAAGAAAACCGCCTCGCCTGTGCGAGGCGGTTTTTTATGCGCCGTCAATCAGCGTGTAAAGCCATGCAGAACGCTTAATGGTAGCCGTCGCCGACTTTCACCTTGCCACGAAATACCCAGTACGACCAGGTGGTGTAGGCCAGGATAATGGGGATGACGAACACCGTGCCGATCAGCAGAAACACCTGGGATTCCGGCGCCGAAGCGGCGTCCCAGATGGTGTAGTTCGGCGGGACGATCACCGGCCATTTGCTCGCGATCATGCCCAGGTAGGTGAAGATGAACAGCCCCAGCGCCATGATGAACGGACGGCCTTCCGCGCGGCGTTTCACCGCGCGATACAGCGCCGCGGCGCAGAGCATGGCAAGAATCGGAAATATCCAGATCAGGTGTATCTGCTCGAGCCAGCGCTCGCGCACGTCGACGCTGACCAGCGGCGTCCACAGGCTGACTACGCCGAACACCACCAGCACGCCGAGTAGCAGCTTGGGCGTAATGGAATAGGCCCAGTCCTGTACGTGGCCTTCGGACTTGAGGATCAGCCAGGTGGCGCCCAGCAGCGCGTAGCCGGCCATCAGGCCAAAGCCGGTGAGCACGCTAAAAGGCGTCAGCCAGTCAAAGGGGCCGCCGACGTAAACCCTGTCTTCGACCGGAAAGCCCTGGATATAGGCGCCGACGACCGCGCCCTGGGCGAAAGCCGCAACGATCGACCCCCAGCAGAAGGCGCGGTTCCACCAGTGGCGGTTTTTCTGCGACTTGAAGCGGAACTCGAAAGAAATACCGCGAAAAATCAGCCCCGCGAGCATCAGAAACACGCCGATATAAAGCGCCGGTAAAAATACCGAATAGACCAGCGGGAAAGCGCCGAGCAGCCCGGCACCGCCCAGCACCAGCCAGGTTTCGTTGCCGTCCCAGATGGGCGCCACCGAGTTCATCATCACGTCGCGCGAGGTTTCATCGGGGGCAAAAGGATAGAGAATCCCCAGCCCCAGATCAAAGCCGTCCATCAATACGTACATGATGACGCCAAAGCCGATGATGCCGGCCCATACCAGGGTAATATCAAGGTTCATGACTTGTCTCCCTGCAGGTCGTTGTCGTCAAAGGGCGTGTGTACCGCGGAGAACGGGCGATTGGGCCGCTCCACTTCGCCGTGGATTTGGTCGGCTTCGGGCAGCATGCCCTGACGGATCACCCGCGTCAGGTAGTAAATACCCACGACGAATACCACCGCGTACACCGCCATATAGCCAATCAGCGTGAAGAGCGCCATGCCGCCGGTCAGCGACGGTGTTAGCCCTTCGGCCTGGGTCATGACGCCGTATACCAGCCAAGGCGCCCGCCCCGACTCGGTCACTATCCAGCCGGCGAGCACCGCGACAAAGGGGGCACCAATCATGCCCACCAGCGTTTTCAGGTAGAGCGGGTGCTGGTACACACGCCCGCTCCGGCGGAGAGCCAGCCCGGCGAGCGCCATGGCGATCATCGCCACCCCTAGCCCGATCATGACGCGAAATGCCCAGAAGACGATGAAGACCGGCGGGCGTTCGTCGGCCGAGACCTCGTTAAGCCCCGGTACCGTGCCGTCAAAGCTGTGGGTGAGGATCAGGCTCGCCATATGTGGAATCTTCAGCTCAAAGTGGTTGGTCTGGGCGTTTTGGTCGGGCAGCGCGAACAGCAGCAGCGGTGCGCCGGACTGGGTCTCCCAGTTGCCTTCCATGGCCGCCACCTTGGTCGGCTGGTGCTCAAGCGTACTCAGCCCGTGGGCATCGCCAATCAGCGCCTGCGCCGGCGCCAGAAACAGCAGCATCCACAGGCACATGGAAAGCGCTTTCTTGTTGGCTTCAACGTCGCGCTGGCGCAGCAAAAACCAGGCGCTGACGCCGGCCACCACAAAGCCACCGGTGAGGAAAGACGCCACCACCATGTGGGTAAAGCGGTAGCGGAACGACGGGTTGAAGATGGCATCCGACCAGGAAGTGATATGGAACTGGCCGTCGATCAGCTCGTAGCCCACCGGCGTTTGCATCCAGCTGTTGGCCGCAAGAATCCAGAAAGAGGAAATAAAGGTGCCCAGCGCCACCATCAGCGCGGCAAACAGGTGCGCGCCTTCGGGGACTTTATGGCGGCCGAACAGCAGTACGCCCAAAAAGCCGGCTTCGAGGAAGAAGGCGGTCAGCACTTCGTAGCTCAGCATCGGCCCCAGGAAGTTGGAGGTGGCCTGGGAAAAGTTGCTCCAATTGGTGCCAAACTGAAACGACATGACGATGCCCGAGACCACGCCCATGCCAAATACCACGGCAAATACCTTGGTCCAGAACAGCGCCAGACGATCCCAGGCGGCGTTGCCGGTTTTATAAAACAGGCCGTGAAGCAGCGCGATGTAAGACGCCAGCCCGATGGTAAACACCGGGAAGATAGCGTGAAACAGCACCACAAAGGCAAATTGCAGCCTAGAGAGCAGCAGCGGGTCCAGCTCCATTATGACCTCCCAGAGCGTGTCGCAAAGTTGGAAAAGGCAGCGGCCGTGCGATTAACGCCCGGCGTGCACAGCGGATTATCGCTTGGGAATAGGCGTATCACGATAATTTGATGTATGCCAAAGGCGTATATTTTATCGCTGCGTAGTCGCGCCTGTGCCATGGCGTATTGTCGCAGTTTGATCCGGCCGGCCAGCGGTCAGGGTCAGGGTTCGGGTCATGCCGGGTAGCGCGGTATCACCGTCGGCCTTATGTACAAGGTAGACGACAGTGCGGTCGGAAAGCCACAGGTGTAGCGCCGAGGCCAGAGCCTGCGCGGTGGATGCGTCGACGCCGGCAAAGGGTTCATCGAGCACCACCAGGTCTGGCTGGCATAAATATAGCCGCGCCAACGCCACCCGGCGCGCCTGTCCTCCGGAAATTTGCCGGCCGCCTTCGCCGACTCGGGTGTGAAGCCCTTGAGGTAGCGTAAGGGCCCAGTCGGCCAGCAGCACCTGCTTGAGCACCCGCCACAGCGTGCTGTCATCGGCGTCGGCGTCGGCCAGGCGCAGGTTGGCCGCCAGGCTGTCGTCGAGCAGCTCGGTTTGCTGGGTGAGTACGGCCACGCGGCTTCGCAGTGCGGCTTCCGGCCACGCCTCAAGGGCCACGCCGCCCAGCGTAATCGCGCCCAGAGAAGGGGAGAGCTGGCGCCCGAGTAGCGCGGCCAGCGTAGATTTTCCCGACCCCGACGCGCCTTCCACGGCCAGCCGCTCGCCGGCGGCAAGGCTTAGCGATAGCCCGTCGAGCGCCGGCTGAAAGGCGCCGGGATAGCGCACGCCGACGTTATCGAGGCACAGCGTACGGGCGTTATCCGGCGGCGTCTCTGCGCTCGTCGCTTGGGCGGCGGGCTGCCTGGTGCGCGGCGGCGCCAGGCCGTTAAGGCGTTCGGCGGCGCCGCGGGTGGCGCCCAGCCAGGTAAAGGCCGCGGGCAGCGTGGCGAAGGCCTCGCTCATTGCCATCACCGCCATGGGTAGCATCACCATCACCGCGCCGCTGATACTGCCCGCCTGAAAGGCAGCGGCGGCAAGCCACAGGGTGCCAAGCGTTGCGATGCCCAAAAGCCACGCCTGCAGCGCATTGCCCAGCGCTACCCAGCGGCCTAAGCTTCGCTGGCTGTGGTGCAGCCGTGCCTCTAGCTGATCCAGGCTGCGCTGCTGATGGGGCAGCGCGCCGTAGGCGTCGAGCTCGGCGAGCCCCTGCAGCGTTTCCATCACGCTGCCGCGCAGGGCTTCGAGTTCGTCGACGTGGCGTCGGCTGGCGGCCATGCCCAGCCGCGCCTGGCCTAGCGTCAACCACAGCCAGCCGAGCAGCAGAACGGCGGCTAGAAAACCGCCGGCGAGTGGCACAAAAAGCGCGGTTACGCCGCTGAGAACCGCGCCGGCAAGTAGCGCCACCGCGGGCGGCGCCATCAGGCGTAAGTACAGGCTGTCGAGGGTGTCGATGTCGGCGGTCAGGCGGTTGAGCCAGTCGCTGGCGCGGCGGCTGGCAAGCGCGCGGCTATCCAGCTGTGCAAGCACGCCGAAAAGGCGCGTGCGCAGGTCGGCGAGCAGGCGCAGCACCGTGTCGTGATTGTACAGCCGCTCCAGATAGCGGCTCGCCGTGCGGGTGATGGCAAACAGGCGGATCGCCCCGCCGGGCACGTACACGTCAAGCGTGGCGGCAATGCCGGCGGTAAACAGCAGGCCGGTAAGCCCGGTGGCGGTGATAAACCAGCCGGAAACGGCCAGCAGCCCCAGTGCGGAAAACAGCGTCAGCGCCATGAGTAGCGCGCCCAGCCACAGCCGGCGCTGGCGGCTGGCGAGTACGCTCAGCCAGGGGCGCAGGGTGGTGAGCAGACGTTCGGGCTTAGCCATGGGCGAGCTCCTCCAGCCGGCCGTGATCAAGATGCCAGCGGCGCGTGGCAAGCGCGATCAGCGCCGGGTGATGGGTGGCAATGACCAGCGTGCGTCCGGCGCGCTGCAGCGCGACAAAGGCCGCCATGACGGCCTGCTCGCTGTGTTCGTCGAGGCTGGCGGTGGGTTCGTCGAGCAGCACCAGCGGTGCTGCTGAAAGAAAAATTCGCGCCAGCGCCAAGCGCTGCGCCTGACCGCCCGAAAGCCCCGTGCCGCGCTCGCCGATGGGCGTTTCCAGCCCGCTTGGTAGCTGCGCGAGAAGCTCGCTCAGCTGTGCGCTTTCCAGCGCCCGATAAAGGGCGGCATCGCTTGCTTCGGGGACAGCCAGGCGCAGGTTGTCGGCAAGCGTGGCGTGGATGAGCAGCGGGCGCTGGTCCATCCAGGCAAAGCGTAAATCAGCAGAGCTTTGGCGCACGCCGTCGTCGGGCGCGACAAATCCCGCCGCGAGCTGCAAAAGCGTTGACTTGCCGCTACCGGACGCGCCGGTGACGACCACGGTATCGCCGCGGCCAATACGCAGCGACACCGGCCCCAGCACGACGCCACGCCCGGGGTGGGCAACGCAGGCGTCTTTTAGCAACAGCAGCTCAAAGGCGCCGGGCGCAAGCGCCGATGGCGGCGTTTTGAGCCGCGTGGCGGGGGGCGTCCGGCTTAGCAGCTCGGCCAGCCGTTCGGCCGCCCCCAGCGCGGCGGCGCGGTCGTGGTAGTGCTGGGCCAGGCTGCGTAGCGGCTGAAAAAACTCGGGTGCCAGCAGCAAAATCAGCAGGCCGCTGAATAGCGTCAGCTTATCGGCGGGGCCGTAGCTGATGTAGCCCAGCAGGCCAAAGCCGACGTAAATGGCCACCACGGCGATGGCCGCCGAGGCAAAAAACTCGAGCACCGCCGAGGATAAAAAAGCCAGTCGCAGGGTGCGCAAGCTGCGCTGTCGGTAGCCGTCGGCGGCGGCGTGAACGCTGTGGGTGGCGCGTTGGGTCTGGCCAAACAGCTGTAGCGTGGTCAAGCTGCGAACACGGTCGATAAAATGGCCCGAAAGCCGCGACACGGCGGCGAACTGTTCGCTATTCAGGCGTTCGGCGCCCATACCCACCAGCGCCATAAATAGCGGGATCAGCGGCGCGGCAAGCAGCAGGAAGAGCGCCGCCAGCCAGTCCAGATACAGGGTAATGCCGAGCACCGTCAACGGCAGCAGAACGGCGAGCACCAGCTGGACGCGAAAACGCGCAAAGTAGCCATCCAGCGCTTCGACCTGCTCAACCACCTGATAGGAAAGCGACGCGCTGTGGTAGCCCGCCAGCCGCACCGGTCCGAGGCGCACCAAGTGGTCGAGCAGCCGCCGGCGAAGCTGCTGGCGCACAGCGAGCGAGGCCTTCTGGGCGAGAGTTTCCTGAGCGTAGCTGAAAAGGCCGCGCAGCGGCAGGGCCAGAAGCCAAAGCGCAAACAGCGGGGCGCTGTGTGCGAGCGTCTGGTGATTGACCAGCAGCGCGCTAACGATCCAGGCGAATAGCGCGGCCTGCAAAAACGTCAGGCTGCCCGCCAGCAGGCCGCAGGCAACGGCCAGGTTGAGGCGCTGGCGCTGGGTGGCGGCAAGCTCGGTGAGCAGGTGGTTCGCGGCGGGGGCGGGCATGGCGGCTCCTGAGCATGATGAACGCCTAGCCTAAGGGGTCAAGCGCTGCCCGCCAACGGCTAAAGCGCCGGTGCGGGCTTACACCGCGGGGTCGGGGTCGGCCTCGAGTACTTTATTGCGACCCAGGTCCTTGGCTTGATAGAGCGCGTCGTCCAGGCGTTTGAGGCAGCTTCGGGTATCGTCGTCGGGGTGCAGGCTGGTGACGCTCAGGCTGGCGGTAATTTGGCCGACGACGCCGAAAGAGTGGCGGGCAATCAGCTGACGCAGCCGCTTGGCTAGCTGTAGCGCCTCGGCCTGGCTAGTGTCGGGCAATACCATGGCGAACTCCTCGCCGCCCCAGCGCGTGAGCAAGTCGGGAATCCGCAGGCTGGCGTCGAGCAGCGCAACCAGCTCGACCAGCACGTCGTCGCCGGCGGCGTGGCCGTAGGTGTCGTTAACGGGTTTGAAATGGTCGATATCGAGCAGAATCAGCGCGGTGGATATATGCTTGCGACGCAGCCTGGCAAGCGCCCGGCGCATCTCTTCGTCGAACCGCTGGCGGTTGAACGCGCCGGTCAGGTGGTCGGTCATGGCGTTGCGCGAAAGCTCTGCTTGCAGGCGTTTCTGCCGCGAAATATCGCGCAGGGTGGCTTTCAGCAGCGTATCGCCGGCAATGTCGAGACGTACGAGCATGATTTCGGCGGAAAAGTCGCCGCCGTCAAGCGTTTTCAGCTGCCATTCAAACAGCGCCTGGCCGCGACGCATGGCCTGCTTGACGTATATGCTGGCAAGCGTGCGGCTGCGCTTGCCGTTGGGTTGGCGATAGGGAGAGAAATGCATCAGGCCCAGGGTGGAAACCAACGCCTCGCTATCGATACCCAGCAGCCCCAGTGCGGCCGAGTTGTAGTCGACAATCTGCTCTTGCCGAACAAAGATGATGGCTTCGCGAGCCTGCAAGAACGCCGCTTGGTAGCGCCCGAAAAGCGTTATATCGGCGTGTGCCGTGCTATTGGTGCCCATGTTTTCGGTCAAGTGGGGGGCTTTTTCCCGGGTGCAAGCCATCACTGGTTTCCTTCGCCAAGTCACAGGGACTGGCGAGACTGTGTCTATTATGAACGTCTAACCGCGTACGCAGACGATGCCAAAACGGCAAGCTCAATTCTTGAGTATGCGTCGTTCCCGACTATCCGGCAAATTATTATTAGTATCGTCATCACAAATAACCGCGACCAAAGCATAAGAAAGTAGCCGTTCGACGTGCAGCCTGTGCCGGAATATAGAGCCGTCGGCGCGTTTTCGTAGAAAAGGCGGCGAATTTGGCAAAAGCGGTGCATGGCGGTTGGTTATGCTGAGGCATATTGCCTTGCAAGGAGTTAGCCATGAGTCAGTGGGTCAGCCCCGACCAAATCCGTGAGCGCTTCTCTCACGCCATGTCGGCGATGTACCGTAATGAAGTACCCCAGTACGGCGCGCTTTTAGCGCTGGTAGAGGTCGTCAACCGCGAGATGCTGGCCGCTGATACAGCGCTTGCTGAACGGCTTGACGCCGCGGGTGACGCTCAGCGCTTGAGCGTTGAGCGTCACGGCGCCATTCGCGTGGGCACCCCCGCCGAGCTTGCCATGCTGCGCCGCCTGTTCGCGGTGATGGGGATGTTTCCGGTGGGCTATTACGATCTTTCACAGGCCGGCGTGCCGGTCCACTCTACGGCGTTTCGCCCGGTAGATGACGACGCTCTGCGGGCCAATCCTTTCCGCGTGTTTACCTCGCTTTTGCGCCCCGAGCTGATTGCCTCGGCGGCGCTGCGCGAGCGGGCGTTGGCGATTTTGCACGCGCGGGATATTTTTACCCCCGGGGTCAAGGCGTTGATCGAGCGCTGCGAGTTGCAGGGCGGGCTTGATAAGCGAGAGGCCGACACCTTTGTCGGCGAAGCGCTGGAGACCTTCCGCTGGCACAGCGACGCCACCGTAGACCGGCCGACGTATGAGTCGCTGAGCGCCGAGCATCGCCTGCTCGCCGACGTGGTGTGCTTTCGTGGCCCGCATATTAATCACCTGACGCCGCGCACGCTGGATATCGATGAAGTCCAGCGGCGCATGCCCGGCTACGGCATCGACCCGAAGGCGATTATTGAGGGCCCGCCGAACCGGCGCTGCCCGCTGCTGCTGCGCCAGACCAGCTTCAAAGCGCTTGAAGAGCCGGTACGCTTTGCCGGCAGCGATGCGGGTTTTCACACCGCGCGCTTTGGCGAAATCGAACAGCGCGGCGTGGCGCTGACGGCCAAAGGGCGGGCGCTATACGATCGGCTGCTGGCGGCCTCGCGCCAGGGCGAGCCGGCGCCAGACAACGCCGCGCACCAGGCGCGGCTGGCGGATGCCTTTGCCGAGTTTCCCGATGATGAGGAAGCGCTGCGTCGTGCAGGGCTGGCTTTTTTCCATTATTGGCCGACGCGCGATCAGGGGGCGCTGGGGCTTGGGGCAGAGGAGATCCGCGCGGCCAGCGTGGAGACGCTGCTTGAGCACGGCGCGCTATGGACAACGCCGATGGTGTACGAGGATTTTTTACCGGTTAGCGCAGCGGGGATTTTTCAATCCAATCTCAGCCAGGCTGGCAGTGCGACACCCAAGGAAGAGGCGAATCGCAGCCGGCCGAATCAGGCGCAGTTCGAGGCAGCGTTGGGGGCGCCGGTGGTCGATGAAATCGCGCTGTATGCCGAGCGCGAGCGCGCCTCGCTGAACGCTGCGCTCGAGACGCTGACCGGCGAATAGCCCGCGCGTAGAATAACGCCGGAAAATCGCTTGAAGAAAAAACGCCATGGCCGCAAAAGCGGGCATGGCGTTAGTTGGGAACGTCGGGCGTTAGCGGGCGGGCGCCGAGACGCCAAGCGTTGAAGAGGCGCTGACGGCATCAGCCAGCAGTTCGGCGGTAATCGCCGAGAGCGTCCAGCCCAGGTGGCCGTGGCCGGTGTTGTAAAATACCGTCGGCAGGCGCCCGCCGCCGACTTTGGGCATCATGTTGGGCAGCATCGGCCGCAGCCCCGCCCAGGGCACTACACGGCGCGTGCTGACGCCGGGAAAGCATTCTTCCACCCAGCGGATCAGCGGGCGAATGCGATCGTCGCGGATGTCCTTGTTAAAGCCATTAAACTCGGCGGTACCGGCAATGCGAAAGCGGTCGGCTCCCAGCCGGCTGGTCACCAGCTTGGTTTCGTCATCGAGCAGGCTGACCGTGGGCGCGGCCTGCTGCGAGGCCGCGTCGTCAAGCTGCACGGTGATCGAGTAGCCCTTGACCGGGTAGACGTTGACGCGGTCGCCAAGCTTGGCGGCGAGAGCCCGGCTGGCGGTACCGGCGCAGACGACCACGCCGTCAAAGGTTTGGCGTACGGACTCGCCGCCGGCGCTGGCCACCACCCAGGCGCCGTCAGCGCTGGCGCCGAGATCCTCTACGCGGTAGCCGTAGTTGAGCGTCGCGCCGCGGCGCTCGGCCGCGCGGGCAAGCCCTTGGGTAAATTTGTGGATGTCGCCGGTGGCGTCGCTTTCGGTATAAAAGCCGCCGTAATAGTCTCCGGCAAGCGTCGGCTCCAGCGCGCGCATTTCGTCGGGGGTCACCGTGCGGCGCTCGAGTCCGCCCCGGGCCAGCAGCTGTGATACTTTTGCCGCGTGGTCAAAGCCCGCCTTGTCGCGGTAAAAGTGCAGGATGCCTTTGTGCTTGACGTCAAAGTCGATGTTTTCATCGTCGGCCCACTGAAACAGGTGCTCGCGCGCAGCGATCGCCAGCCGTGCGGTTTCGGTGGTGTTGTCGCCGTATTGGGGAATGGCGCGCATAAACTCGGCAAACCAGCTGAGCTTGTGCCAGCTGGGGCGCGGGTTGACCAGCAGCGGGGCGTCACGGCGCAGCATCCAGCGCAGCCCCTTGGTAATGGTGGGCCAGTGATTCCAGACCTCGGCGTTGGAGGCCGATAGCTGGCCGCCGTTGGCAAAGGACGTTTCCATCGCGGCGTAGCGGTTCTGTTCAAACACGCTCACGGCAAAGCCGCGCTTGAGCAGGCTATAGGCGGTGGTGATGCCGGTGATGCCGCCACCAATAACAGCAATATGGCGCATGAATCTCTCCCGCAGGTCGTCAAAGGTTGTGGTTAAACGGTAGACGCGTCGGACACAGGCGCTGGTGGGTCACCAATACCTGCCCCTTCCGTTTTGAACCTGAGAGATTCACGCCCCTGGGCGCTTGCTCCTTCGGTGTGGCGCATGACGCCTGGCGCGGCCACTCTTCGGAATGATGTTGAGCACAAGCGGTCCGATTGCCTGAGAGTTTCCGGGGCTGTTGCTCCTTCGGCGCTGCTCTTCAAGAGCAGTCTCTCCCGCTTGCACTGGGGTATGTGATACCCAAATGCCGTTGGGAGTACAATACATCAAACGTCTATGCGTGCTTTGTCGCCCGCGCTGGAGCAAAATGAAAGTTGTGACCGGCGGGTAGATAAAGGGATGATAGACCCCGTTTTTATGAGCTGTGGATGTTGCCATGCAAGCTAGTGGATTTTTTGACGATATCGGCGAGACGATCGGTGACGCGATTCATGCCGTGGTCACGTTTTTGCTCGCGCTGTTCGATAATACCTTCGACGCCATACACGACTTTTTCGATGGCTTAGCGCGGTCATTGGGCATCAGCGGTTCGTTTTTCAGTATTGTGGTGCTGGTGATCGGGCTCTGGCTGTTGTTCAGCGGCCTGCGCGCGCTGCTGCGTGGGTCGCTATTCGGTGCGATTGTGCGGGTGGCCATCGGACTGCTGCTGCTATCCTGGCTGCTGTTTTAACGCTGACTCAGGCGTGCCTGAAAAATGCCGCTGGCTACAATAACGCCGCCGCCCGACAGCTGTAGTGGCGTTAGCGCTTCGCCAAACAGGCTCCAGCCGAACAATACGACGGCCAGCGGTTCGCAGTAGGCCAGGGTGCCGTAAAGCGCCGTGGGCAGGCGGTTCATGGCCAGCACCGCGCAGAGCAGCGCGAGAAAGCCCGGTACCAGGCCGGCGCCCAGCAGCCACGGCCATTGCCAGGCCTCGGCGCCCAGCCCTGCCGGCTTGAGCAAAGCAAACGGCAGAATCACTAGCGCGCCAAAAAAAAGCTGCCAGAAAGCGCCGGTACGATCATTGGTGCGCGGGGGCAAGCCCCGGTTGGTGAGGATGAACGCGCTGTAGGCGAGCATGGCCAAAAGCCCGAACCCGAGGCCCACGGCATCACGGCCGCCGTCCAGCTGGAGGTGAAACTCCTGCATCATCGCAAAGCCGAACAGGGCAGCAGCAATGCACCCGACCTGGACGCGCCCGAGCCGTTCGTGAAACAAAAAATGTGCCACCAGCGCCGAAAACACCGGCGCCAGATAGACCATTAAAATCGCGTTGGCCATCTGGGTATAGTTCATCGCCTGCACGTAGCACAGAATAAATACCGCCAAAAAGCCGCCGCTGACGACCACGCCCCAGCCGGGTGCGTGGCGTAAATGCTGGCCGCGCCGGGTGATAATCAGGTACAAAAACAGAAACAGGGCGCCTAGTCCCAGGCGATAAAAGGTAATGCTTTCAGCGTTTAGCTGGGTAATGCGCGAGATCACGCCGATGGTGGCCATGCCCACGGCACCCACAACGGCGAGCAGCAGGCTGGAAAGCGGTACGGCGGACGGCTGTTTTTGTTCTGTCGACATGCTGGCTCCTGAAGGTCCGTCGCTAGCGGCGTGCTGGCTCAGTGCAATAGTATATCGATATTCTCCAATATAGGGTCGCCGAATGACAGCTTCTACGCGGGCAATTTTTCTGGTCGATAATGGTTCGCTGCGCCCGCAGGCAACGCTTAACCTGCGTCGGGTGGCGGCGCGTTTAAGTATCCGCTGCGGTGAAACGGTCCACGCCGCTTCGCTTTTGCATTCGCATAAAGTGGCGCCCGAGACGCTCGGCGGCGAGCCGGCGTTAACGCTTGGACCGGCCGCGGAGCGTGAAGCCGCGCGAGGCGTGACGGCTATTGTCGTGGTGCCGTTTTTCTTCGGCCCCAGCCGCGCGCTGAGCGAGTACCTGCCTATGCGTATGGCGCAGCTTCAGGCGCGCTTTCCCGGTGTGCGCGTCACGGTAGCGCCGCCGCTGGTCGACGAGCAGGCGCCGGTCGATCTGCGTCTCGCGCAAATACTTGCGGATAACGTGCGTGAGAGGCCGCGCGAAACCGAGCGCCCCGACGCGGCGTTCAACGTGGTGCTGGTGGATCACGGCAGCCCCGCGCCGGAGGTTACCGCGGTGCGTAACCGGCTGGCGGGGCAGCTGAGCGTGCTGCTGGTTGACGAGGCCGTGGGCGTGATGCCGGCGTCGATGGAGCGCCGCGAGGGCGACGCCTATCGCTTCAACGAGCCGCTGCTGGAAGATGCGCTGGAGCGCAAGGCGCTGGCAGGTAACGACGTGGTGCTGGCGCTGCTGTTTTTGTCGCCCGGTCGCCACGCCGGCGAAGACGGCGATATCGCCGCTATTTGTGCGGCGGCAAGCCGCCAGCCGGAGCGGCGCATTACCCCCACGCGGCTGGTGGGTGAGCACCCCGGTATCGTGGCAATTCTGGAGTCGCGCCTGCAGCAGGCGCTGGCGGATATGGTGAGCTAGACACTTTGGCAGCTATATTTCAGGCTATGCGCGGCGGTTAAGCCACCAGACGCTGGCGTTAAGCGCCAGTGCAAGCATGACCCAGAGTATATAAGGCAGCATTAGCCAAGCGGCCAACTCGCTAGCACGGGAAAACAGAGCCGTGGTGGTAATAATCAGGCCCAGTAGCAGGACGATATCCAGCAGCGCGCTGACGATTTTCCGCCGGCCAAAAAACAGCCACGACCAGGCAGCGTTAGCGGCCAGCTGCAGCGCGTAACATACTAATCCGGCACTGCGTGCAGCTGACGGCTCGGCCAGGTACACGCGCCAAGCGGCAATCGCCATGAGCAAATACAGGATGCCCCAAGCAATAGGAAACGCCAAATCGGGGGGTGTCCAGGCGGGTTTGGAAAGGACGCGATACCAGGCGTCGGGGCGAAAACGCGCGCCGCTAGAGGCAGTAGCCCCCACTAACCCGAGTGATACAACTAGGCTCAGTAGTGACAGCAAGAGGAGGTTCTCCTGTTGTTGATGAAGTATATCAATGGCGTGCCGGTTGGAGGCGCTTGGTAATAATTCATCTGCTGCCCATTAGCATTAGTTTAATACGCCGTCGCTCGTTAGACCACTTAGGGTCGCGGTGATCGCACGCCGCTATTTCAGCGCCGCTGCCAAGGCCAGCGGCGCTTTTTTGTGGGCAGCACAAGGCAAGCGGCAGCGGCGTTGATCGGCAGCAAAATTGCGGCGAGCTGGTGATAGCAAAGCGTGCTGCTGAGAACGCCCGGGCACTGTTTGAGCAACAGTTCGCAGCGCGTGGCGGCCAGCCATAGCTGAGCGGCTGCGTCGTGTGACAGCGGCTGCGCCTCTTTATGGCAGCGGTGAAGCTCGCGCGACAGCAGGTCGAGCAGGCTGGTGTCGAGCCAGCACGGCAGCGGGTCGTCGAGACGCCCGGCAATGGAGTGCTGAACCGCTTCGACAGAGGTACGCAGAAAAATAATCGTTTGGCGCAGCTGGCGACTTTCGCTATTCATACGGGACGCCTTGTATTGATTCTCATTTTCTTTTATTTGACGGTAGCGTTCTCTTCACGCCCTGTCAAATACGGCCCGTACGCTCAGTCGGCGCGGCAAAACGGCCAGACCTGGTAAAACCGACGGCACTGAAACTCGGCTTTGCAGGCATTCAGCTGGGCCTGATAGCGCCCCGCGCGCTGCGCCACCCGCGACGCGGCGCGGCGCACCTGCGGCTTGGCGCGGTAGCTGCCGCGCTGATAGCCGCCGGCACCTTCGTGGTAGGCCAGATACAGGTGTTCGGGGTTATGCAGTGAAATGCCCGTTTGTGCGTGCGTGCGGGCGTTATACCAGCCAATAAAATCGGTGGCGTAGCGCATGTGCGTACGGCGGGCAAAAAAACTGCCGGCATCGTCGCGATACTCCCCCCAAACCGGATCCTGTGCCTGGGCGTAGCCTTTGGCCGACGACGGCCTGGGGCCAGGGATAAATCCGAGAATATGCGTGCGCGGCGGTCGAACGTGGCTTTTAAACGACGACTCCTGCTGGATAAACGCCATCTGCGTGGCAATCGGCGTGCCCCATTTTTTGACAGAATCGTTGGCATAGTCGTACCAGCCAGGCTGCTGGCGGAACATCTCGCACAGGTTGTCCTGGCGCTCGGGCGGGGCCGGGGAAAACGCCGCGCAGCCCGAAAGCAGCAGCATCAATAGCAGCGCCGCACCGGCGCGTAGCGAATACGGGCGGCGTTCTCGCGAAATGAGCATGTGTGCCTCTCGTTTGGTGGGTGGGTTGTCCGGCATTTATGGCGTCGGCGGTGGCCTTACCGTTTGTTTCTCCCCCCAATTTTCATGCGGTGGCGGGTGTTCATCCATAGAAAGCAGTCGATTATGGTTATTTCCGACTTGTACCAGCGGACGTTTGCTAACATAAGAGCAAACTATGTCAGTAAATGTATACGCCTTCGCGGGTGCATCAGCGAAAGGGCAAGTGTATCTGGCAGCCCTCACCACACTAACAAAAGGCTCCTTGTGCCATGGCCGATGCCTCTTGCATGGCGGATCATACCGCAGTATGTGCCAACCGGCGGCTACGCTTAGGTGCCATTGGCCTTTATGGCCTTGCACTTATCGCGATGCTGGCGGTATTTGCCTGGCTGCTGGCTGATCAGTATCGCCGCGAAATTCAGGCGGCAGACGAGCATAACTCAACGCGTGCCGATCTGGTGGCGCAGTGGGTCAACACGACGTTCACCCTGAGCGATCAGGCGCTGGTGGGCGTAGGCCAGCTGCTTGCCCCCCCCGCTTGATGCGGCGCTGATGGCGCCGTACCGGCTGGAAGACGCGCTCAAGGCGCGCCGCGATACCCTGCCGCTGGTGGACGAGCTGACCGTGATGGACACCCGCGGGCGCGTGAGGGCAAGTTCCAGCGCGTATCATCCGCCGGGCTTTGACTTAAGCCGGATGACGTACTTTCGCGCGTTTCAGGAAACCCCCGACCTTGAGCAGGACATAAGCCCGCTTTACTGGTCGGCGTTTATTCGCGATTACTACATTGCCTATACGCGGCGGCTGCGCGACGCCAACGGTGATTTTGCCGGTTTGGTCACGGCGCGGCTGGCGCCCCGTGTGTTTGACGATACCCTGGCGAAGCTGTCGATGCGTGCGGGAGAAACCATCGCGCTGGTGGACTCCGATCAGCAGCTGCTGGCCAGACGGCACAGTGTGGCGGGCGAGGACTCGCTCAATGTGCCCGTTAGCAGCGACCGCCTGAGCGCTTTTTTTGCTGGTGAAGCCACCACGGCCTCTATGTGGCTGACGTCGCCGCTGGACGACACCGAACGCCTTTACTGGCTGCAAAAACTGCCCGACCTGCCCTATACCGTGATCGTGGGCGACCGGATGGACTCGGTGCTGGACGGCTGGCAGCAGCGCGCTTGGGCACTTTCGCTGATTGCCGCGGCGGTCGCGCTGCTGGGCGCTTGGGGGCTGCGCCACTACCTCAACCGTCTGCGCCTGGCGCAGCAGCTGGTGGCCCGCATCAGCGAGCGCGAAGCGGCGCGCGCCCAGGCGCAAATGCGGGAGGCGCGCCTTGAGGCGCTGGTGGGCTCGATTCAGGACATGATCTTTGTCTTCGATGAAGGCGGGCGCATGACCTACCTGCATGCGGTGGACAAACAATGGCTGCTGCGCGATGCCGGGGCGATGCTGGGTAGCTATTACGGTGAGGTATTGCCGCGCCGCGTGAGCGATGAGCTCGACGTGGCCTTCGAGCGCGTCAAGCGTGGGGGCAACGTCGAGGAGTTTCCTTATACGCTCTGGATGGATGGACAGCAGCGCTATTTTCACGCCATCCTGAGCCCGCTGGCCGCGCGCGACGGCCACTTTGACGGCATCTTGATGGCGGCGCGCGATGTCACCCAGGCCCGGGAAGACGAGGCCGACCTGCGCATTGCCGCCACGGCGTTTCACACTCACTTGGGGATGATGATTACCGATGATCGGGGAAATATTCTCAAGGTGAACGCTACGTTTTCGCGCATCACCGGCTACTCGGAACAGGAAGTGCTGGGGAAGAACCCGCGGATGCTCAGTTCAGGCCGCCACGATGCGGCATTTTATCAGGCGCTTTGGGGCGGCGTTGCCCGCACAGGCTCTTGGGAAGGCGAAGTATGGAACCGGCGTAAGGACGGCAACGTTTACCCCGAATGGCTCACTTTGAGCGCGGTGCGCGATGGGTCGGGCGCGCTGACCCACTACGTGGCGACGCTGAGCGATTTGACCGAACGCAAAGCCGCCGAGCGCGAAATACAGTGGCTGGCGTTCTACGACCCGCTGACCGGGCTTGCCAACCGCCGCCTGTTTCTCGATCGTGTCAGCGATGCGTTGAAAAGCCACCGGCGCGAGGCGTCGCACGGGGCGCTGCTGTTTATCGATCTGGATAACTTCAAGCAGGTCAACGACACCCTGGGCCACTACGCCGGCGACCAGCTGCTGCAGCGCATGGCGGGTGAGCTGAGCGACATGCTGCGCGATAGCGATACGCTGTCGCGGCTGGGCGGCGACGAGTTCGCGGTGCTGGTGCACCAGTTGGATGACAACCTCGAGCGCGCCGCCGAGCAGGCCGAGCGCATTGCCCACAAGCTGCTGGCGGCCATCCACCGCCCGGTCATGCTCGACAGCGGGCCGGTGGTGATTACCGGCAGTATCGGCATTGCCATGCTCAGCGGCGCGGAAGACGGCGTGGAGACCTGCCTGCAGCAGGCCGATATGGCGCTGTTTCAGGCTAAAACGGCGGGGCGCAACACGCTGGCGTTTTTTGACCCGCAGATGCAAAAAGAGCTGTTGGGCCGAACCTACCTGGAAGGGGATCTGCGCCAGGCGCTGTGGCATAAGCAGTGGCGCCTATTTTACCAGCCCCAGGTCGACGAGCACGGCGAGCTTACCGGGGTTGAAGCGCTGCTGCGCTGGGAGCACCCCACCCGCGGTATGGTGTCGCCGGGAGACTTTATCCCGCTGCTGGAAAGCACCAAGATGATCAACGACGTAGGCGCCTGGGTGATTGAAACCGCCTGCGAGCAGCTGGTGGCATGGCAGGATGACCCGCAAACCGCCCGTTGGGATATCGCCGTCAACATCAGCCCCGTGCAGTTCCGCGAGGACGACTTCGTGCCCCGGATGAAAGCCATTCTGCAACGCACCGGTGCCCCGGCCACCCGGCTCAAGCTCGAAGTGACCGAAACCCTGTTCGTCGAGGCCCAGGACGATGCCCGGCAAAAAATGCAGCATTTGCAGGAACATGGCCTGCGTTTTTCGCTGGATGATTTCGGCACCGGCTATTCGTCGCTTGCCTATCTGGCGCACCTGCCGCTTGATCAGTTAAAAATCGACCAGAGCTTTGTGCGCCAGCTGCCCGCCAGTGCCGCCAACGGCGCGATTGTGGAAAGTACCATTGCGCTGGCGCAAAGCCTGGGGCTTGCGGTGATTGCCGAAGGCGTGGAAACCGATACCCAGCGCCAGTGGCTCGCCGCGCACCGCTGCCATGCCTTTCAGGGCTACCTGTTTGGCCGGCCGCTGCCGGTCGCCGAGCTTGAGGCGCAGTGGCAGGGCAGCGGCGCGACGTCGCTGTGACTCCGCTGAACATGGCCGGCGGCGGATTAACCGCCGGTCATGTTCATGAAGCGCACCACCTGAACGTCGCCGTCGGTGGTGAAATGGTGGCGCTCGGGTTTGAGCGGCATGGCGTTGATGATGGCGTCTTTCAGCGCGTCCATGTCGCCGGGGTAGCGGCGCAGCACGGCGCGCAGGTCCACCGAGTGTTCGTTGCCCAAACAGAGTAACAGCCGCCCCTCGACCGTGACGCGCACGCGGTTGCAGGTGGAGCAGAAATTATGGCTGTGCGGCGAAATAAAGCCCACGCGCGAGCCGCTATCGGCCATGCGGAAGTAGCGCGACGGCCCCGGCGTGGTCTCGGTGGTGGGGATCAGCGGGTAGCGCGCCTCGATGCGCTCCTGCACTTCATCACTTGAGCAGTAGGTTTCAGCGCGCGAGTGGTCGGAGACGTCGCCCAGCGGCATTTCCTCGATAAAGCTGATGTCCAGGCCTTCGTTGCGGGCGAACTCGACCAGATCCACCACTTCGTCCTCGTTGCGGCCCTTGAGGATCACCGCGTTGAGCTTGATGCGCTTGAAGCCGGCCTCCTTGGCCGCGCGGATACCCGCGATCACCTTGTCGAGGTTGCCGGTGCGGGTGAGGCGCTTGAAGCGCTCGGCGTCCAGCGAATCCAGGCTGATATTGAGCCGCCGCAGGCCGCCGGCGTACAGCGCCTCGGCGTGCTTGGGCAGGCTGGCGCCGTTGGTGGTCATGGTGAAATCGTCAAGCCCGGGTAGCGCGCCGATCTCGTCCACCAGTTGGGTAATGCCGCCGCGCACCAGCGGCTCGCCGCCGGTCAGGCGGATTTTCTCCACGCCCATTTCGGTAAAGGCCCGGGCGATCATCCCCAGCTCCTCGAGCGTCAGCACCTGCGCCCGGGGCAGAAATGTCATCTCCTCGCTCATGCAGTAGACGCAGCGAAAGTCGCAGCGGTCGGTGACCGACATGCGCACGTAGTTGACGCGGCGGCCGAAGCTATCGATGAGTTGTTGTTGTGTCATGCCTCTCTCCTCAGCGGCTGAATCGTGACCGTCTCGCCCGGCTGCACCGACGTGCAGGCCTCGGGCAGCCCAATCAGACAGTTGGCGTCGACCATCGACGCGAGTATTCCGGAGCCCTGGGCGCCTGTGCTGCGCACGCGCAGCTGCCCCCGGGCATCGCTTGTGTAAACGCCGCGGATAAAATCGCAGCGCCCGGCGCGGCTGGCAAGGGCTTCATCAGCGATGGCAACAAGCCTTGGCGGCGGGGCGAGCGGCTGGCCCTCCAACCGCGCCAGCAGCGGCACTACAAACTGGAGAAACGCCACCATGACCGCCACCGGGTTGCCCGGCAGCCCCACAAACGGCGTACGCGCCTCGCCCAGCCAGCCGCAGGCCAGCGGTTTGCCGGGGCGCATGGCCACGCGCCAGAAAGCCAGCTTACCCAGCGCCGTGAGCGCCTCGCGGGTGTAGTCGGCCTGGCCGACGGAGACGCCGCCGCTGGTGAGTATCAGGTCGGCTTTGGCGGCGGCGCCTTCCAGCCCCTGGCGGATGGTGGCGGGGCAGTCGGGTAGAATGCCCAGATCCACCACCTCGGCGCCGCGTTCGTGCAATAAGCCACTCAGGGTAAAACGGTTGGCGTCATAAATGCCCGC
Source organism: Vreelandella subglaciescola (assembly GCA_030454225.1). Taxonomy (GTDB): domain Bacteria; phylum Pseudomonadota; class Gammaproteobacteria; order Pseudomonadales; family Halomonadaceae; genus Vreelandella; species Vreelandella subglaciescola_A. The sequence continues at coordinate 7,322 of JAKDRW010000004.1, read as the reverse complement.
CGCCGGCAGCGCCTCGCCCGGCGCGGTGACCTCGCTGCCGGTAGAAAATACGGCCACTCGGGGGCGGCGGTATACCGTCACTGACGCCAGGCCGAGAGACGCCACAAAGCCCATCCGCGCGGCGTCGAGCCGCTCGCCGGCGGCCAAGGCAACCTGCCCCCGGGCGATGTCTTCGCCGGCCTGGCGGACGTTCTGCCTGGCCACTACCCGCTCGGGGGCGTTCACCGTGGCGTAGTCGTCGTCCAGCGTTAGCTGTTCGCGCATAATCACCGTATCGGCGCCGTCCGGCAGCGGCGCGCCGGTGGCAATGCGCACGCATTCGCCGGGGGCCAGCGCGCCGGCAAACGGCACGCCGGCAAGCGCCCGGCCGACAAGCGCCCAACGGGTTTGCCCCGGCCGCCAGGCAAGGGCGATGCCGTCCATGGCGGCGTTGGTGTTTTGCGGCACGTCAATCGGCGCGGTCAGCGCCTCGGCCAGTCGTCGACCGTGAGCCTCGCCCAGCGCAATGCGCTCATGGCCCAGCGGGGCCTGGATTAGCGTCAGCAGGGTGCGGCGGGCCTCGTCTACGCTCAAAAGCCGGTCGTCCAGCTCAAAGCAGGAAAGCGGTGTGGTCGGCGCGGTTAACGACATACGGCTGCCTCTTGTTCCAGCATGGCTTCCAGCCGTCCGCGCTCGGCGGCGGTGTTGACGTTGGCAAGCCCCGCGGCGCGGTCGGCCATGTTCACATAGCGTACCGCGTGCCCGGCGTAAAAATCCTTGACCGAGCGCACGCCGCGCTCAATCGCCTGGCCCAGCGGCGCGGCAAGGCCGGTGCGCACAAGCGCGATTACGTGGTGGGCGCGCTCGCCGTCGTGGGCGACGACGATCTCGGCGTCGTCATCCACCGCCGCCGCCAGCCGCTCAATCACGTCATCGGGAAGCGCCGGGGTATCGCAGGGCAGCACCACAAGCCAGGGCGTTTGCGCCGCAGAAAGGCCGGTATACAGCCCCATTAGCGGGCCCTGATAGCCGTGCTCTGCGCCGCTATCTTGCGCCATGCCCGGCGGTGGGGCGTCCGCCAGCACCCGGTCGGCGTAGCGCCGGTATTCGTCGGGGTGGCGGTTGGCGCTGATCCAGAGCTCGCTCACCCGGCCGCTCAGGCGCGCGCAGACGTAAGCCACCATGGGCCGGCCGGCAAACGGCTCCAAGCCCTTGTCGCGCCCGCCCATGCGGCGGCCTGCGCCGCCGGCAAGCACCAGCCCTGTGAGCATGTTGCGGGGTATCATGGGTGGCCTCCTGGGGCAGCCGGGTCGTGGTGCGCCAATGTTGCTGAGTTGCTGTGTCAGTCAGGATACCTGAGTAAACCAGTCGAGTATGCCGATGATGGCGCCGCTACTCCCGCTTTGTCCAGCCCGTTTGTTGACCAAATGGTCAAATTGCGCTGTGATTCGTTCTTGGCGGCGATAGCCCCAAGCCTGGGCGCTGGCCGCCGGCGGGGATTTTGTTAAGCTGGCCGGCACTGTTAACTGCCCGCCTTCAGGGTCTGCCAAGGAGTTTTTGCATGGAAACGTTTGATACCGCGACTCGCACCGAGCTGGAAGCCGCCGCCTTTCGCCATCTGCTGCGCCACCTTGATGCGCATAAAGAAGTGCAAAATATCGAGCTGATGAACCTGGCGGACTTCTGCCGCAACTGCCTGGCCAAGTGGCTGGTGGCCGAGGCCGAAGAGCGCGGCGAAACGCTTGACTATGAGGCCGCGCGGGAATACGTCTATGGCATGCCCTACGGCGAATGGAAGGCCAAGTACCAGCAGAAGGCCACCCCCGAACAGCTGGCCGCGTTTGAAGCGCGCCAGGCACAAAAGCAGGAGGCCTAGCGGCTATGCAAGAGTCTATGAGCAAGTCCGTAAATGAAGGCATGATCCCGCTAAACGTCGCCGTGCTGACGGTTTCCGACACCCGCACCGAGGCCACCGATAAAAGCGGCCAAGCGCTTGTTGAGCGTGCCACGGCGGCGGGGCACCGCATTGTCGAAAAGCGTTTGGTCAACGATGACGTCTACCGCATCCGCGCGATTGTCGCCGGGTGGATCGCCGACCCCGAGGTGCAGGTGGTGATCACCACCGGCGGCACCGGCTTTACCGGCCGCGACTCTACCCCCGAGGCCGTCTCGGTGCTGCTGGATAAACAAATTCAGGGCTTCGGCGAGCGCTTTCGCCAGCTCAGCGGCGACGAGATCGGCAGCTCCACGGTGCAAAGCCGGGCGCTTGGCGGGCTTGCCAATTCAAGCGTGATTTTTTGTCTGCCCGGCTCCACCGGCGCCTGCTGCACCGGCTGGGACGGCATCCTTGCCGAACAGCTGGACCACCGCCACAAACCCTGCAACTTCGCCAGCCTGGTGATCCCGGGCCGGGGGCAGCATGGCTGATCAGCGCTCTTCTCAAGCGCCTGCCACCCTGGGCAGCGTCGAGCAGGCGCTGGCCGCGCTGCTTGACGGCGTCACCCCGCTTGACGCTGAGACGCTGCCGCTCGAGCAGGCCGCCGGCCGGGTGCTGGCCGCCGATGAAACCGTGCGCCTCGACGTGCCGGCGTTTGATAACAGCGCCATGGACGGCTACGCCCTGCGCGCCGAAGACGCCGGCAAGCGCCTGCCGGTCAGCCAGCGCGTGGCCGCCGGCTACGCCCCCGAGCCGCTAACGCCCGGCACCTGCGCGCGGCTGTTTACCGGCGCGCCGCTCCCCCCGGGGGCCGACAGCGTGGTGATGCAGGAGCGCGTCGAGCGCGACGGCGACTATGCTCGCTTCCCCGACGATATTACCCCGGGGGATAGCATCCGCCGACGGGGCCGCGACGTCACCGCCGGGGGCCTGTTGCTCGCCGCCGGCACGCGGCTTTCCGCCTCCGCCCTTGGGCATCTCGCCGGCCAAGGCGTGGTTAAGGTGGCGGTGCGCCGCCGGCCGAAGGTGGCGCTGCTGTCCACCGGGGATGAAGTCATCGACCCGGGCACCCCGCTTGGCGAAGGCCAGCTTTACAACAGCAACCGGCCGATGCTCACCCGGCTGCTGGAGGGCTTCGGCGCCGAGGTGGTCAGCCGCGTCAGCGTGCCCGATGATTTCGCGCAGACCTGCGCTATTCTACGCGACGCGGCGGCTGCGGCCGACGTGGTAATCAGCACCGGCGGGGTCAGCGTGGGCGAGGAAGACCACGTCAAGCACGCCCTTGAGCAGCTGGGTGAGCTGGATCTTTGGCGGCTGGCCATCCGCCCCGGCAAGCCGCTGGCCCTGGGCCGCTTACCCGCCGGGTCGGGTGGCGAGGCGCGCTTTGTCGGGCTGCCCGGTAACCCGGTCTCAAGCTTTGTCGGCGCCTGGCTGTTTTTACGCCCGCTGGTGGGCGCGCTTACCGGCTGTGCCGCGCTTGCCGAACTGCCGCGCCTTGCCGCCACGGCGGACTTTGCCACCCGCACCGGCCCGCGCAGCCACTACATGCGTGCACGCCTTGAGTTTACCCCCCAGGGCCCGGTGGCCACGGCCTTCGCCGACCAGAACTCCGGCGTGCTGTCGTCGTGCGTCAATGCCGACGTGCTGGTGGAAGTGCCGGCCAACGCCACGGTGGAAAAGGGCGATACCGTCAGCTGCCTGTGGCTTAATGGCGGCTAGCCAGCTGCCGGCGCTCGCCGGCAGCCCAACGGCCGCCGGGTGCGGCCGCGTTCAACCCCCGGAGAATCCGACCATGCCCGAGCCGCCGGCCTGTATTGCCGCCACCGAGAACTGGGTGAAGCAGGTGATCGTTGCGCATAACCTCTGCCCGTTTTCCCGCCGTGAAGTCGCGCGGGGCAGCATTCGCTACGCGGCGGTGGAGGCGTCCCAGCCCAAGGCGGTGCTCAAGGCGCTGCTGGCCGAATGCGCGCTGCTGGACGACGACCTCCAGGTGGAAACCACGCTTGTGGTGCTGCCCCGGGGGTTTGAGGATTTCTACCGCTATCTGGACCTGCTGGGGCGGGCCGAGGACGCCCTTGACGCCCACGGCTACGAAGGCACCTACCAGCTGGCAAGCTTTCACCCCGACTATCGCTTTGACGGCGAGCCCGAGGACGACGCGGCCCATTACACCAACCGCTCGCCGTACCCCACGCTGCATATTCTGCGCGAGGCAAGCCTTGAGGCCGCCCTTGAGCGCTACCCCGACCCCGAGGCAATCCCCGAGCGCAATATTGATTACGTCCGGGAGCAGGGCAGCGCCTTCTTTGCCGGGTTGCTGGCGTCCTGCCATCCTCGGTCGTCGTGAGCCGATCGTTGTGAATCGGTCGTTATAAAAAAGGAGCGGCTGCGATGAAAAGAGCCGCCATCTGGGGGCTGCTGCTGGTGATGACGGTAGCCGGCGTGGCCCAGTACAGCCCGTCGCTGCTGTCACGGCTCACCGGCGGTATCGAGGCGCCGCCGCCTGCCGCAGAGCAGCGAGTAAACGACTCTCACCCGACTTATCAGCGGCGTCACGACCAGCAGCAGATTATGGACAACGGCGAGGTGGTGACGCTACTCGACGATGACCTGAAAGGCAGCCGCCACCAGCGGTTTATTCTGCGCCTGGAAAGCGGCCAAACCCTGCTGGTGGCGCACAATATTGATCTCGCCCCGCGCATCGACGGGCTGGAGGTGGGCGACGCCGTTGCGTTCTACGGCGAGTACGCCTGGAACGCGAAAGGCGGCGTGCTCCACTGGACCCACCGCGACTCGCGCGGCCGCCACCCCGGCGGCTGGTTAGAGCACCGCGGGCAGCGCTATCAGTAGCCGGCAGCGGCTTTAGGCTGGGCGGCATCAAACGCCGCCTGAGCGTGCTTGAACTGGGCGTTGGCCTTGGCCACGTAGAGCAGCACCTCATCGACGTAGCCGTCCGTCGAGGCCGACCAGATGCGGTTGATATAGCGCTCACCGGCGGCAAAGGAGCTCATGATGTCGGCAAAGTGCTGCAGGCCGTAAAGGTGCTTCATGCTGTTGCGTGCCTCGGCGAACTGCCGCAGATCCTCGCGAAACAAGCGGTCGATTTCAAAGCGCATGTCGTAGGTGGGTATGCGCTCTTTGCGGCCTTCCAGCGCATCCAGCTGGGTGACGATGTTGTGCAGCGACGCTGCCAGTATCTGCTGATTGTTTTTCAGGGTGTCGCTGTGGATGGCGGCGCGGTTGGCTTCGCGGAGATACACAAAGGCGCCGATAAAGCCCAGTACCATTACCGGGGTGAACAGCCGCCAGTCCACATGGATCTCGTCAAGCGAGGTCAGATAGGCGCCGCCGAGAAAGGCCAGCACCACAAACATGAACGCTGCGTTTTTCATCCGACTTCCCCTTTATGCGGCTGCAATTACGTAAACGGCGTTACCCACACCCACCAGCGCCTCGCCCACGATCAGGCCCGCGGCGATGGGAATGCCTTTGTTCTCGGCCCAGGCCTGGCCCTTGGTGCGGTCCACCACCTCGCGAATCAGCGTGCCCACGGAGTAGGTAAGCACAATGCTGAAGGGCAGATAAAAGCCCAGGCCCACGGTAATCCCCAACCCCGTCTGCAGCAGCGACAGCAGCCCGCCCAGCAGCGCCCCGGCGATGTACTTCTCTGCCGGCACGTCGCCGCCGGTGATGCCCTCCACCATGGACGCCAGCGCCTGGCCCTGGGGCGCGGGGAACTCGCTACCGCCCAGGCCAAAGGCCTTGTGCAGCATGAAGATCAAAACGATGACCACGATGGGCCCAAGCCAGGCCCCCATAAACTGCCCCAGCTGCTGCTTGCGCGGCGTGGCACCGACCAGGTAGCCGGTTTTCAGATCCAGCATCAGGTCGGTGGCCTGGCTCATGGCCACGCAGGTGGCGGCCCCCACGGTAATCGCGGCGACGATGGCCGGGCCGGTGCTCATCCCGCCGAACATCTGGGTCACCATGATCAGCAGGGTCACGGCGATCAGCGTCAGCCCCGACAGCGGTGACCAGTTGGTACGGCCGATGGACTCGGACAGGATGATCCCCGCCATCCAGATCCACAGGGTGCCCAGCGCCGCCATTACCACGCCGCGCAGCAGGCCCACTTCCTGCGCCGAGGTCACGGCCATTACGCCCAGCAGTATCGCCGCCCCGACCACGGCGAAGTAGAGCAGTTTGATGGGCATTTCATCGCGGCTCAGCGCCGCGTCGCTCTTGGCGGACGACTGCATCGACTTGACCGCCGATGCGATCAGCGGCAGGGCAAACACCACGCCCACCATGGCACCGCCGATGAGCATGCCGATGCCCGTGGGCCGAAACAGCAGCAGCCGCAGCTGGTCGGGGTCGGTAATCGGCGTGCCGTCAACGATGGGGAAGGCTCCGGTGATGTCCAGCAGCGGAGCCAGCACCCAGTAGCAGACAAAGCCGCCGATAATAAATGCCAGCCCGCCGCGGCCGGCAATAAACGCCACGGCGGCGGTCATCAGGGAAAGATACCAGGTGCCGTTGAGGTAGGCCGGCAGGCCCAGCTGCTCGAACAGCGGCCAATACTCCACCCCCGTGGTCAGCGAGACCACGTGTACTACGCCGGAGAGCAGCATCGCGCCGACCAGTAAAAGTGCCTTGCGAATACCGGCCCCGGGGGATTTTAAAATCGACGCCACTGCCACCCCGCCGGGGTAGGTCAAACGCTCGTAGTCGATCATCTGCTTGCGCAGAGGGATGATAAAGGCGATCCCCAAAAAGGCCCCGGCAATGGCGCCGAAGGTCAGCACGTAGGGATTAAAGTCTGCGCCGTAGCCCAGAATAAAGATGGCCGGCACGGAAAACATCATACCCGACGACGCCCCGTTGACCCCCGAGGCCACGGTTTGCACCACGTTGTTTTCCACGATCGACCGGCGGCGCAGCATGCCGCGCAAGATGCCGAAGCCCAGAATCGCCGCCAGCTCCGAGCCCTCGATGGAAAAGCCCAGCTTCAGCGACGCATAGCCGATCGAAATGGCGAGCACCACGCCCAGGATATAGCCAATAATAATGGCGTGCAGGGTAAGTTCCGGGTAGGGGCCGCGGGTCAGGGGGCCGGCGGCAGGGCTTTTGTCTGTCATGCGCTTCTCGGTTTGCGGGGCCGACGCTCTTCCGGCCAGTATGTAGAAAGCTAATATAGGTAACACGGCGGCCCGGGGCGGCTCAAGCGTTGGCTGGTGCCGCCCCGGTCGTGAAGCGTGCTAACCTGTGGGCTTTAAGGAGACGCCGGTGAACGACCCGATTTTGCACATCCGCGGCGTGGGCAAAACCTACGCCGGTGGCTTTGAAGCGCTCAACCCGCCTTATTCACGAGGGCGCTGATTGAGCGGTCTGAAGGTACTGGCTGTTG
>JAKDRW010000036.1 GCA_030454225.1 Vreelandella subglaciescola | reverse complement strand
TCTATGAATACTAAATCAGTTTAAACGAAACTAATGATTGTTAACACACCCTAGGGATCAGCTTCGAGTTTTTTCCGCCGGCAACAGACGTCGGCCGGGAAAAGCTGCTGCAGGCGCGTGATGCCCTGGCAACCCGTCAGCCGCGCTTTTTTTCGGTGACCTATGGCGCCGGTGGCTCCACCCAGGAACGCACGCGGGCGGCAGTTCGCGCCGTGGGCGAGCGGGGCATTACCACCGCGCCGCACCTGTCCTGCATTGGTAGTGAAAAAGCTCTGCTGCGCGACCTGCTTGCCCAGTACCGCGAAGAAGGCATTGATAGCCTGGTCGCCCTGCGCGGCGATATGCCCTCGGGCATGGCGAGTCTTGGCGAGCTGCGCTACGCCAACGAGCTGGTCGAGTTTATCCGCGATGAAACCGGCGATCATTTTGCTATCGCCGTCGCCGGCTATCCCGAAGCTCATCCACAGGCCCCCAGCCTCGACCGGGATGTGGAAAACTTTGCGCGCAAGATGCACGCCGGCGCTGATATGGCGATCACGCAGTACTTCTTTACCGCCGAGGCGTACTTTCGCTTTGTAGAAAAGGCCCGCGCGCTGGGCGTCGAGAAGCCCATCATTCCGGGCATCATGCCGATCATCAACTACACCAAGCTGGCGCGCTTTTCCGATGCCTGCGGCGCTGAAATTCCGCGCTGGATCCGCAAGCAGCTGGAAAGCTACGGCGACGACAGCGACGCCATTTCGCAGTTTGGCACCGAGGTGGTCACCAACCTGTGCCAGCGCCTGCTCGACGGCGGCGCGCCGGGGCTGCATTTCTATACCCTGAACCAGTCGAAGCCGGTGCTGAAAATCGTTGATAACCTGGCCGACTAGCCGCGGCGAGTCCGCTCCCTGTGAATACGCAAACCCCCGCCTTACATCACGTAAAGCGGGGGTTTTGGTCTTCAGGCCAGCCGTTTTGCGACTCGCGCAATGGCGGCCTAACCGGTGGTCACAGCACCGCCGCCGGCATAGCGTCGGCGTTGCATCACAAACAGCGCAATGCCCAGCGCGAGACCTGCCACATCGCTGTAGATACCGCCGTAGATCATGAACATCGCGCCGACCAGCATGGCCAGACGCTGCCACGGGTTGACCGGGCCGAAGAACCACGCCTGCACCATGCCCGCTAGCAGCACGATGCCAAACGTGGCGGTAATGCCCACGCGAAAAATCTGCAGCGCTGAGCCTTCCATCAGCATGGCCGGGCTGTAAAAGAACATGAACGGCACGATAAAGGCAGCAAGCCCTATCTTGAACGATGCCATTGAAGTGCCCATGGCGTTGTCGCCGGAAATCCCCGCCGCGGCGTAGGAGGCCAGCGCAACCGGCGGCGTAATGGCCGAGACTACCGCAAAGTAGAACACGAAGAAATGCGCCACCAGCGGGTCAATGCCGATATTGATTAGCCCCGGCGCCACCACCGAAGCGGCGACGGCATAGGCGGCGGTGGTGGGCATGCCCATGCCCAGCAGGATGGAAATGCACATGGCAAACATCAGGGCTAATAGCTGGCTGAAACCGGCTACCCCGAGCAACAGTGAAGAGAATCGCGCGCCGACGCCAGTTAGCGAAATTACCCCGACGATAAGCCCCGCACAGGCACATACGGCGATAATCTGGATCGCCATGGTTCCGGCAATCTGGAGCGCTTTGAGAATCGCCAAGGGACCCATTTTATTAGGTGAGATCCAGCTCACTACGGCGGCCGAAGCGGTCGCCAGGGTGCCCGCGCGAATCACCGAGTAGCCCATAAACAGCGCAGTAATCAAAATGATGATCGGGGCAAACAGATACACCTGTTTGACCAGGCGGCGAAACTGCGGAATTTCGTCCTTGGGCATACCACGCATGCCTTTGCGTGCTGCCTCAAAGTCCACCATGCAGTATACCGAGAGAAAATACAGGATTGCCGGGATAATCGCCGCCACGGCGATTTCGGTGTACGGAATACCGGTGATTTCCGCCATGATGAACGCGCCGGCGCCCATGATGGGCGGCATGATCTGCCCGCCGGTAGAAGCGGCGGCCTCGATGGCGCCGGCGCTTCTGGCGGGATAGCCGACCTTTTTCATCAGCGGAATGGTCAGCGAGCCGGTGGACACCACGTTGCCCGCCGAGGTGCCGTTGATCATACCCATCAGCCCGGAGGCAAAAATGGACACCTTGGCGGGGCCGCCGCGCGCGCGACCGGCGGCGGCGAAGGCAAAGTTGACGAAATAGTCGCCCACTTTCGAGGCTTGCAAAAAGGCCGCAAAAATAATGAACAGGATGATGTAGGTCGACGAGACCGCCGTGGTGGGGCCCAGAATGCCGATATCGGTGTATACCTGACTGAAAAAGCGCTGCAGTGATAGCCCCGGGTAGCCCAGAAAGCTGGGCAGATAAGGGCCGATAAAGACGTAGCTAATGAAAACGGCGGAAATGACCACTAGCGCCAGCCCGGCAACGCGGCGGGTGAGCTCGAGGATTAACAATGATCCGGCAATCGCCGCCCAGGAGATTCCCGGCGGAGCGAAGGAGGTGCCGGTCGACATGCGGATGTTGGTGTTATATACCAAAATCAAATAGCTGGCGCTGGCCAGTGCGCACACGATCAGTACCAGGTCGGGAGGATTCAAGCGGCTGCGCGTCTGGTGATAAAACCAGCTCAGCACAATGCCCGCAGCACTGGTGGCCATCAGTGGAACCCCGAAGTGCAGCGTTTCAACGCTGGGGGCGATACGCATGGCATCGCCGCTCAGCGTTTGCTGCATGAAAAACACCTGCACCAAGGCATACCCGGCGGGCAGCATCAGTACCAAGCTTGCCCATGCTAGCCAGCGGGGCGAGGCGTCATGCTCGTCTTCGGCAAAGGTAGCGCCGGCGTAAAGGCCATAGCCCAACACCAGCGCACCGGTAATGTGGATAATCCGGTAGGTCCAGGTTTCCAGCGGGTAGATGTTCAGCGAAATCAAATGAAACAGCGAGTAGGCAATTGCCAAACTAGCAAACACCCACATCGACTTGCCTCGATACAGGCGGCGGTTGGCTTCTACCGTGTCTTCATCGACGCCGTCGGCAATAGCCTCGGGTGGTTCGGGCGCGACGCGGTTGTCGCTTGCGGGGGTAGCACTGTGACTCATAGGTCACCCTCAAGGCAGGACGAATAAGGGAAGTGATAGCGTATGCAGCCCCGCCTGGCATTAACCGGGCAGGGCTGCGATGACGCACGGCGTGGATCAGTGAATCAGGTCAGGATCGATCTCGTAGCCATTTTCTTCGTACCAGCGCGCCGCGCCCGGATGGAATGGCAGCACGGTATTGTGGCTGATGTTCTCCGGAATCGTGGTTTCTGCGCTGCGGTGAATCGAGCGCATGCGGTCGTTGTTTTCCATGGTTAGCTTGGTGACTTCGTAGACGAAGTCGTCCGGCAGATCACAGCCGGCGATGGCAAAGTTCCACATCGATACAACGCGGGAATCTTCCTCGAGGGTCGAGTAGGTGCTGGCCGGAATCATGAACTCAGCTACCGGAAACTTGTCCAGTATGGACTGAACTTCGTCTTCGGAAAATTCAACGATGTTGACGTCGGTTTGCACTTCAAGCTGGCTAACCGCGGGGATCGGAATGCCGGCGGCAAAGGCGATCACATCCAGCAGGCCATCCTGCAGCTGGCCGCCAAGGTCGGTCCAGCCGCCGTTACGACGCTTGAAATCAACGCCCAGCGTTTTGAGAATCTCGGGGAAGTAGGTGTCTGAAGTCGAGGCCGATGGGCCAAAGCCGATGCGCGCGCCGTCGGGGATATCCGCAATCGTCTCGATGCCCGAATTCTTCAGCGTGGTAATCGAGAATGGGGTTTCGTACATGGGGAACATGGCGCAGACGTTGTCCATTTTTACCCCGGGCGCCAGCGGACTTTCGCCGTTTAGCGCATCGGCTGCCGGACCCATGGTCGTCAGGCCAAACGCGGCGTCGCCTCCGTTGACTAACGCCAGGTTTTGCGTGGGGCCTCCGGTCACTTCGCCGCCTCCGGAAATATCCAGCTCGTCGGCAATGAAGTTGGCCCAGCCGGAGCCGTAAACGTAATAGGTGCCGCCCTGGCTTGCCGTGCCCACGGTAAAGCTCTGCGGCCAGTCGGCCTTGTCTGCCTGGGCGCTGGCAGCGGCCACCAGCGCGCTGCCGGCGAGCAGCAGTGCGGCTGTCTTGGTTGTTGTCATGCGCATAGTGATTCCCCATGTTCTGGTGTACGGCGTTGTATTGTTGTGTCGGGCGGCCTGCCGGACATTACAGCGTGCGTTAGCCGGCATGCCCACTATTTAAAGCGATATATATGCCACTGTGAGTGTTGAGTAAACAAAACAATAGCTTAACGATAGCGTCTGCGACTAAAGCCGCAAGAAGAAAGCGTGACAGTGTCGGGGAAAGCACACATGAAAAAACGGCGCATGTGCGGGTTGCCGCACATGCGCCGGAGCAGAAACGAGTGAGAGGCGGGGCGTCAGGAAGAAGGTTTTCCGGGGTCGAGAATACGCACCGGCTGTACGTCCTGGTTTTTTTGCTCGTCGCGAACCTGGTTAACGCGGGTGGTCAGCTCGTCGGCGGGCTCGTCGTCGATGGGCAGCTGCTCGAAAAAATCGCAGCTGACGCACTCGCGGTAACGAATACCGTTTTGCTCCCAGGCGCGAATGCGGTCCATGGCCGCGCAGCGCGGGCAGACCACGCCGGCAATAAAGCGTTTAACCGATGACATGACTTGTCTCCTACGTATCAGGCAGCGTCGATGCCGCTATGGCGCAGCAGTGGTTTGACGCTGGGCGCGCGGCCGCGAAATGCTTTAAACAGCTCGCCGGCATCGAGGGCGCCGCCCTGCTCGAGAATTTCCGTACGAAAGCGCCGGCCGGTGTCGGCATCGAAGGTGCCCGCTTCTTCAAAAGCGCTCCAGGCATCGGCCGACAGCACCTCGGCCCACTTGTAGCTGTAATAGCCCGCCGCGTAGCCGCCGGCAAAGATATGCCCGAAGCCATTTTGAAAGCGGTTGAACGCGGCCTGGGGCACCACCGCAACGCGCATGCGCACGTCGTCCAGCAGCGCCTGAATGTCATCGGCGCTGGGCGCGTCGTGCTCAGCGTGCAGGCGCAGGTCAAACAGTGAAAACTCCAGCTGGCGCACCATGCCCATCGCCGACTGGAAGTTTTTTGCGCCCTGCAGGCGCTCGAACAGCGCGTCGGGCAGCGGCTCGCCGGTGTCGACGTGGCGGGCGATAAGGTCAAGCCCCTCGCGTTCCCAGCAGAAGTTTTCCATGAACTGGCTGGGCAGCTCAACGGCGTCCCAGGCGACGCCGTTGATGCCGGAGATGTCGGCAATGCTCTGCTTGGTCAGCATGTGGTGCAGGCCGTGGCCGAACTCGTGAAACAGCGTGGTGACTTCGTCGTGGGTCAAAAGCGCCGGGCGATCGCCCACCGGCGGAGTGAAGTTGCAGGTGAGAAACGCCACCGGCAGCTGCAGGCCGTTTTCGGTCTGGCGGCGTACGCGGCAATCGGCCATCCAGGCGCCGCCGCGCTTGCCTTCGCGGGCGTAGAGATCGAGGTAGAAGCCGGCAATGGGCGCGCCGTTTTCGAGTATCTGGAAGTAGCGCACGTCGGCGTGGTAGCACGGCACCTGGGTAGCTTCGGCAAAGCTCAGGCCGTAGAGCCGCTCGACGACCTGAAACAGGCCGCTGATCACCTGGGGGGCGGGGAAGTAGGGACGCAGCTGCTCCTCGGAGATGTCGTGGCGCGCTTCGCGCAGCTTCTCGCTGGCGTAGCCGATGTCCCAGGGGCTGAGCGTTTTGATCCCCAGCTTTTGTTGCGCGAACTCTTCAAGCTCGGCGAATTCGAGCTGCGCCTGGGGGACGGCGCGGCGCGCCAAATCATCCAGAAACGCCAGTACCTGCGTGGGGGAGTCGGCCATTTTGGTAGCCAGTGATAAGTCGGCGTAGGTGGTAAAGCCAAGCAGTGTGGCGAGCTCGTGGCGCAGCGCGAGGATCTCTTCCATCATCGGGGCGTTATCGAACTCGCCGGCATTAGGCCCCTGGTCAGAGGCGCGGGTGACAAAGGCGGTATACACCTCCTCGCGCAGCTCGCGGCTGTCGGCGTAGCTCATCACCGGGAAAAAGCAGGGGAAATCCAGCGTAATGCGATAGCCGTCAACGCCTTTGGCCGCGGCGGTGGCCTGCAGCGTATCCAGCGCGCTTGGCGGCACGCCGGCGAGTTCGTCGGCGTTGGCGATATCCTTGTGCCACGCCTGGGTGGCGTCCAGCAGCTGGTTGGAATACTGGTTGGAGAGCTCGGAAAGCCGCGCCTGAACTTCGCCGTAGCGCGCTTTTTGCGCCTCGGGAAGGGCGACGCCGGCAAGGCGGAAGTCGCGCAGGGTGTTATCCACGGTGCGGCGCTGCTCGGCGCTAAGCGTTGCCCAGGCCGAGCCGTCCTTTAAGGCCTGCCAGGCGTTAAATAGTCCTTCATGCTGGCCCACCCAGGTGCTGAACGCCGACAGCTTGGCGATGCAGGCCTGGTAGGCCTCGCGCAGCTCGGGCGTGTTCATGGTGCCGTTGAGGTGCGACACCGGCGCCCAGGCCTGCACCAGGCGATCGTCGATGGCCTCAAGCGGCGCGGCAAAACTCTCCCAGCTGGGCTCGCTCGTCTGCGCCTGTTGCGCCAGCGCCTCGATGGCGTCGCGGTTTTCATCGAGTAGCGTAGTGATGGCGGGCTCGACGTGCTCGGCGCGAATCTCGCTAAACGGCGGCAGCGTGTGGGTTTCCAGCAGGGGATTTGCAGGTTGGCGGGCTGTAGACATCAGAACCTCGGTTAGCCGGCACGGTGGCACGGCGGCAATTAGCTAAAGCAATACCCTTCAAAGTGCGGGCGAGCAGGCCGTGTTTCAATCCCCCCGGTTTGGCCTTGGGGTAAGCGCCTGCTAGGCTTGCGGGTTTTCCGGACGGCTTTTTTACCGCCCCGGAAGCACCTGAGCGGCTTTTCATTAATCGGGCAGATTGATGAATGAAAAAGGTTTATTAACTGGATAGGAACATGCGATGAGCGAAACGCTGGAGCGCTGGGGATCAAAGCGTGCCTTTATTCTGGCCGTGACGGGCGCGGCAGTCGGGCTGGGCAATATCTGGCGCTTTCCCTACATTGCCGGTGAGAACGGCGGCGCAGCGTTTTTGCTCGTGTATGTGGCCTTTGTGCTGCTGCTGGGAATCCCCGTGATGATGGCGGAAATTCTCATTGGCCGGGCTGGGCGGCGCGGCCCCATGGGCTCGCTGGGAGTGCTTGCCGCCGAGGCAGGAGCGTCGCGCCACTGGCGCTGGCTGGGATTGTTTGGCGCGCTGACGGTGTTCTGTATTTTATCCTTTTACTCGGTGGTCTCGGGCTGGTCGATCGAGTTTCTGGTGGCCTCCGTCAACGGCCAGTTCAGCGGTGCGACGGCCGCTGAGGTGGGCGCGGGGTTCGAGGCATTTCTGGCCAATCCCGGCCTTCAGGTGTTCAACCATACGTTGTTTCTGGTAATGACCATGTCGGTGGTTGCCGCCGGCGTGGCCAAGGGGCTTGAGCGGCTGAATAACCTGCTGATGCCGCTGCTCTACCTGCTGCTGATTCTGCTGGCGGTGTATGCCGCGACCACCGCAGGCTTTGGCACCGCGTTGAAATGGCTTTTCTGGCCGTCATTCTCGGCCATTACCCCCGACGTGATTGTGCACGCCATGGGGCACGCATTTTTTACTCTGGCGGTAGGCGCCTGCGCGCTGATGGCCTACGGCGCCTATATGCCGGATGATCAAAGCCTGACCAAGGCGGCGGTGACGGTAGCGGCACTGGATATCAGCGTGGCGCTGCTGGCCGGCATCGCGATTTTCTCGGTGGTGTTCGCCCAGGGGATGGACCCGGCCGATGGCCCGGGGCTGATGTTTGTCACGCTTCCCGTGGCTTTTGCCGAGCTGCCCTGGGGCGCCTTTTGGCTGGGCCTGTTCTTTTTACTGCTGCTGTTGGCGACCTGGACGTCGGCGATCAACCTGGCCGAACCGATGGTCGCCACGCTTCAGGATCTGGGGCTTAGCCGGCTGTGGGCCACCTTGCTGGTGGGGCTCGGGGTGTGGCTGCTGGGGCTTTTATCGGCGTTTTCATTCTCGACGCTCGAAGATTTTCGTCCGCTGCTGGGGCGCAACGTGTTTGAGTTGGTCAGCAGTGTACCGCCGGATATCTTTCTCCCCCTTGGCGGCGTGCTCACGGCCATATTTGCCGCCTGGGTGATGCCCCGCGTCACGGCGCACAGGGCGCTGGGCGCCGGGGATCGCGGCTTTGCGCTGTGGCAAGGCGTGGTGCGCTGGGTTGCCATACCGCTGACCTTTATCGTGCTGCTCAGCGCGTTTTTCTAAGCGGTTCCTGTTTTATTCAACCTGCTTCATTCAAGTTCGGGAGAGTTTATGGATACGGGGGTGGACACGCCGGCGAACGCCGCCATTCGCTCGTTTCGGGGCGTCAGGCCGCGCCTTGGTGCACGGGTTTACATTGATCCGGCAAGCGTGGTGATCGGCGACGTTAACCTGGGCGACGACTGCTCGGTCTGGCCGATGACGGTCATCCGCGGTGATATGCACCGCATTCGACTGGGTGCGCGGGTCAGCGTGCAGGACGGCAGCGTGCTGCATATTACCCACGCCAGCGAATTTAACCCGGATGGCTTCCCGCTGACCGTGGGCAACGACGTGACCATCGGCCACAAGGCGATTTTGCACGGTGCAACGCTGGGCAATCGCATCCTGGTCGGCATGGGCGCGATCGTGATGGACGGCGCCACGGTGGGCGACGAGGTCATCATCGCTGCCGGCGCGCTGGTTACGCCGGGAAAGCACTTGGAAAGCGGTTACGTTTACGCTGGCAACCCCGCCAGGCCGCTGCGCCCGCTCAAAGACAGCGAGCGCGCGTTCTTCCCGTATACGGCGGGTAACTACGTCGCCCTCAAAGACCAGTTTCTGGTTGAAGCGTCGGCCTAAGCGCCCAAGTGGCGGTTTTATTTCACCTTTAGCGTGTTGCGGTAGACAGAAGTCTGGTAATTTATACAGCTTTTCCAAGGTGCGCCGCATGGCCAACTTTCGCACGCATATCACCGTTGCCGCCGCTGGCGGGGCGCTTCTGGCCTACGTCGGCTTCAAGGCGCAGTGGTGGCCGCCGGTGCAGGCACTGGTGGTCTGCGCGCTCACCGCATTGGGCGGTATTCTCCCCGATATCGATGCGGACCACTCGCGCTCCAACCGGCTGATTTTCACCCTGCTTGGCGCGCTCGCGCTGGTCATGGGGGCGGTGCTGCTGCAGCCGTTGCTTAGTCTTGTAATGCTGCTGTTGGCGTGCGTTGGCATCTATATTGGCGTGCGCTACGTCGGCGGCGTGCTGTTCTCGCGCTTGACCGTTCACCGCGGCGGCTGGCATTCGCTGCTGGCCGCCGCGATGTGTTCGATGACGGCGGCGGCGCTGAGCTTTCACTGGCTGGCGCAGCCGGCGCGACTCGCCTGGAGCCACGCCGTGGCGGTGTTGGTGGGGGTCTTGATCCACCTGCTGCTGGATGAGATGTACAGCGTGGATCTGGCCGGCGGGCGGTTAAAGCGCTCGTTTGGTACCGCGCTCAAGCCCGTCTATCTGCAGCGGCCCTTGGCTAGCCTGCTGATGCTGATAGCCACCGTCGCGCTGGTTCCATGGCTGCCGCCCTGGGACGTATTGAGAGCGCTGCTGACTCAGGTAGCCGGCCTGTGGCGGTAGTCGTCCGCTTTCAGATTGTGCTTTTTCAGCTTGTCGTAAAGCGTCTTGCGCGGCATGGCCAGCTGTTGGCAGACGGCGACCACGTGGCCTTGATGCCGCGCCAGCGCCTGGCTGATCAGGCTTTTCTCGAATAGCTCGACCTGCTGGGCAAGGCCGGCATCTGTCGCGTCGTCGCTGGCGCCTTCGAGTAGCGCGCCAATTCGGTAGTCGAAGGCGGCACCGAGCAGCACATAGCGCTCGGCCAGATTGCGCAGCTCGCGGACGTTGCCCGGCCAGTCGTGGGCGAGCAGGGCCGCCGTGTCGTGGCTGTCCAGCGATGGTGCTTCCAGGCCGCTGCGCGTCGCGGCGACAACGGCGAAGTGCTGAAATAACAGCGGAATATCTTCCCGCCGTTCGCGCAGCGCCGGTAGCGGCAGGGTGACGACGTCCAGCCGGTAATACAGGTCCTCACGGAATTCACCGTGCTCGGCGGCGACTTTCAGGTCGATTTTGGTGGCGGCAATCACGCGAATGTCCAGCGTCACGGGCTGGTTGCCCCCCAAGCGCTCCACCGCGCGCTCCTGAAGCACGCGCAGTAGCTTGACCTGTAGCGCCAGCGGCATGGATTCCACTTCATCCAGAAACACCGTGCCGCCGTTGGCGTGCTCAAATTTGCCGATGCGCCGTTCGACCGCGCCGGTAAACGCGCCTTTCTCGTGGCCAAACAGCTCTGATTCAATAATGCTTTCGGGCACCGCACCGCAGTTGATGGCCACAAACGGGGCGTGGCGACGGTGGCTGCGCTCGTGAATGGCCCGGGCCACCAGGTCCTTGCCGGTGCCGGTTTCGCCAAACAACAGCACGTCGGCTTCGAACTGGCTGATGCGCTGGATCATGGCGGCCAGCCGTGAAATCACCGTCGTACGCCCGACCAGACGTGGCCCCAGAGCGGCCTGCTGGGCTTCAAGCTCGGCTTTCAGCTGACGGTTTTCCAGACTCAGCTGGCGCTTTTCCAGCCCGCGACGCACCACGTCGAGCAGCCGGTCGCCGGCAAACGGTTTTTCCAGAAAATCCCAGGCGCCGGCGCGCATGGCTTCCACCGCCGTGGAAATATCGCCATGGCCGGTAATCAGAATCACCGGCAGGGTGGGGTCCTGCTGCTGTAGCGTGCGCAAGAGCGTCATGCCGTTCATCTGCGGCATGCGAATGTCGCTGACCACCACGCCGGGAAAGTCCGCCGGTATGGCGCTGAGCGCCTCTTCGGCGGTCTCGAAGCAGTGCGGCGCGTAGCCGCCCAGCTCCAGGGTTTGCGCGGCGGTAATGCGCAGGTGGTGCTCATCGTCGATCACGATAACCGGCAGGTGCGTCGGCTCATGCATGAGGGGGTGTCTCCAGGGCGGCGTCAGGCGGCGGTGAAAGCGGCAGTGTCAGGGTGAATTCGGCGCCGCCGTCAGGGCGGTTGACCACGCTCAGTTTGCCACCCAGATCTTCCATGATACGCGCGGAAATCGAAAGCCCCAGGCCAAGGCCGGCACCGGGCGCTTTGGTGGTGAAAAACGGCTCGAAAACGTGGGGCAGATGGTCGTTGGCGATGCCCGGGCCGTTATCGGCCACGCGCAGGTGGGCACAGGCCTGCCGTGTTTCCAGCGTAATGTCGAGGTGGGGTGCTGTGGTGTTTTGTACGGCCTGCAGAGCGTTGTTGATCAGGTTGACGATGACCTGCTCAAGGCGCACCAGATCGCCGCTCACCCATACGGGGGCATCCGGTAGATGACGCTCAAGGTGTATGTGGCCATCCTGCAGGCGGCTTTGAAAGAGGCGCAGAGCGTAGGCCACGCAGGACTGGACAGTAATGTGTTCGTGGATTTCGCTGCTCTTGCGCGAAAATTGTCGCAGTTGTGCGCTGATGTCGGCCATGCGATGGGTCAACTCGATAATTTGTTCGAGGTTGGCGTCGGCCTGCTCCAGGCGTGCAAGCTCGATAAAGCGCCGGGCGTTTTCGCTATAGGCACGAATGGCGGCCAGCGGCTGGTTGAGCTCGTGATTGATGCCGGCGGCAAGCTGGCCGAGCACAGCGAGTTTGGCGGCCTGAATGAGCTCGTCCTGGGTTTGGCGCAGGCTGGCTTCGGCGCGACGGCGCTCGTCAATTTCGGCCGACAGCTGGTGGTTGCTCGCCGTCAAATCCCGGGTACGGCGGGCAACGCTGTCCTCCAGCTCATCGCGCACCCGGGCCAGGGTGCGGCGCTCGCGTTCGGCAAAGGCTTCGCGTTCGCGTCGCAGCCGCAGGCGCTGCCAGCCAATTCCGCCGCCCAGCGCCACGACGCCGTAAAGTCCGCCGGCCAGCAGCGCGGCCAGCCACTGCGCCTGAATGACCGGTGCCAGCGGCTTGAGAATATGCATGTTCCAGCCGAATTCGGGCAGCGGGCGCGTCAGGTTCAGGTAGCGCCCCTCGGCGAGCGGCCCGTGGGCAAAGCTGACCACGCGGACGTTGTCGCGGTAGGTGCGTTCTACGCGAATGCCCGAGGCGTCCAGCGGCTCCTGGGCGTAGCGCCGGGTGGCTTTCAGCATTCGGCGTTGGGCGTGGCTCAGCGGCTGCAGGGCATTCATGCGTAGCCGTTCCCGGCTGGCCATGAAAATAATATTGTCGCGGTCCGTGACGAGAAACTCGGCGTTTTGTGCCGACCAGCCTTGTTCGACCTCGCCGAGTAGGATCTTGACTACCACCACGCCTTCGGGGCGGGCATCGGGGCTGGTGTGATCAAGCCATACCGGCGCGGAAAAATAATAGCCACGGGCAAGGGATTGCGTGCCCAGTCCGTAAAAGCGGCCTTCGCCGCCGGTAATGGCGTCTTTGTAGTAGGGGCGAAACGCGTAGCTCTGGCCGATAAAGGTATTGGCGCGATGCCAGTTGCTGGCGGCCACGGCGGTGCCGTCGCGGTCCAGCAGATACACGTCGGACACGTCAGCGGTAAAGCGAAAGCGGTCGAGCTGCAGGTTCAGCGGCATGGGGTCTTGCGTTTCCGGCGCGGCCAGAAAACGCTGCACGCTCTCGCGGGAGGCGAGCATCTGGGGCAGATAATCGTAGCGCAGCAGGTAGCCCCGTAGGTTGGCGGCCGACAGGCGCAGCTCGTTGTGGGCGTCATCGCGCAGGTTGGTCAGCGCCTGCTCATGGGCAATGCGTGCCGCCTGCCAGATGCATACGGCAAGCCCCAGCAGCAGCAGCGCGATACCCATGCGACGATGGTAGCGGGTGAGGCGACGCATCATGTCGGCGAGCGGGAGCTCTGAGCGCGGCGCAGTGACCGCTGCGAGCGAGTTTCTGCCCGTGCCATTTCCAACAGGCCGTCTTCGACGTAGGCCAGGTGCTCGTGCGCGTGGCTGCGGGCATCTTCGGCGCGGCCTTCCACAATGGCGTCCAGCAGGGTGCGGTGCTGCTGCATTAGCCTGACGCGCGAGCCGGGTTTGGCAAACAGGTGGGCCAGATTTTCGACAATGCTTTGTTCGAGCAGGTGAAAGATGCCGCGCATGGTGTGTAGCAGCAGCACGTTGTGGGCGGCTTCGGCAATGGCCAGGTGAAAGGCGGCGTCGAGCTTGGCCTCCCTGGCCGGATCGTTGCCGGCAAAGCCGCTATCGAGCGCCTCGAAGCGTTCGATCAGCGCGGCTTTATCGGCCGGCGTCGAGCGCAGCGCCGCATAATAGGCCGAGAGTCCTTCCATGGCGTCGCGAAATTCCAGCAGGTCAAGATCGAACTCTTTATGGCGCGAGAGCATCTCCAGCAGCGGGTCGGTGTAGCCGCTGTTCAGCGTATCGTTGACGAAGGTGCCGCCGCCCTGGCGGCTGGAGAGCAGCCCCCGGGCGGCAAGCTGCTGAATCGCCTCGCGCAGGGAGGGGCGCGATACGCCAAAGCGCTCTGCTAGTTCGCGCTCCGGCGGCAGGCGCTGGCCGGGCTTCAGGCTGCCTTCAAGAATCATGGCTTCAAGGCGTTGGGTAATTACGTCGGCGAGTCGCGGCTGGCGCAGCGAAGAATAGGACATGGCAATTTCCTGGCGCATAGTGGTGCGTGGCGTTTAAAGATGCTTAATTGGTAAGACCAATAATAAATGCCTGCACAGGAAGCAACAAGGTGAAGGCAGGCAATTTTTCGGTACTAAAACCAAAGTATAGGGCTAAAAGGCGTGATCCTGGAGCGTGTTAATTGACAGCTATGGCGGGCCTTATTAGTGTGGAATATCTTTATTGTTAATTGGTTTTACCAATTGGTTTGCGTTTGTCCATTTACCGCAAGTTCGTTCATCCGCCGGGTGCCCTGTTGGCCGGCGAGGAGTGCACATGACGCCCATTAAGCACTATCCGCCCAAGCCGCAGAAAGTCTATTTTTACGCTACCTGTCTGATCGATGTTTTTTACCCCGGCGCCGGCCTTGATGCCATTCGTCTGCTGGAGCGGGAAGGCATCGAGGTGGTTTTTCCCAAGGATCAGACCTGCTGCGGGCAGCCGGCCTATACCTCGGGTTATCACGATGAAGCGCGCAGCGTGGCGCTGGCGCAGCTGGCGCTGTTTCCCGAGCCATGGCCCATCGTGGTGCCTTCGGGCTCCTGCGGCGGCATGCTGCGGGTGCACTATCCCACGCTGCTGGCCGATACGCCGGAAGCCGCTACGGCACAAGACGTTGCGGCGCGCACCTTTGAGCTGACCGAGTTCCTGCTCCACGTCTGCCATGTGCGGCTGAAGGATCTGGGTGAGCCGGAGCAGGTCGCCATGCACACGTCGTGCAGTGCCCGGCGCGAGATGGGGCTGGGCGATACCGCGCCCGCGCTGCTTGCCCAGCTGGGTCATGTGGAGCTTGTTGAACAGGCGCGCACCACCGAGTGCTGCGGGTTTGGCGGCACCTTTGCGGTGCGCCACCCGGAGATATCCGGCGCGATGGTAGAGGACAAGGTAGATGCCATTGAGGCGACCGGCGCCCGGCAGTTCATTACCTCGGACTGCGGCTGCCTGATGAACATCAACGGCAATGCCGAATATCGGCAGAAGGCCGTACAGGGCGAACATATTGCCAGCTATCTATGGCGGAGAACGTCATGAGCGTACAAACCTATAGCCCGCGCGAGTTTCATCGTCAGGCGCACGACGCGCTGGGTAATCCGCAAATCCGGGCCAACTTTCGCCGGGCAATGGACGGGCTGATGGACAAGCGCCGCGACGTGTTCAGCGACTGGGACGTGGAGACGCTGCGCGAGCTGGGCGCGAATATCCGCCTGCGCGCGCTGGCCAGGCTGCCGGATCTGCTCGAGCAGCTTGAAGCCAACTGCGAGGCCAACGGCATCAAGGTGCATTGGGCGACGGACGGCGACGAGGCCTGCGAGATTGTGCGCGACATCTGTGACCGGCACGGTGCCAAAGCGGTGATCAAGGGCAAGTCGATGGTGTCGGAGGAAATGCACCTCAATGCGCATCTTGAGGCCGCCGGCATCGAGGCGCTGGAGTCGGATCTAGGCGAGTATCTGGTGCAGCTCAACGAGCAAACGCCGTCGCACATCATCATGCCGGCGATTCATCTGAATACCGATGAAATCTCCGACATTCTGCACGATAAAACCGGCACCGAGCGCACCCGTGACGTCGATACCATGACCGCCGCGGCCCGGGCTCAGCTGCGCGAGCGCTTCATGGCGGCTGACGTGGGTATATCGGGCGTCAACTTTGCCGTAGCGGAAACCGGCACGCTGTGCCTGGTCGAGAATGAAGGCAACGGGCGCATGACCACCACCGTGCCGCCGGTTCACGTGGCCGTCACGGGCATCGAGAAAGTCGTAGAACACCTGCGCGACGTGCCGCCGCTGTATGCCTTGCTCACGCGGTCGGCGACCGGCCAGAACGTTACCACCTACTTCAACATGATCAACGCGCCGCGCCAGAAAGGTGAGCACGACGGGCCCAAGGAAGTGCATCTGGTGCTGGTGGATAACGGCCGTTCGAACATTTATCAGGATGACGAGCTGCTCGATACGCTGCGCTGTATTCGCTGCGGCGCCTGCATGAATCACTGCCCGGTCTATAGCCGCGTTGGCGGGCACGCCTATGGCACGACCTATCCCGGTCCTATCGGCAGCATCCTGATGCCGCACTTGATCGGGCTGGAAGACACACAGGATCTGCCCAGCGCCTCAAGCCTGTGCGGCGCGTGCGGCGAGGTATGTCCGGTCAAGATCCCCATTCCTGATCTGCTGGTCAGGCTGCGTAAGGAGGCCGTGGGCGAGGGGCGTGGCAACGTGCCCGGCGCCGGCGCCAAGCGTAACAGGAAAGAGCTGGCAGCCTGGAAAAGCTGGCAGTGGGCGGCCACGCACCCCGGCGTGTGGCGCAGCGGACTGATGATGGCCGGCAAGCTGCGCGCGTTGGTGCCGGCGAAATTTGCGCCGTGGACCGACTGCCGCACGCTGCCGCAGCCGGCCAAAACTTCGCTACATGCGCTGGTCAAGCGCCATCAATCGAAAGAGGAACAGCAATGAGCGCTCGCGATACGATTTTACAGCGCCTGCGGACGCGGACCGACGGGGCGTTACCCGTGCCCGACTGTGACTTTTCCGTGATGACCGGGCGTAGCTGGGGGCGTGACGAGCGCCTTGAGCGGTTTGAACAGCTGATGACCTCGGTGCATGCCGAAGTAGTGCACACGCAGCGCTCAAGCTGGACGCAGGCGCTATCAGGCGTTCTCCGCGATAAAAACATCAGGCGGCTGGCGCTGGGTAATGAGCACCCGGTGGCCTGCGAGGCGCGTGTTAGTCTGGCAAATGCCGGCGTTGAGCTGGTGGACCCGGCGCGCGATATTGAAAGCTGGCAGCGCGAACAGTTCGAGCAGGTTGACGCCGGTTTGACCTCTACGGGCGGTGCGATCGCTGAAACCGGCAGTCTGTGGCTCTGGCCAACGCCCGATGAGCCGCGTCGTCTAAGCCTGGTGCCTTCTATACATATCGCCGTATTAGATAGTGACACGATAGACGCTACGTTTTTTGACGTGATCGAAACCCGCGGCTGGGCGTGCTCCATGCCGACCAACGCGCTATTGATTTCCGGGCCCAGCAAAACCGCTGATATCGAGCAGACGCTGGCGTACGGGGTTCATGGCCCCAAAGAGCTGGTGGTGATCGTGCGGCACGCGGATGACTAAAGCTATTTTACGATTATTTTCACAAGCCCCTTGCCAACGCGGCGTCCAGGCCGTAAAGTGCGCACTCGCTGCCCACGACGCA
>JAKDRW010000073.1 GCA_030454225.1 Vreelandella subglaciescola | reverse complement strand
GTCAGGCATTTATACCGCAGAAAACCCAGCCAATCGGCTGGGTTTTTTGTGTGCGCAGCGTTTAACAGTGCGGTCGTAGCGTATGATGTCGGGCGACAACCGGACTGCAGGGAGAAGGATTCAATGACGGTAATGTGCTGGGAGCAACTGCTTTCTCCGCGACGCCTGCACGATGCGCGCCGGGATATTTCTCATGAAATTGGCCGTACGCCGTTTCACAAGGATCACGACAGGATCGTGTTTTCAGGCTCGTTTCGTCGTCTTGGGCGTAAGACCCAGGTGCACCCGCTCACCGAAAACGACCATATTCACACCCGCCTGACGCATTCGCTGGAAGTGGGCTGCGTGGGGCGCTCGCTAGGTATGATTGTGGGCGAGCTTTTGCACGCGCGCCTGCCGGAAAGCATTACTCCCGCCGACTTGGGCGTGATCGTGCAAACGGCCTGCCTGGGCCATGATATCGGCAACCCGCCTTTCGGGCACGCCGGCGAATATGCCATTCGCGACTGGTTTCAGCGCGCCGATAACGTCGGATTGCTGGAAGGGCTGACGCCCGCCGAGCGCGATGACCTGCTGACCTATGAAGGTAACGCTCAGGGCTTTCGGGTGATTACCCAAATCGAATACAACCAGTTTAATGGCGGCATGCGCATGACCGCCGCGACTCTGGGTACCCTGCTGAAGTACCCCTGGGCCGTTACCCATAGCGGCGAAGGGGGCAAGTTCGGCGCCTACCAGTCGGAGCTACCTTTGTTGCGCGACGTCGCGGCAAGCCTCGGGCTTTTATCCCAGGGCGAAGACCGCTGGTGTCGGCATCCGCTGGCCTGGCTGGTCGAGGCCGCTGACGACATCTGCTACGCCCTGCTGGATTTGGAAGACGGGTTGGAAATGGGGATCCTGCGCTACGAGGAGGTCGCCGGCATCCTGCAGCGGATCGCCGGTGAGCTCCCCCCCGAATACGTTGAAATGCAGCGCAGCGGCGCCTCCCAGCGCCGCTGTATTGCGCTGCTGCGGGGTGCGGCCATGGAGCGCGCAGTGAATGAGGTGGGAGCCGTCTTTGTGCAGCACGAAAAGGCGCTGCTGGGCGGCTATCTCGATCAGGACCTGCTTGCTCTGTGCCACGAAGACCTGGGCGGTGGCGTTCGCGCGGCCAAGGAACTTGCCCGCGAGCGCATTTTCCAGAATGAGCGCAAAGCCAAGCTGGAAATCGGCGCCTATACAACGCTGGGGATTCTGCTGGAAGCCTTTATCGGCGCGGCACACGAACTTCACCACTGGGGCCGGCTGTCTTTCAAGCACCAGCGGGTGCTGGCGTTGATCGGCGAAAATACCCCGCAGCAAGGCTGGCCGCTGTACGCCAGCTACCGGCGGATGCTGGACTTTATCGGCGGCATGACCGACCACTACGCGGTGGATCTCGCTCAGGAGATGGGCGGTAAGCTAAGGGGTGATAGGTAAAAAGATCGCAGATCATCGATTCATGCTGACGGTTGACGCAGATGCTTGACCGTAGGCTGCAAGCGCGAGCGTTCAAGCAGCAGATGGATCACCTTGTCGTGTACGGCCTCGCTTATCTTACCCAGCGCGATCTCGCTCAGCTGAGTAG
Source organism: Vreelandella subglaciescola (assembly GCA_030454225.1). GTDB lineage: Bacteria > Pseudomonadota > Gammaproteobacteria > Pseudomonadales > Halomonadaceae > Vreelandella > Vreelandella subglaciescola_A. Next base: position 2,133 of record JAKDRW010000073.1, on the reverse strand, counting down.
AGAGCGCTTCGCCGCTGATGACACTGATGTCGTTGGCGGCGTCCTGCGTATTGATTTCCCAGCCGGGCAGTACCAGCATGCCGCGCACGGGCAGGGGCACGCCGCATTGCTGCTCCAGCCAGCCGCTTAGCCAGCTGACGGCCTGGCGCGTTTTGCGTAGCGGGCGGCGCTCCTGCCAGTGGGGAAAACGCAGCCGCTCGCGCTCGACACACACCCGCTTTAATTCGCGTCCGTCAGCGCCTAGCGCGCGGGCGCGGGCGCGCGTTTCTATCACGAAGATGCCCTGGGGCGTGACGACCACGTGGTCGATGGTAAAGCTGTCGGTGGGAACGTCGTGGAATACCGCGTAGGGGTGCACTTCGGGGTGTATAAGCTGCTCCAGCTTCTGGCCGACGGCAAGCTCGCAGGCCAGGCCCAGCTTGAGGCGGCGAATACGCTGATAGTCGCGCACCAGTAGCAGGGAGAATATCAGTACCAGCACGGTGCTCAAAAGGCCATACAGCGCCCACTCGACCCAAAATTGGCGTTCGACAAAGAGCATGCGTCCCATGCCGTAAACCAGCGGTGCCAGGCTGATGAGCGGGCCTAGCGAACTATTGAGAAACAGCGTGGAAAAAGCCTGTCCAAGCCGCGTACGCAGGGCCTGACCCGGCGCGCGCAGAGGATTGGCGTCGAACGGCGAGCGTACGCTGGCATCGTGCAGGTTACGCAGCACTAACACCACCGCGCCCAAAGCGGCCATGGGGAAGAGAAAAATAAGCGGTAGCAGGTATTCCAGCCAAACCATGGGGGGTGCCTTTGCCGTTGTGATAATGAAGGGGCGATGCGTTAGCCGCCGGCGTGTTTGACCGTATAGCCGAGCTCGGACAGCGCCCGATAAAGCGTATCGCGGTGGTCGCCCTGTATCTCGATAATACCGTCTTTGACGGCGCCGCCGGTGCCGCAGCGTTTCTTCAATTGCTTGGCTAGCGCCTTGAGCTCGTCGCCGGATAGCGCGATGCCCGTCAGGGTGGTTACGCCTTTGCCCTTGCGGCCGCTGGTTTCGCGACGAATGCGCACAATGCCGTCCAGCGCGTCGAGGCGCTGCTGCTCTTCAAGCGCGTCGCAGCGGCATTGGTCCAGCGCTTCGCGGCAGTGCGGGCAGGTATCGCCGTGTTCGGTTGAATAAACCAGCCCGCCCAGCTGGTCGCGTAGCGATGCCATGATCATTCTCCTTGGGTCCTGCAATGTGTGTGGTTATGGCAAGGCGGGCGGCGTTTCCCGATACGCCTGCGCCAGGCGCTCCACCACCCCGGTAAGCTCATCCATATGGCGTATCATAATGGCATTTTCCGGCGTCGTCTCGACATCGGCGAAGCGATTCAGGTGAACGACCGTCATACCGGCTGACAAGGCGGCTTCAACGCCGACCAGCGCGTCGTCGATGGCGATACAGTCGCGGGGGGCAAAGCCCAGGGTGCGCGCGGCGTGTAGATGCAGGCAGGGCTCGGGTTTCCAGCAGTTGACGGCGTAGCCGCTGAACAGATGCTTGCCGAAATAGTGGCCGAGATGTGTCGCCTGCAGCGCCGCACGAATCTTGTTTTCAGCGCCGTTGGAGACCACGGCGCCGGGGTAGGCGGCCAGCTGCTCAAGCGCGTTGCGGGTGCCGGCAATGGGCTTCAGCTCGGCGGCAAGGCGCCGTGTCAGATTAGCGCGCATGGTTTTTTCCATGCGCTTGAGCTGAGGGGCCGGAACCTCGCCGTGGCGCTCCTGCAGCAGTGCGACGATATGGCGAAAGCGCACGCCGCGAAAACGGGTGAGATAATCCGCCGTACAAAACGGTAGCCCCACCGCGTTGAGCCCAGCGGCCATTTCTTCCGCCAGCAGGGGTTCGCTATCGACCAGAGTGCCGTCGCAATCAAACAGCAGAAGAGGCAAAAACATGACGATACCTTGCAGCGGGTGGCGCTTTTAGTGTGTCACAAAGCCCGTTACCCGGCTATATGGCATAAAAAAAGCGGCCGCCTGGCCGCTTTAATACTCGCTTTTAACCCCATTGAAAGCGGATTTATTTGACCTTGGGGGTCAGCTCGCCGCGCTCGTAGCGCATGGCCATTTCTTCCAGGTTGATCGGCTTGATCTTGCTGGCGTTGC
>JAKDRW010000035.1 GCA_030454225.1 Vreelandella subglaciescola | reverse complement strand
TTGAGGCCTTCCAGCCAGGCTTTTGCCGCGTCACGACCGTCCAATTTGATCATCGCCGACAGCTGCTTTTGAAATGCGCCGCTGGTTTTAACGAAGGCAAACCGGCCGTCCCACTCGGGATCGGCAAAGTCTTTGACCGAGTCCGGCAGGCTCTCTTCGTCGATAGCATCCTGGTTATATACCACTACGCGCGAGCGGGCGAGCAGGCCCACCCATTCGCCGTTTTCCCCCTGATATTCCTCGGGAATATTGTTTAGTGCCTGATCATTAATTGAGGTCAACAAACCCTTTTCGGACAGCATGATCAACGGCGTTGATTCTTCGGTATAAATAATATCTGCCGGAGAACGCTCGCCTTCCTCAACGATTTGGTGAGCCAGCTCATTGCTGGACCCGTTGCGGGCCTCTACCTCGATGCCGGTCTTCTTCTCAAAGGCATCAATCAGGGCAGTCGTTACATCCTTGTGCTGCCCGTTATAAACCGTCAGCGTTTCGTCCTGCGCTTGAACGGCAGCCGGTCCGGCCAGCATCAGCGCCGCTAGCGCAGCGGGGCCGGTCTTTAACATGCAGCTCATAGCATTGCGCATCGTATATGTCCTCTCGTATCGACCTAAGGTATAAACCGAAGAGGCCAATCTCTGGTATAGAATGGTACTCATTATCAATGGGTAAAACTTACCATAGGCTCAGCGCATGTCAATAATAAAGGCGGATATAAGCCAGAGGGGCAAGGTGCGCGAGCACACGCGCACCTTGCCCCTGCTTATCGGATTGATCCTATTCGTTCAGGTAGTCAACCTGACGTATTATTTCCATGAGCCACTACGCTAGCGGCGCATCAATGTAGCCCGCCGTCAGCGGGCTTTTCCACCGGACCTGGGAGATCGGCTATTTGCCGGGCAAGCGAGCGAATTTCGCGGTGTAGTTCGATGCCGCGGCGGGCGCGCAGGTGGCGCTTGGCCGAGTCGCGGCGGCGATGCTCGTGTTCGTCCACTTCCAGGGTCATGAAAATGTCCAGCAGCTGGGACTTAACCGAAGTAACTCGTTCGACGTTACGCATGATCGAAGCTCCTCCAGAGACATGTGTCAGCGCCTGTCCGCGTCCATGACGCCCGTTATGAATGCAGCGCGACACTTCCTCCACTACTATAGCCCAGCCGGAAAAAAGGTGCCGTACGTGGCGAAACCAGGCGCAATACGCTCAATGTGGCAAACGTGCGATAATCCGCTAAAGTCCGTTTTGCCGTGATAAGCGTCCCCATCACCCCGCCGTATAAAACGCGCCACTAATACCTAGGAGCCTGCCGTGAGCCGTGCCCTGTTCGATGAAATGAGACACCGCATGGAGCACTTTCGCCGCTCCGAACAGAAAGTGGCGCGTTTTGTGCTGCGTAACCCCGACGAGGTCATCCACATGCGTATTGTTGATCTGGCTACCGAAGCCAAGGTCAGCGAGCCCACCGTGGTGCGCTTTTGCCGGGCGCTGGGCTGCGGCGGCTTTCAGGATTTCAAACTCCAACTGGCGCAAATGCTGGCCACCGGCAGCCAGTTCGCCCAGTTCTCGATGAACGATAGCGACTCTATCGCCGAGTTTTCTCACAGCATTTTCGACTCCACCGTTGGCACCTTGCTGTCAGTACGCGACCGCATCGACAACCAGGCGCTAGGCCGCGCGGTGAATGCGCTGGCCGGCGCCAACCGGGTGGAATTTTACGGCTTTGGCGCCTCCGGCGCGGTGGCTGCGGACGCCCAGCACAAATTCTTCCGTCTGCAGATCTCCACCTCGGCCTACTCCGACCCGCACATGCAGAATATGTCGGCGGCCACACTCAACCCCGGCGATGTGGTAGTGGCAATCTCCCAGACCGGGCGCACCCGAGCGCTGGTAGCAAGCGTGCGGCTGGCGCGCGAAGCCGGCGCCACAGTGATCGGCCTGTGCCCCAGCGGCTCGCCGCTTGCCGCCGAGGTCAGCCTGGCGCTGTACGTCGACGTGTTTGAAGACACCGAGATCTACACCCCCATGAGCTCGCGCATCGCGCATCTGGTGCTGATCGATGTGCTCGCCGTGGGCGTCGCCAAAACCCGCGGACCCAAGCTCGCCGAGAAGCTCCAGGCGGTCAAGAAAAGCCTCAACCCGCTGCGGTTTCCCGAAGACAACGCCACGCCGTAACAAAGCAAGAGGGAATACTATGGGCTTTGCTAATTCGCTGATGCGTCTCACTCATATCCGCTATTCCATCGTTCAAGCGCCGATGGCTGGCATGTCGACGCCGAGGCGCTGGGATAGCTTAGTATCGGCGCAAGCTCAGTCGAACAAGCGCGGGAGGTAATCGCCACGATCCGAAACGATAACCGCCCGGCGCTGGAAATGCTTCTGGAAGAAAAGCCTTGGCCACCAACAACGCGGACAACAACGCGGAGTTTTCCGCCTACTGGGCGGGACAAGGCGCAATACGTTTGAGTTCTAGTGAGGTGGGCGGTCTCAATCAATGCATATTTTTTCTTTTTTAGGAATTGAGTGAATAACTTACTCGTCGATAGTGCTCTCAACAATCGACATGTTTTCACACTCATAATCCGGGTGAAGGCGCCGATCAAGCGCATCAAGCTGTAAGCGAATTTCGTCGGTCAGATTGCCGCTATGAAGTACCGAGGTTTCCATATTCCGGTAGCCCCCTTCACGCGCGGCACTTCCCCAATTAAACGAGCCGACACACATATATCGGTCGTCGGCCATAATCAGCTTGCTGTGCACGCCACCCACTACTTTCAGCGTAATACCACGCTGTTTCAGTGCCTCTCTGCACTCCTGAAAACGCTCCATCTTGTCATCACAGGGGCGATTGTTGACAGTGGTATTGAAGTGGTGGTCGGTATAGAGGGTAACGTCAACGTCTCGTGCGACCGCCTTGCTGAGGCTATCCAGCAGCTCGGTATCTTCCAGGCGCTTGAGCAAGAGCCATGGAGAGACCAGTGACACGCTATGCCTGACACGCTCCAGTAGATCGCGAATGCAGGCATCGTGCTCGTCGGCATCGTTGATGACTAGCGGTTTTCCACATTTGGCAAGCAGGTCCGGCCTGGCCGTGTCGATAGCAAACGTCAGCGCATTTTCCTCGCTTGCGAGAAGATAACGACTCAGCAGATGACGCGGCGTACCCGTCGCTGCCGAGTCGATCACCTCCATATCGCCAAACACCAGGAAGCTATCCTTGGCGCGAGATACCGCCACATTGAGCATCGACGGATCCCGATCAATGAAATCGCCATCGTCATGACGAGAATAAACGGCGGAGAACAACACCACCGGACGCTCAGCGCCCTGCAGGGCATGCACCGTTCCTACCGTCACCTCATGCTTGTTCTTGCCGACGTCGATATCCCGGTCACGACATGCCTGCTCGATCAACTGCGCCTGAGCCTTGAACGGCGTCACCACACCGACGATTTTTGCCAGCGGCTGACCATGCTTTTGCTCAAGCGACGACCGATGAACTGCCAACCACTCGGCCAGGGTCTCGGCCTCCAGTTTATTGATACGACTTCCCGATACGGGCCTCTCACTCAAGCCATCGACGTGCACATAGCCGAACGGCGGTAGCTCGGAATCCTTGGCAGGTGTCTTCCGCATCGGTAGCAGCCGGCCCCGATAACAGAGATCGTTACAAAAGGCGATGATCTCGTTCAGACAGCGTCGGTGCTCACGCAGAAACATGCCCGGCTCCGCGCCAGGCAGATAGCAATAGCGACTCGCCACCTGGGCAATACGCATGGCACTGCCGTCGACGACGCTACGCCCGGTATCGCGCAGCTCACCATAGTCGTCTGTGTTGGCCAATAGCTGCTGGTGAGCGAGGTTTCCAACATCCACCGCCGCTATCTGGTGAGAGATTGGCGGAATCTGCTGCACATCGCCGATTACGAGGCCGCGTTTGGCAAGCGCGAAAGAGGCGCCAGCGACCTCCGGGGCGACCTGCCCCGCCTCATCGACGATCAATAGATCAATCTCATTGATCAGGTATTCGGGGCGAAACTGCCCCGGCCCCTCGTATACTTGATAGGTCATATGTGACGGCAGCGAATGAAACGTCGAGACGATACAGGGCGTCAATTTCATACGCCGCCGCCAGCGCGGGCGCACGGCCTTAAGACCGGTTTTTTCCGTATTTTTTCTGGCCTGTTCGCCAAGCTCTTTTTCCTGAGCATGGCAGTCTTCCAACCAACGAGCCTCCCAGTAGTGAACCGCCAGCTGAAACAGCGTGAAACGCAGCGAAGTATCCAACGACTGATCCATCGTATCCAGTCTATTGGCACAGTCGGAATCGGGGAGCTCTGCACGCAGCTGCGCAATCGTCGCATCGCGCTCCTCCATCCGGCCTCGTCGTTCATCGATGCGTTGGCAGTACTGAGCGATGCACTGTTGCTGGTGGGCCAACCAGTCTTGCAGTGCCGCCTCGGGTGGCTGTCCCGTCGTGGATTGCTGGATAATACGGTTCGCCTGACCGCCAAGTGATTGTTCAATAAACAGCTCGCGTTTCCAGCGACGCTTTTTGGCGATGAACGGCAACAGGCTGAACAGCGCCAACCAGAGGGATTCATCGGCGCAGAACTGCTTCCACTTTTGCGTATCACCTTCGACCTCAGCCAACACATTGCGTAGCTCCTGCAATGCCTGACTCTCACGGTCTTGCTCAGCATCGGCGTTCTCGCCTAGCTGAGCCTTTAGTTCAGATTGGCGTTGCCAAAGCGACTGCAGTCTGGTCAACCGGGTGCGAATTGCCGCAAGCTCAGCGTGCAGGCGTTTACGCACCGCCGCCACGCTATCCAGCGATTCATCGTCCAGCGCGTGCCTGGCATGTTTTAAAAACGCGTCTTCCGCCTTGGCGATGAAGGCTGGGCTCTCGCATTGGCGATAAAACGACGGCGTCTGATAGTGTTTGGCCGCCTCCGCTTCCCCGCTCCGCGACGAATAAAAGCCACCGTAGCTGCTGACGTCTGGCAGCCAATGACCGCTGAGGCTGCTGTCGTTCTCCTCAAAATCCTTGGCAAAGGCCGCCAGGATATTGGTTACCGCCTGATTGTTGGTCGAGGCAGCGATAATCAAGGGCGGCTCGGATTCTTCAAGCGCCGCTTTCACCCAGAGCGAGGCCACCACGGAGAGCACGAAGGTCGTCTTGCCCGTGCCCGGCGGACCATTGACGGCCAGTATTTCACCGTCATCCATTGCCATCACCTGGGCCAGGGCATCGCGCTGTGCCGTCGCCATGGGGTAGGCAGTATTTGAATGGCCCAAGCGACTGTCCAAGTGCGCCAGCGCATCGATACAGGGACGATGGCGCGCCTGTCGGGACAGTGCATAGCTGTCCAGCAAGGGTAGGCTGCGACCCTTGTCGCCAAGCCAATCGTAGAATTTGAGGATATGCTGAGCGGCGCCCTTGACCTCTTGCTCAATCTTGAGCAGACACGCCTCATCGGCAACTTCAAAATTGGTATTCAATAGCTCGATGGAGACCAGCTTTTCGAAAAGCTGGCGCGAGACGTCGTAGTAGGCTTTCCAGCGCTGTTCATGCACCTCGGATGGGGGCTCTGGTTCTTCCAGCAGTGCCATCGCCTCCTGTTGCGACCACAGGTTCAGTTCCTTCTGGGTCAGAAAAGAGTCCAGACCCTCGACCGTACCCAGAGTGAAGCGATCATCGGCCTGAGGGCTGAGCAAGTCACGGGGAATGACCGGTGGCTCGGCCGGGATAAAAGCCCCTTCACGGCTAACCCACAGCACGCAGATCAGCGGCGTAACCACTTCGGGAAGTAGCGCCTGTTTTTTCTGACCGTGCTCCTGTTGAACCTTATAAATAGCAGGGCGCAGCGCGATGCGAATCAACCGAGTTGTCTCTGGCTCATTTTCAAACAGCTGCGCCAGCACCGGGTCTTCCGGCGACAGCCGGCCGGCCTGATATACCTTCCGCCCCACCCGAGGCAGCGTCTTGAGATCCGAGTTCTTCAGCACACCTTGGCCGCTCTCGGCATCCGCCAAGGAATTGCGCCAGTAGCGAAGCCATTGTCGGGTTGTAGGTGGCTCAATGTTATCGTGCATGCTTTCACCTCTGGCTTGCGGATAAGTTTTCCGCAGGTCTGAGCTTTTTTCTAACTGTCGATTCCTGCGTGATTGGCTACTCGTTTGGTAAATAATTCAGGCCGCTGGCTCTGCCATGCTTTCATCGCAGTAATCGGCGGTTGATTGTGGAAGGCTTTTTGCGCGATATGGTAATTATACAGCCACGCATAGCGTTTGAATGTCTGCTCCAGATCTTGGCCCTGAGGCATAACGTCGAGTCGCCAGCATATCGCTGATACGACCGTTGAAGCGCTCCACCATGCCATGTGTTTGCTGGTGCCTCGGCTTGATCATCAGGGACCCTACATTAAAACCCGGACAGTGGCCGCCGCCCAGGGAGCCCTAACCCATGACTGGTGCCGCTTCCCCATCAGTCTTTGCCCTGCGTCCGGTCACTGAAAGCCGGACAGTGCGTATTTTCCCCAACGATGACGCGTCACGGGGCCACCAGCAACCGACCCAAGGCCGTCATTACGCTGACCCGGAAAGCTCGCCACCACGCGCCATCACCCGGCGTAACCCCTGTCTAAACTGGCTACCCACTTTTGCCCCTCGGCAGCGGCTTTTATGGACGGCGTGACGGCGCTTCTCGATCAGCCCAGCGTGAGGCGGTTAGCGCTCCCCAAGGCAACCTCTGGTGCTCGCCGGCTAGTGACTTTCAGCCAATAGGCTCACCCGAATCGTCATGTAGTTGACCACGCCCGCGACCAGCCCGGCGATAGCGCCCAGCACGATAACCGCCGTCGTCAGCGATACGGCCACCGTTCCAAAGGCGCTCTGCCACATGACGGCCCCCGTTACGCAGAGCCCAAACGCAAACATGCCGTGCTTGAACGTCAGCCACAGCGCCGACGGCCAGAAAGGCTTTTTGGGCGCTTTAAGCGTCATATAGGCGACAACAGTCAGGATCATCGCCAAAGAAACCGCAAGCGGCACGGCCGACCCCAACACCGTGTGGCTGTCATTGGTGATCTCGTCCACGGAAAGCGGAATCGTCGTGCTGCCCCACAGGAAATAGACCTGGATAGCACCGTTGATAACGGCATTGATGACGCCGTTTAATACTGCGCCCTGCAGGACTTTTCCGTTCGTTATGGGGATTGTATTCGCATCGGTCATGACACTTCCTTCAGACGTCAAACAGGCGCGCGACCACGCCGCGGCCATGCACCTTGATGATCTGGCCGGCAGGCCTCCGGGTGTAGCTCAGTCCAGCTCCTGAACGCCGCCGCCCGACACGGTGAGGATTTGTCCGCTGACCCAGCTCGCCGCCGGAGAACACAAAAATAGCGCGGCGTTAGCTATATCCTCGGGTTCGCCCAGCCGGTTGATCGGCGTGTGCGCCAGCATGGTTTGCTCGATGTCATCGTTGAGCACGGATTTCAGCGCATCAGTGCGCGTGGCGCCGGGCGCAACGCCGTTCACGCGGATGCCTTTGGGCCCCAGGTCAAAAGCGATATTGCGTACCAGATGGCTGGTCGCGGCCTTGGAAGATCCGTAAGACGCCATACGTTTGTTCTTGTTTTCCGCCGACATTGAGGTGATGGCAAGAATTGAGCCACCCCCGGCCTTTTCCATCTCGGGCGCGGCAAGCTGCGATAAGCGGAACAGCGAAAACACGTTCAGCTCATAGGCCCAGCGAAATTCCTCCATCGACATATCAAAGGGTTTCGGTCCGCCACCCCCCGCGTTGCCGACGAGAGTCGTGAGCTTGCCGAATTCCTTCGTCGTAGCGTCGACCAGCTTGGCCAGTTCGTCTTCCTTGGTGATATCGCAGGCAATGCCGGCGGCTTTGCCGCCCTGCGCCTTGATTGCGTCCGCCACCGTCTGTGCCGTCTCGACCTTCAGGTCGCTGACCATGACCGCGGCGCCGGCAGCGGCAAACGTCTCGGCGATAGCGCGACCGATGCCAGCGCCTGCGCCGGTGACCACGGCGACCTGGCCGTCGAGGGTGAAGTTTTTCGGATCGTACATGTCGAACTCCTCTTTTCATTCATAGCTGTGTCTGGATCTGCTGCAATCGGGCACGCTACAGAGGGTACCCGAAATGCCAATCAACTCGCGACCAGCGACGCAGCGCGGAACCATAAGCAACTGATGCGGGAAGAAGCGCACCGGCTCACCATGGCGACTAGCCTATACTAACGCCTTGTACGGGTTTCACGCGCGGCCGTTGGTAATGAGTGTCGTAGGCCCCTCTGCTGAACAGGAGTCCGCTTATGAATAAAGCATCCGCCCCCGGGTTGAATACACCGACAGAAACCCATGCGGTACGCAACCAGGCGACACCGCTGGAAAAGCATAATCTATATCGCGGTGATACGGCATTAATGGAGGCAGTAGAGCGCGAGCAGGCCGGCTGGGCTCAGGAAGATCTCTGCCGTTATGGCGCGATTTGTGGTGACCCCGAGGTCATTCGATGGGGCTTTGAGGCCAACGCCCAGCCGCCGCACTTTGACAGCCATGACCGCTTTGGCCATCGCGTGGACGAGGTTGTGTATCACGCGTCCTACCACCGCCTGATGGCGATGGCTTTACGTGAGGGGCTGCACGCCGCTCCCTGGAACGCTCCCGGCCCGGGCGCGCATGTAGCGCGGGCGGCGAAATACTATCTGCACAGCCAGCTAGAAGCGGCGCACTGCTGTCCGATTACCATGACGTTTGCCGCGGTGCCTTCGCTGCGACTGACCCCGGAAATTGCCGAGCAGTGGCTACCCAGGGTGCTCGCCTGTGACTACGACCCGCGCAACACGGATGCCGCTCACAAATCGGCCCTGACGCTAGGCATGGGCATGACCGAAAAACAGGGCGGTAGCGATGTGCGCGCCAACACCACGAGTGCCCGCCCGGCGGGCGCCGGCGCCTCCGGTGCGGCCTATGAGCTGGTGGGCCACAAATGGTTTCTGTCCGCGCCCATGTGCGATGCGTTTCTGATGTTGGCGCAAGCGCCCGAAGGATTAAGCTGCTTTCTGGTGCCGCGATGGCGCCGCGATGGTGACAAGAATGCCGTGCAGATTCAGCGTCTTAAAGACAAGCTAGGCAACCGCGCCAATGCGTCTTCCGAGGTCGAGCTGCGCGGTGCCGAGGGCTGGCTGATCGGCGCGGCCGGCCGCGGCGTGCCCGCCATTATTGAAATGGTCGCCATGACGCGGTTTGACTGCATGCTCGGCTCCAGCGCCGCACAGCACCAGGCCGTTATCCAGGCCGTCCACCACGCTCGCCAGCGCCAGGTCTTTGGCAAGACGTTGATTGAGCAACCCTTGATGCGTAATGTGCTGGCAGATCTGCAGCTGGAAGCGGAAGGGTCGCTGGCACTGACCATGCGTATGGCGCGAGCGCTGGATAACGCCGATGACCCTCACGAAAAGGCGCTGATACGCCTGGGCACGGCGGTAGGTAAATACTGGATCTGCAAGCGCACGCCGGGGCATAGCCATGAAGCCATGGAATGTATCGGCGGCAACGGCGTGATAGAAAATTGCATCATGCCGCGGCTGTACCGTGAGGCGCCGATCAATGCCATCTGGGAGGGTTCGGGCAATGTGCAGGCGCTGGATGTGCTGCGCGCGCTGGACAAAAATCCGGCAACGCTGGAGGCCTGGTGGCAAGAAATTCAGCCCTGGGCGCCGTCACATACGACGTTAAACCAGGCGGTTGAAGCGCTGAAAAAAGCGTTTGCCGATACCCAGCAGCGGGAGTTTCGCGCGCGGTATCTGGTGGATCGTCTGGCCCTGATCATGCAGGGCGCCTTATTGCGGCGTACGGGCAACGATCAATTAGCCGATGCGTTTATCCGCTCGCGGCTGGGCAACGCAGGCGATCGGCACTACGGCACCTTGCCGACGGGCCTGGCCATTGACGAGTTGCTCCAGCGTGCTGCCCCCTGGCCGGCTTAGCCGTATTTGTGAACAGAGCCTGTCGTCAAGCCGTGGGGCGAAAAGGCGCGCGGGCTCAGGCTAAACCATTCGCGTCCCTGTGCTAGACTAACCGCCCACTTTTTGACCCTCGGCAGCGGCTTTTATGGACGACGTGACGGCGATTCTCGATCAGCTCAACTCCGCCCAGCGAGAGGCGGTGAGCGCGCCCCAAGGCAACCTGCTGGTACTCGCCGGCGCGGGCTCGGGCAAGACCCGGGTGCTGGTGCACCGCATCGCCTGGCTGATGCAGGCCGAGGGGCTTTCGCCCTACGCGCTGCTGGCGGTGACCTTTACCAACAAGGCCGCCAAGGAGATGCGCACGCGGTTGGAAACGCTGCTGGGCCTGTCGCTGCGCCACGTCTGGGTGGGCACCTTTCACTCCATCGCCCACCGATTGCTGCGCACCCACTGGCAGGATGCGCGCCTGCCCCAGCATTTTCAGATCATTGACAGCGACGACCAGCTGCGCCTGATCAAGCGCCTGCTCAAGGATTACAGCATCGATGCCGAGCGCTTTCCGCCGCGTCAGGTGCAGGGTTTTATCAGCGGCTGCAAGGAAGAAGGCCTACGCCCCGCGCAGGTGGATACCGCCGGCGACGCCTACCTCGGTCAACTGGTCGAGCTTTACCACTTCTACCAGCTGACCTGCGAACGCGGCGGGCTGGTGGACTTCGGCGAGCTGCTGCTGCGCAGCCTTGAGCTATTGCGCGACAACCCCGCGCTGCTGGCCCACTACCGCGAGCGCTTCGGCCACGTGATGGTCGACGAGTTTCAGGACACCAACACCCTGCAGTACGCCTGGCTCAAGCTGATTACCGGCCAGCAAACGCCGACTACCGTGGTCGGCGATGACGACCAGTCGATTTACGGCTGGCGCGGCGCCAAGGTGGAAAACATCAGCCGCTTCGAGAACGAATTTCCCCAGGTCAAAACCGTGCGGCTAGAGCAAAACTACCGCTCCACCAGCGCCATTCTCGACGCCGCCAACGCGCTGATCAGCCACAACGCCGAGCGCATGGGCAAGAAGCTGTGGACCGACGGTGCCAAGGGCGAGCCGATCTCGGTGTACGCCGGCTTCAACGATCTGGAAGAAGCGCGCTTTATCGTCGATACGCTAAAAGAGCGTACCGCGACCGGGCTCAACCGGCGCGACGTAGCGATTCTCTACCGCTCCAACGCCCAGTCGCGGCTACTCGAAGAAACCTTGATCCGCCAGCACGTGCCCTACCGCATTTACGGCGGCCGGCGCTTCTACGAACGCCTTGAGATCAAAAACGTGCTGGCTTACCTGCGCCTGCTGCTCAACCGCGACGACGACGCCTCGCTTGAGCGCGTGATCAACGTGCCCACTCGCGGCATCGGCACGCGCACGGTGGAGATCCTGCGCTTTCGCGCCCGCGATCAAAGCATCCCGCTGTGGCAGGCGCTGCACGACAGCGTCGCCGACGGCACCCTCAAAGGCCGCGCCGCCAACGCCGTACTAGCGTTCGCCAACCTGATCGAACAGCTGGATAACGACGCCGCCGGGCTTGCGCTGCACGAAATTATCGAGCACGTCACCGCGCATACCGGTCTGATTGAGCACCACCAAAGCGAACGCGGCGAAAAAGGCCAGGGCCGGGTCGAAAATCTCGAAGAGCTGGTCAACGCCGCGCGCAACTTTACCCAGGGCGACGTATTCGACGCCCCCGAAGCCGGCGAAGGCCTGGTCGCGCTGGAGGCATTTCTCTCCGAAGCGGCGTTAAACGCCGGCGACCACGAGGCCGAGGAGTTTGAAGACAGCGTGCAGCTGATGACGCTGCACTCGGCCAAGGGGCTGGAGTTTCCGCTGGTGTTTATCACCGGCGTCGAAGAAGGCCTGTTTCCACACAAGATGTCGATTGAGGAGCCCGGCCGGCTCGAAGAGGAGCGTCGGCTCTGCTACGTGGGCGTCACCCGCGCCATGCAAAAGCTTTATTTGACCCACGCCGAAACCCGCCGCCTGCACGGCAAGGAAGTGTTTCCCCGGCCGTCGCGGTTTCTGCGCGAGCTGCCGTCCGAACTGCTCGAAGAAGTGCGCATGCGCGGGCAAATATCGCGCCCGGTGACCGCGGCTCGCGGCGGTCTGGGACAGAACCTGCGCCAGCAAAGCGTGGAAGGCGATGACGACCTGGACCTGCCCAGCCTGCATATTGGCCAGGCCGTCGAACACCCAGTGTTTGGCGAAGGGGTGATTCTTAACGCCGAAGGCGAAGGCGCCCGCGCGCGGGTGCAGGTCAGCTTTGAACATGAGGGCGCCAAGTGGTTAGTGCTAGGCTTTGCTAAGCTGATCCCGCTATAAACGCTACGCTAAACATCTGTTAACGCTATCCCATTAAAAATAACACCGGAGCTCACCATGCAACGCCGTCACTTTATCAAAAAATCGCTCACCACCGCCGGCCTTGGCGCGGTGGGTGCCGCCGCCGCACCCTTTATCGCCACCGCCAGCGCCGATGAAACCATCACCTGGGACATGGTCACCTCCTGGCCAAAAAACTTCCCCGCGCTGGGCACCGGGGCCAACGAGTTTGCCCGCCGGGTCGAGGCGCTATCTCACGGGCGCATGCGCATCCGCGTGCACGGCGCGGGCGAGCTGGTACCGGCGATGGAAGTGTTTGACGCCGTCTCTTCCGGCACCGCGCAAATGGGTCACTCGGCGTCTTACTACTGGCGGGGCAAGGTTCCCGCCGCGCAGTTTTTCACCGCCGTACCGTACGGCATGACCGCGCAGGAAACCAACGCCTGGCTTTACTACGGCGGTGGCCAGAAACTCTGGGACGAGCTTTACGCCGAGTACAATCTCAAGCCTTTTGCCGTCGGCAACACCACCACCCAGCCCGCCGGCTGGTTTAAAAAAGAAATCAACTCGCTCGACGACCTGCAGGGCTTGAAGCTGCGCCTTCCGGGGCTTGCCGGCGAAGCCATGGACCGCATCGGCGTGACCACGGTCAACATGCCCGGCAGCGAAATTTTCACCTCGATGCAAACCGGCGCGCTCGACGCCGCCGACTGGGTCAGCCCGTACAACGACCTGGCCTTTGGCCTGCACGAAGTCGCCGACTACTACTACACCTCGGCGTGGAACGAGCCCAGCGCCACGCTGGAAGGCACCGTTAACCTGGATGCCTGGAAAGCTTTGCCCGACGACCTGAAAGACGTGGTTACCGAAGCCGCGCAGGCCTCAAACCTGTCGATGATCAGCGAGTTCACCTTCCGCAACGCCCAGGCGCTGAAATCGCTGGTCGACGAGCACGGCATCAAGCTGCGTTCGTTCCCCGACGACGTAACCACGGCGCTGGCCAAAGCCTCCAAAGAGGTCATTCAAGAACAGGTGGAAAGCGATCCCGCGTCGAAGAAGGTCTACACGTCCTACCGCGCGTTCCAGCAAACCGTGCGCCCGGTCACCGATACCGGCGAATTTGCCTACCTGAAAGCCCGCGACCAGATAACCGACGCCTGATCGGTGCGATCGGCTTGCCGGCCGCTTAGCGCACCGCGCGGATACGGCCGTTATCGTCCAGCGCCACCCTCACGCAGCGCGCTTCGGTGACTTTCAGGCGCTCGTGGAGGTGAGCGTGGGGCGCGCGCACCCAGACTTCCACGTCGATCTGGATCGAACTGTGGCCAATGTTGCGCACCTGGGTGAAAACGCTCACCACCGAACCGGCCCGCACCGGGCTTAAAAAGTCCATTGCCTCGATGGCGACCGCCGCGGTGCGTCCGCCGGCCTCGCGCCCGGCGGTAAGCTCGGCGGCCTGATCCATCTGGCTGATCAGCCAGCCGCCGGGAACGTCGCCGTAAAGGTTGGTATCCTGGCGGGTGACCGGCAGCTTGAGCGCCAGCTGCCCGCTGGGGGCGGGAATATCGTCCACGCCGTCCATCTCGGGCTGCGTATCGTCATTTACCAAAACATTCATTTTTCTGTCGCTTCTACCGGTTATTGTTGTGTACTGCGTAGCGCCGGTTTATCACCACCGGGCTAGCGCTGAGTATTTATCGCTAGCGGCCTCTCCGCTGAATGCCAAGACAGCGCCTTAGTTCTTATGCGAGCACCTTGCATGGTCAATGCCTTCTCTGCCCTTACCCAAGGCACGCGCTGGGTTTACCGCCCCGGCCTGCGACGCTATGTGTTTTTACCCATTGCGATCAACCTGCTGGTTTACGTCGCACTGTTAAGCGTCGTGATCAGCCGCTTCGAAGGCTGGCTGGGGCACTGGATGGGGATGGTGCCCGGCTGGCTCGACTGGCTCTCGTGGCTGATCTGGCCGCTGTTTGTCCTGTGCCTGCTGGTGGGCATCTTTTTCACCTTCACGCTGGTCACGCAGCTGCTTGCGGCGCCATTTTACGGTTTTCTCGCCGCCAAGGTGGAAATTGTTGCTACCGGGCGCGAGCCGCTGGACGATCGCGGCCTGAGCAAAACCGCCGTCGACGCCATCGGCCGCGAGCTGGTCAAGCTGGGGTATATTCTGCCCCGGGCGATCGTGCTGTTTGTCATCAGCTGGATTCCCGGCATCAACCTGATCGCGCCGTTTTTATGGGCGCTGTTTTCCGCCTGGATGATGGCGATTGCCTACCTTGACTATCCCATGGATAACAACAAGGTGTCCTTTGCCGACATGCGCCGCCGGCTCAGGCGCCGCTGGTGGCAGAGCCTAAGCTACGGCGGCATGGTAACGTTGATCACCTGGATACCGTTGGCCAACCTGTTTTTGATTCCCGGCGCCATCGCCGGCGCGGTACTGATGTGGGATACCCACTATCGCACCCCTCTCCCCGTTAAAAGGACGTCACCATGACCCTGCGTTTGCTGCCCCTTGTCGCCGCCGGCCTGCTCGCCGCCACCGTCTTTGCAACTCCCGCGCTGGCCCACGAAGCACAGCTTGATGACGTGCGCATTGCCCACCCCTTCGCCACGCCCACGCCGCCCGGCGCGCCCAACGGCGGCGCCTACCTGGATATCAGCGTAGCCGGCGACAGCCCCGCCATGCTCATTGGCGCCCGCTCACCGGCAAGCGACAGCGTAGAAATCCACGACATGACAATGAACGACGGCGTAATGCAGATGCGCCCGCTCGAAAAGCTGGAAGTCACCCCCGATAGCCCCGTGCGCATGCGCCCGGGTGGCGGACACCACCTGATGCTGATGGCGCTTTCCGAGCCGCTTGCCGAAGGCGACACCTTCCCGCTGACGCTTGAGTTTGCCCAGCGCGGCGAAATTGAGGTCGACGTCTGGGTACAGCGCGCCGATGAGGGCAGCGAAGCGGCCGACGGCCACCACGACCACTAAGCGGGGCGACGACCGAGCCTGTGGCCGGCGGTTTTAGAGGTTACCCCACCGCCGGCCACAGGCTCAGCGCGATACCGGCAAACGCCAGCAGCCCCGACCAGAAGTTGTTCAAAAACCCCTGAAAGCAGCGCTCGCGGTCACGCCCGCGAATCAGCCACTGCTGATACGCAAAGGTCGCCGCCATGCCGGCAAGCCCCAGCCAGAAAAACCCGCCCGGCGCCAGCCGCCAGGCGGCCCAGCCGAGAAAGCCCAGCGCCACCAGCTGAAACAGCCCGATCATCGCCTTGTCGGCGCGGCCAAACAGCACGGCGGTAGATTTCACCCCAATCTTCACATCGTCGTCGCGGTCGACCATCGCATACTGGGTGTCGTAGGCCACCGTCCACGCCACGTTGGCGGCAAACAGCATCCACGCCTCCGCCGGCACATGCCCCAGCACGGCGCCGTAGGCCATGGGTATCGCCCAGGAAAACGCCGCCCCCAGAAAGAACTGCGGCAGGTGGGTGTAGCGCTTCATGAACGGGTAGATAAACGCCAGCACCACGCCGCCCAGCGACAGCAAAATGGTGAACAGGTTAGTCATCAGCACCAGCATGAAGGCCACCACCACCAGACCGGAAAACACCGCCTTGGCCTCGTTTTCGCTGATGCGTCCGGTCGCCAGCGGGCGCTTTTTCGTGCGCTTGACGTGGCCATCGACGTGGCGGTCGGCGTAGTCGTTGACCACGCAGCCGGCGGCGCGCATCGCGTACACGCCGGCCACGAAAATCAGCAGCACGCCGCGCCCGGGCACGCCGTCAGCGGCCAGCCACAGCGCCCAGAGCGTCGGCCACATCAAAAGCCAGGTGCCGATGGGACGGTCGAGCCTTGTCAGGTGAAGAAAATCCGCCACCCGCGCAAAGCCCGACGGCCGCAACAAAGAACGATCCATGCGCTACCTCTTTAATCAATAAGACGCCCGGGCCAATAAGAATCCCGGGGGCTGCCTAGTAAATCGGATGTCACCTAAAAAGGCCGGCCGAAACAGCCTAGCGTGAAGCCAGACCCAGCTCATCCGCCATCGCCGGCAAAAAATACTCTTGCACCAGCAGCGCCAACCGGCCGTGACGAAACACCGAGCGCCGCCCCCAGAGGCTGTCCGCGGCGATAAACCGCGGCAAGCTGCGGGTAATTTCCAGCGGGCGACGCTCAAGCCCCGGCTGGCGGAACAGCCAGCTGCCCAGCGAACGCTCGCCCAGCGCGTACAGCCGCTGGCCGCGCAGCGAGGCAAGCGGCGCCACCGAGCGCGCCACCACCCAAGGGGTATCGTCCAGGCACAGCGCCACTTCGCGCTGCCAGACATAGCGCTTGGCATCGATGCACAGCGCGCGCGCCTCGTCGGCAAAGGGATAGCCCACCCGCTGGCGCAGCAGCCGCACGCTAAAGCGCCGCGCACCGCCGGCGGCGATCAACCTTGCGGTGAGCGAATCCGTCGACGCCACAAAGCGCCACCAGTTCGGCGACATCAGCGGACGGGCGGCGCTGACCGGCCGCCATTTTTGTATAACACGAGTGTTGATGGCGTTAGCTTCCAAAACGCGGCCTTCCACGACAGAAACGAAGGGCGCTAGTGTAACATGGGCCTATGGATACGCTTTTACCCGGATGCAGTAACGAAACGTTGGGGGAACACATGCCCGCTCAGCACGCCGACCTGGTGATTATCGGTACCGGTATGGC
>JAKDRW010000034.1 GCA_030454225.1 Vreelandella subglaciescola | reverse complement strand
AAGCGCCCGTAGCTCAGCTGGATAGAGTATCGGCCTCCGAAGCCGAGGGTCGCGCGTTCGAATCGCGCCGGGCGCACCAGTCAAATCAAGGCCTTACGTTAACGCGTAGGGCCTTTTTTTATGGCTGTGTCAAATCTGTGCCATACCTGTGCCACGTTTGATGCCACACCGCCGTTCCCGCCGTTTTCCTCTGATGACCTCTAGCCGCGTTTTGACACGGGGTTTGGCACAGCAATTACCGCGTACTATCTATTTCCCATCGTGCTACCTCCCGCCGCGCTGCCGCCGTCGATTGCATAATGCAAAATTTTTGGCACTTTATCACTTGGCGAAGTCAGCTTGATGCAAGCATAAAATTGGCCATCCACCTTGGCCTCCATTACCCTATCAGGCGCGCGAAGGCGCGCCATCGCAGTAGGCATCGCCCTGGATCATGCCGGCGTTCTACCGCAGCAAATACATACCACCTGGCACCAGGCTATTCAGCGACCTGTGCGCTTTTATGCCGACGCGGAGGGAACTGCATGCTCAAGCTCGAAGAGATCAAAAAAGACGCTCAAATAAGCGGTATCAAGGCCGACGAAATCGTCAAGATCGTGAGCGCTGAGCCGGTGGGTAGCGATGCCCTGACCGTTATCTTTCGCGATAGCCAAGGCCAGCTACAAGAGCAGATGTTGTTTCGTAGTGACGAGGCCAAACTCGCGACGGCCGAAGCCGGGCGCTCCTGGGCCTTCGATGCCCCCGGCGCTGAATTCAAGCTTGGGCTGGAAGCCTACCGTATCAGTCAAGCTGCGCTATTCGACCCCATGATGGCAGTGCACACTTCCAACGTTGAGCCGCTGCCCCATCAGATATCCGCCGTCTACGAACACATGCTGCCACGCCAGCCGTTGCGCTACGTGCTGGCCGACGACCCCGGTGCCGGTAAAACCATCATGGCCGGCCTGCTTATCCGTGAGTTGCTGATGCGCGCCGATGCCAAACGCATCCTGATCGTCGCCCCCGGCGGCTTGACCGACCAGTGGCAGGACGAGCTGCTGGAAAAATTCGGCGTTTTGTTCGATATCTTTAGCCGCGAAAAACAGGAGCAGAGCGCTTCCGGCAATTATTTTGACGAACAGAACCAGCTCATCTGCCGTCTTGATCAGCTCTCGCGCAGCGAAGAACTCCAGGAAAAGCTGGCCAATAGCGAGTGGGACCTAATCATCGTCGATGAAGCCCATAAGCTCTCGGCCAACTACTTTGGCAACAAGATCAACAAAACCAAGCGCTTCCAGCTTGGCGAGCTTTTGGGCTCGATTACCCGCCACTTCCTGCTGATGACGGCCACGCCACACAACGGCAAGGAAGAAGACTTCCAGATTTGGCTGTCGCTGATCGATAGTGACCGCTTCTACGGTAAGTTCCGCGAGGGTGCCCATAAGGTCGATGTGTCCGACATGATGCGTCGCATGATCAAGGAAGAGCTGCTCAAGTTCGACGGTACGCCGCTGTTTCCCGAACGACGCGCCTATACCGCCAACTATGATCTCTCTGATGCCGAGGCCGAGCTCTACGCTGACGTGACCAACTACGTGCGTAATGAAATGAACCGCGCGGAGCAGCTGGGTGGTAAACGCAAAGGCACCGTCGGCTTTGCCCTGACCATGCTGCAACGCCGCTTGGCCTCAAGCCCCGAAGCCATCTACCAGTCGCTCAAGCGTCGTCACCGCAAACTGGAAGACAGGCTCACCGAGATGACGTTTCTCGCCCGCGGGCAGGGTGTCAGTGAAAACCGCGACGACCCGATTCTTGGCACCTACACGGTCAATAAAAAGCTCGAGCTTCCCGAAGATTTTGATGAACTGGACGAAGAACTCAGCGCCGAAGAGTACGAGCTCTACGCCGAGCAAGTGGTTGATCAGGCAACAGCGGCAGAAACGATTCCCGAGCTGGAAGCCGAAATTGCCAGCTTGCAAGACCTGGAGCAGCAGGCGTTGGATGTGGTGCAGTCGGGTAACGACCGCAAGTGGGAAGAGCTTTCCCACTTGCTGCATGACAGCCCTGAAATGTTTCTCGGCCAGGGCCAGCGCCGCAAACTGATTATCTTTACCGAGCATAAAGACACCCTGAATTACCTGGTGGCGCGCATACGCGACATGCTCGGCAACCCCGACGCGGTCATTACGATTTACGGCGGCACCAACCGCAACGACCGCCGCAAAGCTCAGGAGCAGTTCCGCAACAACCCTGACGTTGTCGTGCTGGTCGCCACTGATGCCGCCGGCGAGGGCGTCAACCTGCAAAACGCCAACCTGATGGTCAATTATGACCTTCCATGGAACCCCAACCGCCTGGAACAGCGCTTTGGACGTATCCACCGTATTGGCCAGACCGAGGTCTGCCACCTGTGGAACCTGGTCGCCAACGACACCCGCGAAGGCGCGGTATTCCAGAAGCTGTTCGACAAGCTGGAGATCGAAAAAACCGCGCTTGGCGGCAAGGTGTTTGACATCCTGGGCGAAGCCTTTGAAAACACCTCGCTCAAAGAATTGCTCGTCGAGGCCATCCGCTATGGCGAGTCCCCCGAGATAAAGGCGCGCCTGGAACAGGTGATCGACGGCGCGCTGGATACCGACCATCTGCGCGACATCATCCGCCGTAACGCTCTGGTTGAGCAGCACATGGGGCTGGAAGACCTGTACTCGGTCAAAGAGGAAATGGAAAAGGCCGAGGCGCGTAAGCTACAGCCCTATTTTATTCGTGCCTTTTTCAACGAAGCTTTCGCGACTCTGCAGGGCGAGATGCGCGCCCGCGAGCCGGGCCGCTTTGAAATACGCCACGTGCCGGCGGCCATCCGCGAGCGCGACCGCGTGGTCGGCGAAAGCCGCACGCCGGTGCTCAAAAAATACGAGCGCATCTGCTTCGAGAAAGACCGCGTGCGCGTCAGCGGCAAGCCCATGGCTGACCTGATCCACCCCATGCACCCGCTCATGCACGCCGCCACCGATCTGGTGCTGTCGGCCCATCGTACCAAGCTCAAGCAGGGGGCAGTGCTGGTGGACCCCAGCGACGACGGCACCCAGCCCCATGTCATGTTCATGATCGACCACTCGGTGCGCGAAACCCACAGCCAAGCGGGGGAAGCGCCGCGGGTCGCCTCGCGGCGGCTGCAATTTGTCGAGATCGACGAGCAGGGCAGTGCCGCCCACGCCGGCTGGGCGCCGCACCTGGACCTGCAGCCCATTGACGCGCAAGACGTGAGCCTGGTGCAGGACGTGCTGAACGCACCATGGATCACCGGCGATTTAGAAGCCCTAGCCTTGAACCACGCCGTGCAGCAGTTGGTGCCCGAGCATTACCAAGAGGTTAAGGGGCGCCGTGAGCGCCACGCCGACAAGGTACTCAACGCCGTCAACGAGCGGCTGGTCAAGGAGATCAACTATTGGTCGGATCGCTACATCAAGCTCACTGATGACATGAAGGCCGGCAAACAGCCGCGTATGCAGCCCGAGATGGCCCGGCGCCGGGTGGACGAGTTGACTGAGCGCCTGAACCAGCGCCGCCGTGAGCTCGAGGCGATGAAGCAAGTGGTGTCCAGCACGCCAGTGATTATCGGCGGGGCGTTGGTGATCCCCCAGGGGCTGCTGGCCAGTCGCAAGGGCGAAACGCAGTTCAGCGTAGATGCCCAGGCTCGCGCCCGCGTTGAACAGGCCGCCATGCAGGCCGTGATCGATGCTGAACGCGCGCTGGGCCATGAGGTTTTTGATGTCTCTAGCCAAAAGTGCGGCTGGGACCTGACCGCCCGCCCCCCGGCCAACGCCGACGGCTCCATCCTGCCCGACCGGCACATCGAAATAAAAGGCCGCGCCAAAGGCCAGAGCACCATTACCGTCTCGCGCAACGAAATTATCTACAGCCTCAACCAGGCCGATAAATTCTGGCTCGCCATCGTGATCGTTGACGGCGAAAGCACAGAGGGGCCGTTTTATATCAAAAACCCCTTTACCGCAGAGCCCGACTTCGGCGTGGCCAGCATCAACTACGGCTTGAAAGAGCTGCTTTCCAAAGCCGAGCCGATAGAGGCCAACGCATGAAAATCAACTCATTAAAGCTGGAAAATTTCCGTCGATTTAAAAGCCTGGCGATTGACTTTCACCCTGAGCTGACCGTGCTGGCAGCCCGCAACGGGCAGGGGAAAACGGCCGTGCTGGATGCCTCAGCCATTGCGCTGGGCACTTTTGTTGGTGCGTTTGACTTGGGGAAGACCAAATCCATTGAATACCGGGATGCCATGTACCAGAGCCTGCCGGATCAGCCGGATAACGAGCAGGCGTATCCCGTGCGGGTTGAGGCAGCGCTGGATGACGTCGATGCGCCCGTTATCCGCGAGCTGAACGGCGCCAAGGGGCGCACGACGATAAAGGATGCCAGAGCGCTGACTCAGCTGGGCAAGGAATTGATGCAGCAGGTGCGGGACCTGGAGCCGGTAGCCCTGCCGCTGCTGGCTTATTACGGCTCCGGGCGGCTATGGCATAGGCACAAAAACATTAGCCGTAAAACCGTGCTTAGCGCCAGCCGCACCATGGGGTACGAAGACTGCTTCAGCCCGGCATCAAGCTTTACTCAGGTGCAGCAGTGGATGACCAAGGCCACCTTTGCCGCGCTTCAAGAGAAGAGTCTTGAGGGTTACAAGGGGTACAGCATTTTCGAGCAAATTTCGGGAATTGAAGAAACGGTCAATACCGTACTCCGCCATGAAGAATGGGGCAGGTTTCATTACAGCATGCACCACGAAGAGCTGGCGATGCTGCACGAAGAGCTAGGCGTGTTACCCGTATCCATGCTCAGCGATGGCGTTCGCGCCATGGTGTCGCTGGTGGCCGACATGGCGTGGCGCTGTGCCAAGCTCAACCCGCAAATGGGCGCACAAGCGCAGCAGCACACCAAAGGTGTTGTCTTCATTGACGAAGTGGATATGCACCTGCACCCCAGGTGGCAGCAGACGGTAGTAGATTCGCTTCGCGCCGCTTTTCCCAACGTGCAGTTTATTGTTACCACCCATAGCCCCCAGGTACTGAGTACGATCCGGCGTGAGCATATCCGCATTATCCATAACGATGCTTCAGGCAACGCCGTGGCCGAAGCACCGCTGGATCGAACCTATGGCGAGCCGAGCAATACCGTATTACACAGCGTCATGTTGGTAGACCCGCAGCCGCCGGTGGCCGAGAAAAAAATGCTTCAACGCCTGACCGAGCTGGTCGATCAAGGGCTGTATCACGGTGATGAAGCACAAGAGTTGATCCAGAATTTGAATGCTGCGCTGGGCGAGCAGCACCCACAGCTTGAGCGCCTGCAGCGCAGTATTAAACGGCAGGAAGCGCTGAGCGCAGCGCCGGCTAATCAGCCTAAAGGCACTGACTAAATGCGCCATATCAACCGAGCCGGCGGCGGATACCACCTGACCCAGGCCAACAGCCGGCCGCCCCAAAACAGTCAACAGGCGGCAAGCCGCTGGGCCAGCTTCAGGCATAAGCAGCTAGTGCTGGATAGCCTGCTGGATGATCAATACCAGCTTTGCTGTTACAGCGAGCTGCGGGCCGATCAGTACGATCTCGGCTACCATATCGAACACGTCGAGAATAAAGCGCAGGCCCCCACGTACACGTTTGAGTACGCCAATTTGGCGGCGAGCGCCCTGGCGAGTCATCGCTTCTCCGTACTGCGTGCTCAGCAGCAAAGTGCCGCTTTGCCCGAAGATTTTTTTGGCGGCCACGCGCCGGGTAAGCAAACCAACGTGGATATGCAGCGTTTCGTCTCGCCGCTGCAGCGCGACTGCGCTTGTTTTTTTGCCTACCTATCTGACGGCCGAGTTATCCCGGCAAACGCCTTGGATGAGCGTGATCGCGACCGCGACCGCGCTCAATACACCATTGATCTGCTCAACCTGAACAGCCCTTTCTTGCAGGTACGGCGTCGCCAATGGTGGGACGAGCTCGACACGCTTATCGACGAACACCTGGATAAGCAGTGGGACCTCCATTGCCTGGCGTCCGTGGATCTTGTGCCAGAGGCCCATCGAATTAGCCCGTTTTTCAGTCTGACACGTTATCTTTTTGGCCGTATCGCCGAAGAAGTTTTGCAACAGGACGCTCCGCATCTATTATGACCGCCATTAAATCTCCCAAAAAACTCATCGAAGTTGCCTTGCCGCTGGATGACATCAACGTCGCGGCGGCGCGCGAGAAATCGATCCGCCACGGCCACCCCAGCACGCTGCATCTGTGGTGGGCGCGTCGGCCGCTGGCGGCAGCGCGGGCGGTGCTGTTTGCCCAGCTGGTCAACGACCCCGGCTACCAGCAGGACAAAGGCTTTCGCTACGGCGTTAACAAGAAAGCCGCCGAGATCAAGCGCGAAAAGCTGTTCGATATCATCCGCGATCTGGTGAAGTGGGAGAACACCAACAACGAAGACGTGCTGAACCGTGCCCGGGAGGCCATTTGGGACAGCTGGCGCGATACCTGCGAGCTGAACCGCCACCACCCCCAGGCGGCGGAGCTGTTTAATCCGGACGAACTGCCGGCCTTTCACGATCCGTTCGCCGGCGGCGGGGCCATCCCGCTGGAGGCTCAGCGGCTGGGGCTGGAAAGCTACGCCTCGGACCTCAACCCCGTGGCGGTGATGATCAACAAGGCGATGATCGAAATCCCGCCCAAGTTCGCTGGCCAACCGCCGGTAGGGCCAATCCCCGAGGGTGAAAAACAGCCCGACATGCATGAGGATTGGGCTGGTGCCCGGGGGTTGGCCGAAGACGTGCGTCGCTACGGCCACTGGATGCGCGAAGAAGCCTTCAAGCGCATCGGCCATCTCTACCCCAAAGTCGCGATCACCCCCGAAATGGTCGCCGAGCGGCCCGACCTCAAGCAGTACGAAGGCGAAGAGCTGACGGTGATTGCCTGGCTATGGGCCAGAACAGTGAAAAGCCCCAACCCGGCCTATAGTCATGTGGATGTGCCTCTGGTGCGATCTTTTGTTCTATCCAGCAAAAAGGGCAAAGAGGTTTGGGTGGAGCCGGTTATTGATGGGGATAAATTCCAGTTTGAAGTACGCATGGGCAAGCAACCCAGTGATGCCATTGAGGGCACAGTTAAACGTACCGGTGGCACCTGTATTATGTCGCACACAGCAATGCCATTTAAGTACATCCGTGAGGAAGGCAAGGCTGGGCGCATGGGCGAGCGCTTGATGGCCATTGTGGCAGAGGGTAAGCGCGGCCGTGTTTATTTATCACCAACGAGTAAAATGATCACTGTTGCCAAATCCGTTCAGCCTGAATGGAAGCCCGAGCACTTGCTGCCAGTTAACCCCCGTGATTTTAAAACACCCAACTATGGGCTGAATACATTCGGAGACCTTTTCACCCCCCGCCAGCTGGTCGCCCTGACCACTTTTTCCGACTTAGTGCAGGAAGCGCGAGAAAAGATCATTGCCGATGCCACGGCCGCCGGTCTGTCGGATGATGGCAAAGGGCTGTCTCAAGGCGGTTTAGAGGCTACCGCCTATGGTGATGCGGTAGCAGTCTATCTACTCTTTGCAATAAACAAGGGAGCTAATCTGTGGTCTACCATAACTTCTTGGATGAGCGATCGAGGCGCTTTTCGGGAAACCTTTGCAAGGCAAGCTATCCCAATGGTGTGGGATTTTGCTGAAGCAAACCCTTTTTCTAATTCAGGTGGCAACGTACTGACTGCTCTTGATAAAGGGCGTATGGCAATTGAATACTTTCCAAGTCAAGGTCTCGGAATAGCCACCCAGCAAGATGCGGCAGCTCAAAACATTAGCAAGTGTAAGGTGATTTCAACTGATCCACCTTACTACGACAATATAGGTTACGCAGACCTGTCAGATTTTTTCTATGTGTGGATGCGGCGCGCTTTACGGAATATTTACCCAGACTTATTTGGCACTATGGCTGTGCCAAAAGCCGAAGAGCTGGTCGCTACGCCGTACCGCCATGGCAGTAAAGAAAAGGCCGAAAGCTTCTTTATGGACGGCATGACCCGTGCCATCCATAACCTGGCCGAGCAGGCCCACCCGGCATTTCCTGTTTCGATTTATTACGCCTTCAAACAGTCGGAAACCAAGGAGGGCAGCACCACCAGCACCGGCTGGGTGACCTTTCTGGAGGCGGTGATTCAGGCCGGCTTCTCCATCGATGGCACTTGGCCTGTACGTACAGAGGGTGCTGGTCGTATCATTGCAAAAGGCACCAACGCTCTGGCCTCGTCCATCGTGCTGGTCTGCAACAAACGCTCGGCCAACGCCGAAACCATCTCGCGCCGCGACTTCCAGCGTCAACTGCGCGACCAAATGCCCGAGGCGCTGGAAACCATGATCGGCGGCGAGACCGGCCAAACGCCCATTGCCCCAGTAGACCTGTCTCAGGCGGCCATCGGCCCCGGCATGGCGATCTATTCTGGCTATGAAGCCGTGCTGAACCAGGACGGCACGAAGATGAGCGTGCATGACGCTCTGGTGCTGATCAACCGCGCCATTACCGAGTTTCTGACCCCGGACTCCGGCAACTTCGACGCCGACACCCAGTTCTGCGCCAGCTGGTTTGACCAGTACGCCTGGAGCGAAGGCGCGTTCGGCGAGGCGGATACCCTGGCCCGGGCCAAGGGCACCAGCGTCGCGGGCGTGCAGGAGGCGGGCGTGGTGGCATCTGGCTCAGGTAAGGTGCGCCTGCTCAAATGGGGCGAGTACGAAGCTGAGTGGGACCCCACCGCCGACAAGCGCACCCCGGTGTGGGAAGCCTGCCACCAGATGATCCGCCGCCTGCAGCGCCAGGGGGAGTCCGCCGCCGGCGAGCTGCTGGCCAAAATGCCTGAAAAAGGCGAGCCTATCCGTCAGCTGGCCTACCACCTGTATACCCTGTGCGAGCGTAAAAAATGGTCCGAAGAAGCCCGCGCCTACAACGAGCTGATCGGCTCCTGGAGCGCGATCGTCGAGGCCTCGCATGAGGTTGGCCACAGCGGCGAGCAGGCCGGGTTGGACTTATAGGAGGCGTTATGCTGAAAACGCTTGAGCTAAAGAATTTTACGTTGTTTCCCGACGCGACGCTGGCGTTCGCCCCGGGCTTGAACGTTATTGTGGGCGAGAACGGGGCGGGTAAGTCGCACTTGCTCAAAGTCGCTTATGCCGCTGTGGCCAATGCCGCCCAGCAGGCGAACGAGCCTACAGTGGCCGAGCCCACCAAAACGCTGCTGCAGAAAAGCCTGGCTGACAAACTGGTCAAAGTGTTTCGCCCCGAATCGTTGGGCCGTTTGGCGAGCCGTCGCCAAGGCGGTCATCGCTGCCACGTATCGTTGGCTTTTGAGCGCCCGTCGCTAAATACGGCTTTCAGCTTCAGCACTCGCTCACAGTCAGAGGTGCAAATAGATCAGCTTCCCAGCGCATGGCAAGAAAAAGCGCCGGTCTTTATGCCCAGCCGTGAGCTGCTTACCCAGTACCACTGGCTGCTGCCCTTTTACGAAAGCCGCTACGTGGATATCGAGGAGCAGCATATTGACCTGTGTAAGCAGCTGGGAGCCTTGGCCATCAAAGGGCCGCGTGAAAAGAAAATAGCCGAGCTGGTCGCTCCACTAGAAGAGGCCATGGGCGGCAAAGTGGTGCTGGATAAAAATGGGCGTTTTTATTTACGCATCCCCGGCCAGGGCAATTTGGAGATGCCGTTGGTCGCAGAAGGGCTGCGCAAGCTGGCGATGTTGTCCAGGCTGATCACTACCGGCTCACTGCTCGATAAGGGCTACCTGTTCTGGGACGAGCCTGAAGCTAACCTCAACCCTAAGCTGATCAAACTGGTGGCATGGGCCGCTTTCGCGCTCAGCCAGCAGGGGATTCAAGTCGTCATCGCGACACACTCGCTGTTTCTGCTTAAGGAGCTAGAGCTGCTGTCACTCGAGGCAGGCGGCATGCAGGGCCAGCAGCAATATTTCTCTTTGGTCAAAATGCCCGACGGCGTTCAAGTCGAGCAAGGTAGCCGCGTCGATGACTTGCAGACGCTGGTGTTGCTGGATGAAGAGCTGGCCCAGTCGGATCGCCACATGGAGTTGGCATGACCACGCTTACTGAACAACGGCTGGCGTTCACCTTTGCGAATACGACAGAGCCGACGCAATATGATGAGTGGACCTTCTACCGCAGCCAGTTCAATGCAGCATGTGGCGGTACCAAAGCCGTTGATTTTATCTGCGTCGATGACGATCAGGTGTGGCTTATCGAGGTTAAAGACTACCGCCAACACCGCCGTACCAAGATAGTGGATCTGGGCGATGAAATTGCTGGAAAAGTACGCGACTCGCTCGCGGGCCTGGTAGCCGCAAGCTGCAATGCTCATGATGCCGAAGAGAAGCGTCTGGCTAAACAGGCGCTACGCCGCTCACGATGCCGCGTTGTGTTGCACCTGGAACAGCCCCGGAATCCGTCCAGGCTATTTCCGACATCGGTGAACCCGGACAATCTTCGGCTCAAATTAAAGCAGCGCCTCAAGGCCGTTGATGCACACCCCAAGGTGGTGGATCAGTATAGTCTGACCGCCGATATGCCTTGGACCGTTACAGGAATCGCACAATGAGTTTAAAACCCTGGACAGAAATTGCCCAGCCGCACCGTGACGTGCTTGAGGGGACCTTCAAGCAGTCGGAGTTCGCCGCGGACATCACCCAGGTGGCCACCGGTACGGCGCCGGCGGAGTATCAGGACGCCGAGCAGTTCTTTGCGCGTACCTATATTACCGAGGGGATGCGCCTGCTGCTGATTTCAGTCGCCCAGCGCCTGGCCGGCAACGGCGGTGACCCGGTGATCCAGCTGCAAACTGCTTTTGGCGGCGGTAAAACCCACAGTATGCTGGCCGTGCTGCATATGGCGGCGCGTAAGGTCTCGACCGGCAAGCTGAGGGGTATTTCCCCTATTCTGGATGAGGCCGGTATTGCCGAGTTGCCCCATGCGCGCGTGGCGGTGATAGACGGCATCAAGCTGTCGCCTTCCCAGGCGTCGCAGTATGGTTCCCAGAACATCAATACGCTGTGGGGAGAGCTTGCCTGGCAGCTGCTGGGTGAGGAAGGCTACGCCATGGTGGCGGGTAGCGATGCCTCGGGCGCTTCCCCCGGCAAGGAGGTGCTTAGGCAGCTGCTGGAGAAGGCCGCGCCCTGCGTTATTCTGGTCGATGAGCTGCTGGCTTTTATTCGCCAGCTTGAGCTGGGCAAGTCATACCCCGCCGGCACCTACGACAGCAACATCAGCTTTATTCAGGCGCTGACCGAAGCCATGAAAGCGGTGCCCAATGCCATTCTGCTGGCCTCGCTGCCCCAGTCAGAGCTGGAAGTGGGCGGCACCATGGGGCAGCAAACGCTCAGCGCGCTGGAAAAATATTTCGGTCGGGTGGAGTCGGTGTGGAAGCCCGTGGGCGCGGAAGAAGCCTTTGAGATCGTCCGGCGCCGCCTGTTCGACCATGCCGGCGACCGCAGTGAGGTAGAGGGCATCAGCCGCCAGTTCTCGGACTTCTACCGGCAGCACGCTGAAAAATTCCCCGCTGAAACTCAATCAAACGAGTATTTTGAGCGGCTGTGCCGCTCCTACCCCATTCATCCGGAAGTGTTCGACCGATTGTATGAGGACTGGTCGACGCTGGATAAATTTCAGCGCACCCGGGGCGTGCTGCAGTACATGGCGATTGTCATCCATCGGCTGTGGGTGTCTGGCACCAGCGATGCCTTGATCATGCCCGGCTCGCTACCGCTGGAAGACAGCAACGTGCGCGACAAGAGTATTCACTACCTGCCCCAGGGGTGGGAGCCGGTGATCGAGCGCGAAGTGGACGGGCCGCGTTCCGCCACTCAAGAGCTGGACAGCCATGTTGCGCTGTTTGGCGGCGTGCATGCGGCGCGCCGCTCGGCGCGCGCCATTTTCTTGGGTAGCGCACCTTCCAGCAGCAACCAGACGGCCCGCGGCATCAAGCAAGAGCGAATTTTGCTGGGCGTCGTGCAGCCGGGCCAGGCGGTGGGCATTTTTGAAGACGTGCTGAAGCGGCTACGTGATCATTTGCACTACCTCTACGCTGAGCAGGACCGCTTCTGGTACGACACCAAGCCGAACCTGCGCCGCGAGATGGAAAGTCGCAAGCAGAACATCAGCGATCGCGATGCGTTGCTGCCCCTGCTGAAAGAGCGCACTACGCGCGCCATGGGGCGTAAACACCATTTTTCCGGTATCCACGTGTTTACGCCTTCGGACGATATTCCTGATGAATATGGTACTGGCCCGCGCCTGGTTGTGCTGCCTGCCAGCGCGGCCTATAGCCGCAGCGAGAGTAATCAAGCCTGCAAGGCTGCCGAAGAAATCCTGCTCAAGCGCGGCGAGCAGCCCCGCCAAAAGCAGAACCGCTTAATCTTTTTAGCGGCGGACTTCGATGTTGTCAGCCGCTTGAAAGATCAGGGCCGCACCTTCCTGGCTTGGAAATCCATCGTCGATGACATCGAAAGCGGAACGCTCAACCAAGACCTGACCCACCTGCGCCAAGCCAAACAGAGCCGTGACGGCGCAGACAAGTCGCTGGCCCAGCTGATACGCGAGTCGTTCAAATGGCTGATGGCGCCGGTAGAAGAGTTTGATCGTGGCAAGCCACAGCTTGAGTGGGAAGTGGTGCAGATCTCTACTACCGCGACCAACCTGATAGAAACCATTGAAAACAAGCTTCACGAGGAAGAGTGGCTGATCTACGAGTGGTCGCCCATCTTTTTGCGGAACGTGCTGAACCAGTGGTATTTCAAGGATGACGAGACCGATGTTAGCGCGCTCAAAGTATGGCAAGACTGCTGCCATTACCTATTTCTGCCGCGCTTGGTCAACGATCAGGTATTCAAAAATGCCATGAACCAGGGTATTGCGTCAGGCGACTTCTTTGGCTACGCCTCGGGCAAGGCAGAAGACGGAACATATCTAGGCTTCTCCTTAGCTGACAACGGCATGGCAAGCCTTGATCACGAAGCCTTGCTCATCAAGCATGCAGCCGCCCAGGCCTATCAGCAGCAGCGAGAAGACGAAGCCGCACAGCGAGCCAGAGAGCAGGCCGAGCGTAACGGTGAACAGCCGCCAACAACCACGTGCCCAACAGGCGTGGGTGGGGGAGACTCCGGTGGCTCGTCTGCACCCATGGGGACAACACAGATAAGCGGCGGCGGTGCGGCTCCACAGCCAACCCCACAGCCGCCTGCTGCCGTTAACAAACACTTCTACGGCACCACCGACCTTGATCCATTGAAGGCAAAAATGGACTTTGCCACGCTGGTCGATGAAGTCGTCGAGCAGTTCACCATGCGCACCGGCGTCGAGGTGAAAATATCCGTAGAGATCGAGGCCACCAGCCAGGACGGCTTCGATGAAGGGCTCCAGCGCACCATCAAGGAAAACTGCAGCGTGCTGAAATTCAGCAGCTCGGAGTTTGAGGAGGAGTAAAACGCCGACACCATCGTAAGCCCCCGATGTCGTCGATCTTCGGCATCGGGATCTGGATCTATTTTACTGCTTTTTCTGAGCCCACCTTCTCTCTGACATACTCAAAAAGCTCCCCCACTTCGCAGTCAAAATAGCGGCATAGCTCCGCCACCACCTCAAGCTCCACGCGGCTGGCCGTCTCGTGATACAGCCGCGTTATCGTGCCTCGGTTGACGCCGGTTTCCCTCGCCACATCGATAATTTTCAGCTTTCTCTCCCCCATGATACGGGACAGGTGACACTTGATCATCACGCCTCCAGAGCCTTTTTGTTCTTCTATAGATCAAAAAGGGTTGCAAAAGATCTTTTGTGGGCTATATTGGTCTTCAGAAGGACATTTGGCCTTATTTAAAGCCTTATTGTTCTTCTGGAATCTATCACAAGGAGGCAGGCTATGTCTGTTCACTACCTAACCACCAGCGAGCTGGCCGAGCGGATCAAGTACGACATTCGCACCATTCGTGAGCAGTTGAAGGACAGCGTGCTGATCGAGGGCATTCACTACATCCGCCCGTTTGGCGGTCGCAAGATCCTGTATCTGTGGGAGGCCATTGAGCGGGATATGCAGCTGCACTCCAAAGAGGAAAGCCTTGGCGTGCCGATGGCTGGGGGAGGTGTGTGTCATGGGTAGGGTTGCGGTACGCAAAGAAACCAATCGGCTGTTTTTTGACTTTAACTACCTGGGCAAGCGCTGCCGTGAGCAGACGGCACTGCCCGACACACGTCAGAACCGACAGAAGCTTGAGCGGATTCTGGAGAAAATCGAGGCGGAAATCACGCTGGAGACGTTTGATTACGGCCGCTACTTCCCCGATAGCCCACGCGCCAAAACGCTGAGCAAGCGGGCGCTGGTCAAGACGAGCGGCTATCACGCCACGCCGCTGTTGCGCGAGTTTGCCGAGACGTGGTTTGCGGAGAAGGAGATTGAATGGCGCGATACGCAGATCGTCACGGTGCGGGGGTGTTTGGAGCAGCACATTCTGCCCGGCTTGGGGCATAAAGAGGTCGGCAGCATCACCCGTGCAGAGATTCTTGAGTTCCGGGCGTTACTCGCCAAAGTTCGTTCCCGGAACGGCAAGAAGCTCTCTGCCAGCCGTATCAACCACATCATGACGCCATTGCGCATGATGCTGAATGAGGCCGCCGACCGCTACGAGTTTAGCTCATCGTTTCGCGGGATCAAATCGCTCAACGTGCCACGCACCGACGTGGAGCCGTTCACGCTTGAAGAGGTGCAGCAGATTATCGGGCGGGTACGTCCGGACTATCGCCAATATTACGCCGTGCGCTTTTTTACTGGCATGCGTACCGGCGAGATCGACGGCCTGACGTGGGAGCACGTGGACTTCGCCCGGCGCCAGATTCTGGTGCATCAGGCGCTGGTCACAGGCGAATTTGTGCCCACCAAGACCGACGGTTCGTTTCGCTCCATCGATATGTCGCAGCCGGTGTTTGATGCCCTCAAGGCGCAGTTTGAGGTGACCGGCAAAACCGGGCTGGTATTCGCCACACGCAAGGGAACGGCGCTGTCGCATCGCAATGTGACCAAGCGCGTGTGGTACCCGCTGCTGGAAGAGCTGGGGCTGCGGCCCCGCCGCCCCTATCAGACCCGTCACACCGCGGCGACGCTGTGGCTGGCGGCAGGGGAAAGCCCCGAGTGGATCGCCCGTCAAATGGGCCATACCACCACCGAGATGCTTTTCCGCGTGTATTCGCGCTTTGTGCCCAACCTGACGCGTCAGGACGGCTCGGCCTTTGAACGCATGCTGGAACAAAAACAGGCGTAAGGAGATGACGATGTATACGCTGGACGAAATCCAAAAGACCCGCGAAAAAATTGAACGTTCCATGCAGCCCCAACTGGCGCATAAGTCTCGGCGGCGTGTGGAACGCCGCCTGGCAGAGTCTCTGGCCGCCGCGACCAGTATTGCGCAAGGCAGCGCTTTGGTGATGTGGCTGGGCAACGGCGATGAAAAGAGCAACCTCGACGCTTTGGTGACGTGGACGGGTTATACGCTGAATCAGCTGAAGCTGGAAGCCAACCGGCAGGCTATTCCATTGCTGCTCGCTGAGCTGGAGCGCGCCCTTTGGGCCTGGGAGGATCAGTCATGGCACTAACGCAAACGGCACAGGAAACACAGGCTGGCCACATTTTTGAAGGGGAGGTCTACGTGGCCGGCGTGGAAGGCCCCGAGTGGCTGATGGAGCACCGCGTCTGGGCGCTTTATGTGATTGGCACCAAGGGCGCTTGTCGCCTTTACCTGACTGATCGTCACGTCAACACCCATGGCGTCCCGCGGATGGGGCAGCGCATCCAGGCCACAGCCAAGTGGGCGAAATTTATCAGCGTCCGGCTGTGCTTTATGACGCAGTACCGCGTAGTGAGCGACCCGTTGCCACGCTAGCACTTCTGGCACGTGCGCAAGACTTATCCCCAGCCCGCAGGCATAGCAGGCTGGGGATATTTTTATGCGTCTACCGTATCTACTTCCGCATTCTCGCTGCCGGTTAGGCCCAATACCAGCAGGGTCATAAAGGCGGAAAAGCGCACTGCCTCCCAGAGCGGCTGCTGGGTGCTGGAATGACTGTCTTCGCGAGTAATTTTCAAATCAGCGTTGCCATACCAGTGCCGGGTTTTGCCCGATGTTGATGCCGCCGGCGTTAATTCTATACGACGCTGCGGAATTTCCGTTTCCTGTGCCCAATAGTGTTTTACCCGTTTTTCGTTGGCGCTCTTCTCTACTTCCACCACCAGCCGCGTGTGGGTCATGCAGCGCAAGGGCTTGAGCATTCGGCGAATGCAGCGGATGGCGTGGGCGTCCGGCAGCGTGATGTGTCCGGTGCTGCGCTGCATGTGACGCCGAAATACTACGAGGCTTTCTTCGGCTGCGTCCGGTTGTGTTTGATGCCAGTCCAGCAGCTGGTGAAAAAACTGCCCGGCCTCTCTTAGCACATCGGGCTTGATAGGCGGCGCCATGCAGCGGTGCAGCTCGGGCATGTAGAGATGCTGCGCGGCCGCCAACTCGTCGCGTCGATCCTGCTGCTCTCGGCGACTGAAGCGCTGCTTATCCCGGCGCGTTTTTTGCTGCATCAGCCGGTCACCGTTATCCACCCATGTCGCCAGCTGGTCGGGCGCCACGACAAACCGCCTGGCCGTTTGCTCGATCGCAGTATTCGGGTCGATGCCTCGGTATTCCTGCTGCTCGATAAGCCGCAGGCCCTGGTAAATTGTGATGGCCTCTGGCCACTCGAAGGCGGCATCCGTCAGCGTATCCAGGGGGTTGTCGGCCGGTGGCCGGTATAGCTGCCAGGCATCTTCCTGCGGCATCGCCGCGCAGTAGTGCTTCCAATCACCTTGGATCGGTTCCAGCAAGTCGCTGGCATGGGTTTCCCGACGGAGCTTATGTCGGCTGCGCCAGCTGCTCAGCGATGTTTGGGAGCTCGCGTTCAGCAGCTCCATTTGCATATCTATCGTCACCAGCGGATCAATGCGCTGGCGCAGGGTATGGCCCAGCGCCCAGTCTACCAGGTGGGAATACGTGTCCAGGGTTTCATCGGGGCTGGCATGCCCGGCCCACAGCGCCAGCTGCCAGAGCCGCTTGCGCGAAGGGCTAGTGTGCGGCGCAAGCCCTGCCTGCGCTGATATGTCGGCATCCAGGTTGGGCATAGCGATGCGGTCTTCGTCATCGTGCTGCCAGGCATCTGGTAACAGCTCGCCGGGCGTTCGCTCCAGCAGCCGCAGC
>JAKDRW010000033.1 GCA_030454225.1 Vreelandella subglaciescola | reverse complement strand
TTTTCTGTGAAGCAAGCTCAAACGCTTCGCGCGCAAGCTCTTCAGAAACGCCTTCGATCTCGTACAGCACCCGACCCGGCTGGATCTGGGCTACCCAGTACTCGACGGAGCCTTTACCCTTACCCATACGAACTTCAAGAGGCTTTTTGGAGATCGGCTTATCGGGGAATACGCGGATCCATATCTTGCCGCCACGCTTGACGTGACGCGTGATCGCACGACGGCCGGCTTCGATCTGGCGCGCCGTAACGCGGCCGCGACCGGTTGCCTTCAGGCCGTATTCCCCGAAGCTAATCTTGCTTCCGCGATGCGCGAGGCCACGGTTACGGCCTTTTTGCACCTTGCGGAATTTTAAACGCTTGGGTTGTAACATCGACTCACTCTCCCCTTACCTGGAACCTTTCTTCTTGGGTGCGTTACCGGCAGGCTGCTTGGCCTTGGCACGGACTTCCTCGATACCGCCGAGGATTTCACCCTTGAAGATCCACACTTTGACGCCGATAACGCCGTAGGTGGTGTGAGCTTCGTAAGTGGCGTAGTCGATGTCCGCACGCAGCGTGTGCAGCGGAACGCGACCTTCGCGGTACCATTCGGTACGTGCGATTTCAGCACCACCCAAACGTCCTGATAGCTGAATCTTGATACCGCCAGCACCCAGGCGCATCGAGTTCTGTACCGCGCGCTTCATCGCACGACGGAACATTACACGGCGCTCGAGCTGGCCGGCAACGTTACCAGCGACCAGTTTGGCATCCAGCTCCGGCTTGCGAACTTCTTCGATGTTCACATGCACCGGAACGCCCATCAGCTGGGTAAGATCGCGGCGCAGACGATCAACGTCTTCACCTTTCTTACCGATCACAATGCCCGGACGAGCGGTGTGAATCGTGATGCGGGCGTTGTTCGCCGGACGCTCGATGTGAATGCGGCTTACGGAGGCGTGCTTGAGACGCTCTGCCAGGAAGCTACGCACTTCGAGATCGTTATTGAGCTTATCGGCGTAAGCGCCGCGCTCGGCATACCAGACAGAAGCATGGTCTTTGACAATGCCCAGTCGAATGCCTATTGGATTGACTTTCTGACCCATCTGGTCGACTCCTACTTCTCGGCTACCTTGACGGTGATGTGGCAGGTGCGCTTCAAGATACGATCCGCGCGGCCTTTGGCGCGCGGCTTGATACGCTTGAGCGTCATACCCTCATCGACGCAGATGGTCGAGACACGCAGCTCGTCGATATCCATGCCGTTATTTTCTTCCGCGTTTGCAATGGCGGACTGAAGCACTTTCTGGACCAGCTGGGCAGCCTTCTTCGGTGAGAAGGTCAGCAGGTCGAGCGCTTCGGAGACCGGTTTATCGCGCACCTGGTCAGCCACCAAACGGGCCTTCTGGGCGGATAACCGAGCGCCACGCAGCTTAGCTGTGACTTCCATCTCTAATCCTCTCTGGCTTACCGTTTGGTTTTCTTGTCCGCCACGTGCCCGCGATAAAGGCGGGTAGCAGCGAATTCGCCCAACTTGTGGCCAACCATTTCCTCGGAAACGTGCACCGGGATGTGTTGGCGACCGTTATGTACTGCAATGGTCAGGCCTACCATATTGGGCAGAACCATTGAACGACGCGACCAGGTCTTGATCGGTTTGCGGTCGTTCTTCTCCGCTGCAGTCTCGACCTTCTTCAAAAGGTGAAGGTCAATAAAAGGACCTTTCTTTAGTGAACGTGGCACAGCCGTTACCCCTTAATGTCTGTTACTTGGCCTTGCGGCGACGAACGATAAGTGCGTCGGTGCGCTTGTTCTTGCGGGTCTTGTAACCCTTGGTCGGCACACCCCAGGGGGTGACCGGGTGACGACCGCCGCTAGAGCGACCTTCACCACCACCGTGCGGGTGGTCTATCGGGTTCATCGCCACACCGCGAACGGACGGACGCACACCTCTCCAACGCTTCGCACCGGCCTTGCCAAGTCGACTCAGGCTGTGCTCGGAGTTGCTCACTTGCCCCAGGGTCGCACGGCACTCGGCCAGGACCTTGCGCGTTTCGCCGGAGCGAAGACGCAGGGTAACGTAGTTGCCTTCACGAGCGACCAGCTGGGCGCTAGTGCCGGCACTGCGAGCAATTTGCGCGCCTTTACCCGGCTTGAGCTCGATACCGTGAACGGTAGAACCCAGCGGGATGTTGCGCAGCGGCAAGGCATTGCCTTTCTTGATGGCCGCGTTGACACCAGATTCCAGCACGTCGCCGACGCTAACGCCACGCGGTGCAATGATGTAACGACGCTCGCCATCAGCGTACTTCAACAGCGCGATGTGCGCGCTACGGTTCGGGTCGTATTCGATACGCTCAACGGCGGCGGGAATGCCATCCTTGATGCGGCGAAAATCGATCAACCGATAGTGGTGACGGTGTCCACCGCCGATGTGACGGCTAGTGATACGACCGTTGTTGTTACGACCACCGGACTTGGACTGTTTTTCCAAAAGCGGCGCGAACGCACGACCTTTGTACAGTTCATCGCCCACGACCTTGACGACGTGACGACGACCGGCGGATGTGGGTTTGGTCTTGACGATTGCCATTATCCGTACTCCTGCCCTTATTCGGCGCCAACGAAGTCTTCGAGCGTTTCGCCTGCAGCCAGGGTCACATACGCTTTGCGATAGCCCTTACGCAGACCAACGCCGTGTGCCGTACGCTTGGTTTTACCCTTGACGTTCAGCGTCTGAACACCATCAACCTTTTTACCAA
Source organism: Vreelandella subglaciescola (assembly GCA_030454225.1). Classification (GTDB taxonomy): domain Bacteria; phylum Pseudomonadota; class Gammaproteobacteria; order Pseudomonadales; family Halomonadaceae; genus Vreelandella; species Vreelandella subglaciescola_A. The sequence continues at coordinate 14,644 of JAKDRW010000033.1, read as the reverse complement.
AAAGCGCTTCAACCGCCTTTTTGATTTCGGGCTTGGTAGCGTCGCTCGACACTTTGAAAACGTACTGATTGCGCTCTGCTGCCATCGCGGCCTTTTCGGTCACGTGCGGCCCAAGCAGAACCTTGAATACGCGCTCTTGGTTCATGCCAGCTTCTCCTCGAATTTACGCAGGGCGGAGACGGTAACCAGCACCTTGTCAAAGGCGACCAGGCTTACCGGGTCAGCTGCCGCAACGTCCACCACGTCAACGTGGGGCAGGTTGCGCGCGGCCAGATAGAGCTTCTCATCGATGTCTTCGGTGATGATCAGCGCTTTTTCCAGCTCAAGCTCTTTCAGCTTGGCAGCCACCTGCTTGGTCTTGGGCGCATCGACGGTGAATTCTTCCACCACCACCAGACGTTCCTGGCGTACGAGCTCAGACAGGATAGAACGCATCGCTGCGCGATACATCTTGCGGTTAACCTTTTGCGAGTGGTCCTGCGGACGCGCTGCAAAGGTCACGCCGCCGCCACGCCAGATCGGCGAGCGGATGGTACCGGCGCGAGCGCGACCGGTGCCCTTCTGACGCCACGGCTTCTTACCGCCGCCGCGCACATCAGAACGGTTCTTTTGTGCACGAGTGCCCTGGCGACCACCGGCGAGATACGCCGTAACGACCTGGTGAACCAGCGCCTCGTTGAATTCTTTGCCAAAGGTGGCATCGGCTACTTCGACGCTACCCGAGCCTACAGCAAGATTCAGATTCATTAGTATTATCCCCTTCAGCCAGCTTTCACGGCACTGCGTACGATAACGTCGCTGCCGGTTGCTCCCGGTACGGCGCCTTTGATCAGCAGTAGATTACGCTCGGCGTCAATGCGGACGACTTCAAGGCTCTGAACGGTGCAGCGGACGTTGCCCATCTGACCGGCCATTTTTTTGCCTTTGAATACGCGACCCGGTGTTTGGCACATGCCGATAGAACCCGGCGCGCGGTGCGCGAGGGAGTTGCCGTGGGTCATGTCCTGGGTACTGAAGTTCCAGCGCTTTACGCCGCCCTGGAAGCCCTTACCCTTGGAGGTACCGGTCACATCGATCAGCTGACCAGCTTCGAAGAGGGATACGGTGAGTTCGCCGCCAACCTCAGGAGCCTGCTCGCCTTCTTCAAGACGAAACTCCATCAGTGAGCGACCAGCTTCAACACCCGCCTTGGCAAACTGTCCTGCTTGCGCGCGGCTTAAGTGCTTAGCTTTACGAGAGCCAGTTGTCACCTGAACCGCCGCGTAGCCGTCGGACTCGACGGACTTAACTCGCGTAATGCGGTTAGGATCAACTTCAATAACGGTTACGGGCACAGATGCACCGTCTTCGGTAAAGACGCGGGTCATCCCGGCCTTCGTACCGACCAAACCGATTGTCATTCTCAGTTCTCCTATAGTGTACGGGGCTATCACCCGCTATGGCTGCCCTTTCCAGAGCATTCCACTAGCACATTGTGTGGCGCCTCACGGCGCGGCGGCTGCTGCTCACTGATAACACAAAAAGTAGAAGTGAGCGCTGGGCCGCGAGTGACTAGTGTGATTAGTCGAGCTTGATTTGCACGTCGACGCCGGCGGCGAGATCGAGCTTCATCAACGCATCAACTGTTTTCTCAGTCGGCTCGACAATATCGAGCACGCGCTTGTGAGTGCGAATCTCATACTGGTCACGCGCGTCTTTGTTGACGTGCGGCGACACCAGGATGGTATAGCGCTCGCGGATGGTCGGCAGCGGGATCGGCCCACGAACCTGAGCACCAGTACGCTTGGCGGTATCAACGATTTCCGCGGTGGACTGGTCGATCAGGCGATGGTCGAACGCTTTCAACCGAATGCGAATCTTTTGGTTCTGCATTTGCCCTAAACTCCAATGGATGTCGACGGCGCGAGCCGTCTACCCACGCATTCAAAGGATGCGCATTATAGGCACGCCGGCGAATCGTGTCAAACACTTCTCGCCAGTGCGCAGAAAAGGGGGCTCTATTGAGCCCCCTTGGAACCCCTGGAGGTTCTGCTTACTTGATGATCTTGGCAACAACGCCAGCACCAACGGTACGACCACCTTCGCGGATCGCAAAGCGCAGGCCGTCATCCATGGCAACCGGTGCAATCAGGGTAACAACCATTTGCACGTTGTCGCCCGGCATGACCATTTCCACGCCTTCCGGCAGTTCACAGGTACCGGTGATGTCGGTGGTACGGAAGTAGAACTGCGGACGGTAGCCCTTGAAGAACGGCGTGTGACGACCGCCTTCTTCTTTTGACAGCACGTAAACTTCGGCTTCGAACTCGGTGTGCGGCTTGATGGTACCGGTCTTGGCCAGCACCTGGCCACGCTCGACGTCGTCGCGCTTGGTGCCGCGCAGCAGCGCGCCAACGTTCTCGCCGGCACGACCTTCGTCGAGCAGCTTGCGGAACATTTCAACGCCGGTAACGATCGTCTTGGCGGTGTCGCGGATACCCACGATTTCCACTTCTTCGCCGGCCTTGACCACGCCGCGCTCAACACGACCGGTTACCACGGTACCGCGGCCGGAGATGGAGAACACGTCTTCGATCGGCATCAAAAACGGCTGATCGATGGCACGCTCCGGCTCCGGAATGTACGCATCAAGCGCCTTGATCAGGTTGGCAACGGCGGTGGTGCCCATGCCGTTGTCGTCCTTGCCTTCCAGCGCCATCAGCGCAGAACCGGTGATGATCGGCGTGTCGTCGCCCGGGAAGTCGTACTCTTCGAGCAGCTCACGCACTTCCATCTCGACCAGCTCAAGCAGCTCTTCGTCATCAACCATGTCCGCTTTGTTCAGGAACACGACGATGTACGGAACGCCAACCTGACGCGACAGCAGGATGTGCTCGCGCGTCTGCGGCATCGGGCCGTCGGCGGCAGAACATACCAGGATTGCGCCATCCATCTGCGCGGCACCGGTGATCATGTTCTTGACGTAGTCGGCGTGGCCGGGGCAGTCGACGTGCGCGTAGTGGCGCTCTTCGGACTGGTACTCGACGTGCGACGTGGCGATGGTGATACCGCGCTCGCGCTCTTCGGGTGCGTTATCGATAGACGCAAACTCGCTCCAGTCACCGCCGAATACTTCGGCAGATACGCGAGTCAGGGCCGCTGTCAGCGTGGTTTTGCCGTGGTCAACGTGACCGATGGTACCGACGTTGATATGCGGTTTGGAACGTTCGAATTTTTCCTTAGCCACTGCTATAACCTCTTTACGTTAGCTAAAACGGTTAACCGTTTTGGTTGATGACGGCTTCTACGATGCTGGAGGGCGCCTCGTCGTACTTGGCAAACTCCATGGAGTAGCTTGCACGGCCCTGGGTTTGAGAGCGCAGATCGGTTGCGTAACCGAACATCTCGCCCAACGGCACCGTGGCGCGGATGACTTTACCAGCGGATGTGTCATCCATGCCCTGCACCAGACCGCGACGACGGCTCAGGTCGCCCATGACGTCACCCATAAACTCTTCGGGGGTCACGACCTCGACCTTCATCACCGGTTCCAGCAGCACGGCCTTGGCCTTTTTGGCACCTTCTTTGACTGCCATTGAAGAGGCAACCTTGAACGCGGTCTCGTTAGAGTCCACGTCATGATAGGAACCATCAAACAGCGTGACCTTGACGTCAATCATCGGGTAGCCCGCGATAACGCCGTTTTTCAGCTGCTCAGCGGCCCCTTTTTCGACGGCGGGTATGTATTCCTTGGGAACAGCACCGCCAACGATTTCGGAGTTGAACTTGAAGAATATCTCGTCTTCGCCTTCGCCTTTTTCCTCGTAGGTCAAAGGCTCGATGCGCATGACCACGTGGCCGTACTGGCCGCGACCGCCAGACTGGCGAACAAACTTGCCTTCCTGCTCGACGCTGCCACGGATGGTTTCGCGGTAGGCAACCTGCGGTTTGCCGATGTTGGCTTCCACCTTGAACTCGCGACGCATACGGTCAACGAGGATATCGAGGTGCAGCTCACCCATACCCGAGATGATGGTCTGACCGGTTTCTTCGTCGGTCTTGACCTGGAAGGACGGATCTTCCTGAGCCAGCTTACCCAGGGCAACGCCCATTTTCTCCTGGTCGGCCTTGGACTTGGGCTCCACGGCAACCGAAATAACCGGGTCCGGGAATTCCATGCGCTCAAGAATAATCTTGTCGTTAATGTCGCACAGCGTATCGCCGGTGGTCACGTCTTTCAGGCCGATACACGCAGCGATGTCGCCGGCGCGCACTTCTTTGATCTCTTCGCGCGTGTTGGCGTGCATCTGTACCAGACGGCCGATACGCTCTTTCTTGTCGCGCACCGAGTTGTAGACGCTGTCGCCCGAATTCAACACGCCCGAGTAGACGCGGATAAAGGTCAGCGTGCCCACAAACGGGTCGGTAGCGATCTTGAACGCCAAGGCGGCAAACGGCGCCTTGTCGTCGGCTTCACGCGTGGCAACGGTCGCGTTCTTGTCGTCCAGCTCGCCTTCGATCGCCTTGACTTCGGTCGGCGACGGCAGGTATTCGATAACCGCGTCGAGCACGGCCTGAACGCCCTTGTTCTTGAACGCGCTGCCGCAGGCGACCAGGACGATTTCGTTATCGCACGTACGACGACGCAGCCCGGCCTTGATCTCGGCGATGGTCAGCTCGCCTTCTTCGAGGTACTTTTCCATCAGCTCTTCAGAGCCTTCGGCGGCAGCCTCGACCATTTCTTCGCGGTACTTCTCGGCGGTTTCCTGCAGCTCGGCCGGAATGTCCAGCAGCTCGTAGCTCGCGCCGAAGTCATCCTGGTTCCACAGGATGGCCTTCATTTCGACCAGATCGATGACGCCCTTGAAGTCTTCTTCGGTACCCCAGTTGATCTGGATCGGCACGGCGTTGGCATTCAGCCGCTCGCCGAGCTGGTCGACAACGTTGAAGAAGTCGGCGCCGGTGCGGTCCATCTTGTTGACGAACACCATGCGCGGCACTTCGTACTTGTCGGCCTGGCGCCACACGGTTTCGGTCTGCGGCTGAACGCCGGAGCTGCCGCAGAGCACGACAACCGCACAGTCCAATACGCGCAGCGAACGCTCAACTTCGATGGTGAAGTCAACGTGTCCCGGCGTATCGATGATGTTGATACGGTGTTCGTCGAACTGGTGGCTCATGCCCTTCCAGAACGTAGTCACAGCAGCGGAGGTGATGGTAATACCACGCTCCTGCTCCTGAGACATCCAGTCGGTCGTCGAGGCGCCTTCGTGCGTCTCACCCAACTTGTGGTTGATGCCCGTATAAAACAACACACGCTCGGTGGTGGTTGTCTTGCCGGCATCGACGTGGGCGACGATACCGAGGTTACGATAGAGATTTAGTGGAGTCTTGCGAGCCACGGTAGAAACTCCCGTTTGTTGACAATGCTCGTTAATCCAGCGACGCGCTGAGGCCTGAATCGCCGCCGCTGCTCAATGACAGCGGCGGCGCTGCTGTTACAAGACAGTCGGCATAATCTTTGACCGACGCGCCGTTCAACAACCTGCCTGCAAAACGCGAAACCGATACGTTTCGCTCAGCGCCGCTAATTAGAAGCGGAAGTGCGAGAAAGCCTTGTTGGCTTCTGCCATGCGGTGTACGTCTTCACGCTTCTTAACGGCAGACCCTTTGCCAGCGGCGGCGTCGAGCATCTCACCGGCCAGACGCTGCACCATGGTTTTCTCACCGCGACGACGCGCCGCATCGGCCAGCCAGCGCATGGCAAGCGCCTGGCGGCGAGACGGACGAACTTCAACCGGCACCTGGTAGGTCGCACCGCCAACGCGGCGCGACTTGACTTCGACCATCGGCTGGATAGCTTCCAGCGCCTTGTCGAAAATCTCCATCGGTTCTTCTTCACTGCGGTCCGCGACCTTGTCCAGCGCACCGTAGACGATGCGCTCAGCTACGGACTTCTTGCCGTGGACCATCAGGTGGTTCATGAACTTGGCCAAGCGCTCACTTTTAAACTTCGGATCCGGCAGGATCTCGCGCTTCGCTACAATCTGTCTTCTAGGCATGATAAGCCCTCTTATCAAGGATCCTTCAGGTAAACTCGGAACTCGCGCCATGCGGACACAGCGCCGCCCGACCTTACTCTTATCAGACCGCCTTATGTATATTCGACGCGGCAGCTACAGCTGCCTGCTGCTTCGACTCAAGCCGTCTATCGTCGGCCAGGCGTCGTCTTACGACTTCGGACGCTTGGTGCCGTACTTGGAACGGCCCTGACGACGATTCTGTACGCCAGAGGTATCCAGAGCGCCACGCACGGTGTGATAACGCACACCCGGCAAATCCTTTACCCGACCGCCGCGGATCAGTACCACGGAGTGTTCTTGCAGGTTGTGACCTTCACCGCCGATGTAGGACGCCACTTCAAACCCGTTGGTCAGGCGCACACGGCAAACCTTACGCAGGGCCGAGTTGGGCTTCTTCGGGGTGGTGGTGTATACGCGGGTGCAAACACCGCGTTTCTGCGGGCAGGCCTGCAGCGCCGGCACGTCATTATTGGTGACGGGGCGCTTGCGCGGCTTGCGCACTAGCTGATTAATCGTTGCCATAGTAGGTAGCTGACTCCAATGGTTGCCTTGCTTTAGCAGCAGATTCGGGCGTACCCGCCCCACTGTTAAAGGTGGCGCATTCTAATGGCTGAGCCAGCGCGGCGTCAAGGGTAGACGGCATTTTTGCCGACCTTGGCGCCGCGCCTGACTGCAGCGCCTGGGGCTAGAGCTCGTCGTCGTCAGAATCAAGCGCGGTTAACTGAGCGCCAAGCTCCTGCTCGACCTCCGTCGCTGACGGGTTGAACGATGGCTCAACGTCGTCGCGTTTGCGGCGGCGTTCGGCGTGGTGGGTAAGCCCGGTACCGGCCGGAATCAAACGGCCCACCACCACGTTTTCTTTCAGGCCGCGCAGATAGTCGCGCTTGCCGGTCACCGCCGCTTCGGTCAGCACGCGGGTCGTTTCCTGGAACGACGCCGCCGAGATGAACGACTCGGTGGCCAGGCTAGCCTTGGTAATACCCAGCAGCAGGCGCTGGTACTTGGCCGGGAATTTGCCTTCCTTCTCGAGGCGGGCATTTTGCTCCAGCACGCGCACCAGCTCGGCCTGATCGCCGGTAATAAAGCTGCTGTCGCCGGCGTCCGAAATCTCCACCTTGCGCAGCATCTGACGCACAATGACTTCGATGTGCTTATCGTTGATGCCCACGCCCTGCAGGCGGTAAACGTCCTGCACTTCGGCGGTGATGTACTTGGCCAGCTCGGTGACGCCAAGCAGCCGCAGAATATCGTGCGGATTGCTCGGGCCGTCGGAGATGATCTCGCCTTTCTCCACGGTCTCGCCTTCAAAGACCGCGATCTGACGCCACTTGTGGATCAGCATCTCAAACGGATCGCCGTCTTCGGGCGTGATCGTCAGACGACGCTTGCCCTTGGTTTCCTTGCCAAAGCTGATCATGCCGCTGATTTCGGCGAGAATCGCCGATTCCTTGGGCTTGCGCGCCTCGAACAGGTCAGCCACCCGCGGCAGACCCCCGGTGATGTCCTTGTTGCCGGACGCTTCCACCGGAATGCGCGCAACCACTTCGCCGACGCCGATCTTGTCGCCGTCATCGGCCGAGATAATCGCCTTGCCCGGCAGCAGATACTGAACCGGCGTAGTCGAGCCCGCAATGGCCACGGATTCGCCTGCGTCATCCTTGAGCATGATCATGGGACGCTTGTCGCGGCCGGCCATGGGACGCGCTGCCGCTTCGATGACTTCCATCGACGACAGACCGGTCATCTCATCCACCGTCTGGTGCATGGTCATGCCTTCGTCGAGATCGATGAACTGCGCACGGCCTTCCATTTCGGCAACGATCGGGTGCGTATGCGGATCCCACTTGGCGACAATTGCGCCGGCATCGACCACATCGCCGTCGCGTACCGCAAGCTCGGCGCCGTAAGGCAGCTTGTAGTACTCGCGTTCGCGGCCGTGATCGTCGGCAACGGCCAGCGCGCTTGAGCGCGATACCACGACGAGCCTGCCGTCGGCGCGCTCAACGTGCTTGATGTTGTGCAGGCGTACGCTGCCGCCGTGCTTGACCTGGACGCTGTCGATCGCCGAGGAGCGCGAGGCCGCCCCGCCGATGTGGAACGTCCGCATGGTCAGCTGGGTACCCGGCTCGCCGATGGACTGCGCGGCGATAACGCCGACCGACTCACCCACGTTAACCTGGTGGCCGCGCGCCAAATCGCGCCCGTAGCACGCCGAACACACGCCGTGGCTGGTTTGGCAGCTAATCGTCGAGCGCACGATGATTTCATCCACGCCCATGTTTTCCAGCGCCGCGCACCAGGCTTCGTCGAGCAGGGTGTTGCGGGCGATCAGCACGTCGTCGGTGCGCGGATCTACCACGTCCTGCGCGACCACGCGACCCAGCACGCGCTGGGACAGCGGCACGATGATGTCGCCGCCTTCGATGATTGGATGCAGCGTCAGGCCGTTTTCGGTGCCGCAATCGGTCTGGGTAATCACCAGATCCTGCGCCACGTCGACCAGACGGCGGGTCAGGTAGCCCGAGTTGGCGGTCTTCAGCGCCGTATCGGCCAGGCCTTTACGCGCGCCGTGGGTCGAGATGAAGTACTGCAGTACGTTCAGGCCTTCACGGAAGTTGGCGATGATCGGCGTTTCGATGATCGAGCCGTCGGGCTTGGCCATCAGGCCGCGCATGCCGGCAAGCTGACGAATCTGGGCGGCACTACCCCGCGCGCCCGAATCGGCCATGATAAACACGCTGTTGAACGAGTCCTGCTCGACTTCGTTGCCATCGCGGTCGATCACGGTCTCTTTCGAGATGCCCGCCATCATTGCCTTGGCCACCTTGTCGTTGGCCTTGGACCAGATATCGATGACCTTGTTGTACTTCTCGCCGGCGGTTACCAGACCCGACGAGAACTGGTCTTCGATCTCTTTCACTTCAGCCTCGGCGCCGTCGACAATCTCGACCTTGGCGTCGGGAATAACAAAGTCGTTAACGCCGATCGAGGCGCCCGACCAGGTCGCCAGACGGAAACCGGTATACATCAGCTGATCGGCGAAAATCACCGTGGGCTTGAGCCCCGAGCGGCGATACACCTCGTTGATCAGCCCGGAAATGGCTTTTTTCTTCATCGGCTGGTCGATCAGTGCGAACGGCACGCCTTCCGGGAGAATCCGGAACAGCAGCGCGCGGCCTACCGTGGTGTCTTCGAGCCGCCGGTGCTGGGTTTTCTCACCGGTTTCTTCGTCAACGTCAACTTCGTCCAGGCGTACCTTGATGCGCGCGTGCAGCGCCACCGACTGGGTACCGAAGGCGCGCTCGACCTCGTTGAGGTCGGAAAAAATCATGCCCTCGCCCTTGGCGTTGATGCGCTCGCGGGTCATGTAGTAAAGACCCAGCACCACGTCCTGGGACGGCACGATGATCGGCTCGCCGTTGGCCGGCGAAAGCACGTTGTTGGTGGCCATCATCAGCGCGCGCGACTCAAGCTGCGCTTCGAGCGTCAGCGGCACGTGCACGGCCATCTGGTCGCCGTCAAAGTCGGCGTTGTAGGCGGCGCACACCAGCGGGTGCAGCTGGATGGCCTTGCCTTCGATGAGCAGCGGCTCAAACGCCTGGATACCCAGGCGGTGCAGCGTCGGTGCACGGTTAAGCAGCACCGGGTGCTCGCGGATGACGTCGGCGAGAATATCCCAGACTTCGGCCGTTTCGCGCTCGACCATTTTCTTCGCCGCCTTGATCGTCGAGGCGTAGCCCAGCGACTGCAGCTTGGAATAAATGAACGGCTTGAACAGCTCCAGCGCCATTTTCTTGGGCAGGCCGCACTGGTGCAGGCGCAGCGTCGGACCCACGGTAATCACCGAACGGCCCGAGTAGTCGACGCGCTTACCCAGCAGATTCTGGCGGAAACGCCCCTGCTTACCCTTGATCATGTCGGCCAGCGACTTCAGCGGACGCTTGTTGGAGCCGGTGATCGCCCGGCCGCGGCGGCCGTTATCCAAAAGCGCATCGACGGCTTCCTGGAGCATGCGCTTCTCGTTGCGCACGATGATGTCCGGCGCGCTCAGGTCGAGCAGGCGCTTCAAGCGGTTGTTGCGGTTGATCACCCGGCGGTACAGATCGTTGAGATCCGAAGTCGCAAAGCGGCCGCCGTCCAGCGGCACCAGCGGACGCAGGTCCGGCGGCAGTACCGGCAGCACTTCCATGACCATCCACGCCGGCGCGTTGCCGGAGTAGTAGAAGGCTTCCAACAGCTTCAAACGCTTGGACAGCTTCTTGATCTTGGTTTCCGAGTTGGTCTGCGGAATTTCTTCGCGCAGCTGGTTAATCTCTTCTTCCAGATCGATGTCTTTGAGCAGCTCCTGTACCGCCTCGGCACCCATGCGCGCATCGAAGTCGTCGCCGAACTCTTCCAGCGCTTCGAAATACTGCTCATCGCTGAGCAGCTGACCGCGCTCGAGCGTGGTCATGCCCGGGTCGATCACTACAAACGACTCGAAGTACAGCACCCGCTCGATGTCGCGCAGGGTCATGTCGAGGAACATGCCGATGCGCGAGGGCAGCGACTTCAAAAACCAGATGTGCGCCACCGGCGAGGCCAGCTCGATGTGGCCCATGCGCTCGCGGCGCACGGCCGCCTTGGTCACTTCCACGCCGCATTTTTCGCAGATAATGCCGCGGTGCTTCATGCGCTTATACTTGCCGCACAGGCACTCGTAGTCTTTTACCGGGCCGAAAATCTTGGCGCAGAAGAGGCCATCGCGCTCCGGCTTGAAGGTACGGTAGTTGATGGTCTCGGGCTTTTTCACCTCGCCGAAGGACCAGGAGCGAATCAGGTCCGGCGACGCCAGGGTAATCTTGATGGCGTCAAATTCTTCGGACTGAGATTGCGATTTGAGGACTTTCACCAAATCTTTCATTGGGGCTCCTAGCTCTCTAACTCGATATCGATGCCCAGCGAGCGGACTTCCTTCACCAGCACGTTGAAGGATTCCGGCATGCCTGCCTGCATGGTGTGATCGCCGTCCACGATGTTTTTGTACATCTTGGTACGCCCTTCGACGTCATCCGACTTAACGGTGAGCATCTCTTGCAGCGTGTAAGCGGCGCCGTAGGCTTCAAGTGCCCACACTTCCATCTCACCAAAGCGCTGACCACCAAACTGTGCCTTACCGCCCAGCGGCTGCTGGGTCACCAGCGAGTAAGAGCCGGTTGAACGCGCGTGCATCTTGTCGTCGACCAGGTGGTTGAGCTTCAGCATGTACATATAACCAACGGTGACCGGGCGATCGAAACACTCGCCGGTACGTCCGTCGTAGAGCGTCATCTGGCCGGAGTCCGGCAGATCGGCCAGGCGCAGCAGCTGTTTGATTTCGGGCTCTTCGGCACCGTCAAATACCGCCGTCGCCATGGGCACGCCGCCCCTGAGGTTTTTCGCCAGGGCGATAATGTCATCGTCCGACAGGAGCGACAGATCCTCGACTTTCAGGGTGCTTTCGGTGTTGTACACCTGCCCCAAAAAGTCGCGAATTTCCGTCACCTGGGTCTCGCGGGCGTCCTGCAGCATGCGGTTGATCTTGACCCCCAGCCCGTGAGACGCAAGCCCGAGGTGGGTTTCCAGCACCTGCCCGACGTTCATCCGCGAGGGCACGCCCAGCGGGTTGAGCACTACGTCGACCGGCTCGCCCTGCTCGTCAAACGGCATGTCTTCGACCGGCATGATGGTCGAAATAACGCCTTTGTTACCGTGACGGCCGGCCATTTTATCGCCCGGCTGGATGCGCCGCTTCACCGCCATGTAGATCTTGACGATCTTGAGCACGCCCGGCGCCAGATCATCGCCCTGGGTGAGCTTGCGCTTCTTGTCTTCAAAGCGCTCATCCATTTCCTTGCGGCGATTTTCCAGCTGCTCGTCGGCCTGAGCCAAAAGCTCGTTGTGAGCCTCATCCTGCATGCGTAGCTTGAACCACTCCTGGCGCGGCAGCGCATCCAGGTAGGCGTCATCCAGCACGTCGCCCTTGGCCAGATCGGGGCCGCCGTTGACCGCTTGGCCGGTAAGCGTGCGCTGCAGACGCTCAAAGGTCGCCTGCTCGGCAATGCGATAGGTTTCCTGCAGGTCGCGGCGCACTTCGTCGAGCTGCATTTCTTCGATGGCAAGCGCGCGCGAATCTTTCTCTACGCCGTCGCGGGTGAAGACCTGCACGTCGATTACCGTGCCCTTCATGCCGGTCGGCGCGCGCAGCGAGGTGTCTTTCACGTCGCTGGCTTTTTCGCCAAAAATGGCACGCAGGAGCTTTTCTTCCGGCGTCAGCTGGGTTTCGCCCTTGGGCGTCACCTTGCCCACCAGAATATCCCCCGGCCCGACTTCGGCGCCGATGTAAACTACGCCCGCCTCGTCCAGGCTCGACAGCGCCGACTCGCCAACGTTGGGAATATCCGAGGTAATTTCCTCGGGCCCCAGCTTGGTATCGCGCGAGACGCTGGTCAATTCCTGGATGTGGATCGTAGTGAAACGGTCTTCCTGGGCCACCCGCTCGGAGATCAGGATGGAGTCCTCGAAGTTGTAACCGTTCCACGGCATGAAGGCCATGCGCATGTTCTGACCCAGCGCCAGGTCGCCCATGTCGACCGAGGGGCCGTCGGCGAGGATATCGCCGCGGGCCACCTTGTCGCCCGGACGAACGATCGGGCGCTGGTTCATGCAGGTGTTCTGGTTCGAGCGCACGTACTTGGTCAGGTTGTAGATATCCACGCCGGCTTCGCCGCCGATGATCTCATCTTCGTTGACCCGTACGACCACGCGCCGCGCGTCGACGGAGTCGATAATCCCGCCGCGGTCCGCGACCTCGCAGACGCCCGAGTCGCGGGCGACAAAGCGCTCCATGCCGGTCCCCACCAGCGGCTTGTCGGCGCGCAGCGTGGGCACGGCCTGGCGCTGCATGTTGGCCCCCATCAGCGCGCGGTTGGCGTCATCGTGCTCGAGGAACGGGATCAGCGCGGCGGCAACGGAAACCACCTGACGCGGCGACACGTCCATGCGCGTGACCTGCTCGGGGCGCATGAAGGTGGTTTCGCCGCGGTGGCGAACCTGCACCAGGTCGTCGATCAGCTTGCCGCTTTCGTCTACCGCGGCCGACGCCTGGGCGATAACGAAGTTGCCTTCTTCAATCGCCGAGAGGTGGACGATTTCGTCGGTCACCTGGCTATCGACAACCTTGCGGTACGGCGTTTCCAGAAAGCCGTAGCTATCGGTATGGCTGTACGTCGCCAGCGAGTTGATCAGACCGATGTTCGGGCCTTCCGGCGTTTCGATCGGGCACAGGCGGCCGTAGTGGGTGGCGTGGACGTCGCGCACTTCGAAGCCGGCGCGCTCACGGGTCAGGCCGCCCGGTCCCAGCGCCGACACGCGACGCTTGTGCGTCACCTCGGACAGCGGGTTGTTCTGGTCCATGAACTGCGACAGCTGGCTGGAACCGAAGAACTCTTTCACCGCCGCCGCAACGGGCTTGGCATTGATCAGGTCCTGGGGCATCAAGCCTTCGCTTTCGGCCATCGACAGGCGCTCGCGAACCGCGCGCTCGACGCGCACCAGGCCCACGCGGAACTGGTTTTCGGCCATCTCGCCCACGCAGCGGATGCGCCGGTTACCCAGGTGGTCGATGTCGTCCACGTCGCCAAAGCCGTTACGAATGCTGACCAGCTCGCGCAGCACGTCGAGGATATCCTCGCGGCCCAACACGCCAGAGCCGGTGTCGGACTCGCGCTGCAGACGACGGTTGAACTTCATGCGGCCAACGCCCGACAGGTCGTAGCGGTCTTCACTGAAGAACAGGTTATGGAACAGCGTCTCAGCGGCCTCTTTGGTCGGCGGCTCGCCGGGGCGCATCATGCGGTAGATTTCCACCAGCGCGCCAAGGCGCGAGTCGGTAGTATCCAGCCGCAGGGTATCGGAAATGAACGAGCCGCAGTCGAGATCGTTGGTGTACAGCGTCTCGATCTGGGTAATCCCGCCCTGGCCAATGGCTTCCAAAAGCTCGGGGGTAATCTCGCTATTACACGGGCAGATCAGCTCGCCGGTTTTGGCGTCGATCTGATCTTTGGCCAACACCTTGCCGAACAGGTACTCCATCGGCACTTCAAGGCGGTCCAGACCGGTCTTTTCCAGCTGGCGGATGTGCTTTTGGGTCACCCGGCGGCTTTCTTCGACGATGATGTTGCCTTCGCCGTCCTTGATATCAAAGGTCGCGGTTTCGCCGCGCAGACGCGCCGGCACCAGCTCCACCGAGAAACCGTTCTTCTCGATGTGGAACACGCTGGTATCAAAGAACTCGCCGAGAATTTCCTCTGCGCTCATGCCCAGCGCGCGCATCAGCACGGATGCCGGCAGCTTGCGGCGACGGTCGATGCGCACAAAGACGTTGTCTTTGGGATCGAACTCGAAGTCGAGCCAGGAGCCGCGGTAAGGGATCACGCGGGCGGAGTACAACAGCTTGCCGGAGGAGTGGCTCTTGCCCTTGTCGTGGTCAAAGAACACGCCCGGCGAACGGTGGAGCTGGGAAACGATGACGCGCTCGGTACCGTTGATCACAAAGGTACCGT